>JAICRZ010000265.1 GCA_025937135.1 Thermoleophilaceae bacterium
CGCCTCGCCGCTCGGCCGCGGCCTGCTCGAGGGCAAGCACATCGCCGACGTGAACGCGCTCGGCGCGCGGCTCGGCTGGCTGCCCTCGTTCCCCAGCTTCGACCGCAGCTCGCTCGACGTCGTCGAGGAAGCCGAGCGCGAAGGGATCGACCCCGCGGAGTACGCCGTGCGCGAGCTGCGCGAGGGACGGATGCGCTTCGCGTGCGAGGACCCCGACGCGCCGGGCAACCACCCGAAGGTCATGACCGTCTGGCGCGCCAACCTGCTCGGCTCCTCGGGGAAGGGCCACGAGTACTTCCTCAAGCACCTGCTCGGCACCACCGAGAACGCGGTGCGCGCCGAGGAGTCGCCGCCCGAGCTGCGCCCGCAGGAGGTGGCGTGGCACGACGAGGCGCCCGAGGGCAAGCTCGACCTCCTCACCACGATCGACTTCCGGATGACGAGCAACGCGCTGTTCTCCGACGTCGTGCTGCCGGCCGCCACCTGGTACGAGAAGCACGACCTGTCGTCGACGGACCTGCACCCGTTCGTGCACACGTTCAACCCGGCCGTGCCGCCGCCGTGGGAGTCGAAGACCGACTGGGAGGCGTTCCACCGAGTGGCCGAGCGCTTCTCTGAGCTGGCCGAGCGCCACCTCGGGGTGCGCCGCGACGTGGTGGCCGCGCCACTGCTGCACGACAGCGCCGACGAGATCGCCCAGCCGTTCGGCGAGGTGCGCGACTGGCGCGCGGGGGAGTGCGAGCCGGTGCCCGGCAAGACGATGCCCAAGCTGGTGGTGGTGGAGCGCGACTACGGGCGCGTGGCGGAGAAGTGGGCGGCGCTAGGGCCGCTCGTGGAGGAGCTGGGCCAGTCGGTGAAGGGAGCGAGCTGGGTGGCCGGCGAGGAGGTCGCGGAGCTGCGCGCGAAGAACGGGGCGGTGCGTGGCGGCGTGGCCGACGGACGTCCGTCGCTCCGGGACGTCGAACATGCGTGCGAGGCGATCCTGCTGCTGTCCGGCACCACCAACGGCCGGCTCGCCACCGAGGGATTCCGCTCGCTCGAGCGCACCTGCGGCGTGCCGCTGGCTGACCTGTCGAGCTCGCGCGAGGGCGACCGGATCAGCTTCCACGACGCGCAGGTCCAGCCGCGCACGGTGATCACCTCGCCGGAGTGGTCGGGCATCGAGCACCACGGCCGCCGCTACGCGCCGTTCACGATGAACGTCGAGCGCGAGAAGCCGTGGCACACGCTGTCGGGGCGCCAGCACTTCTACCTCGACCACGAGTGGATGCTGGAGCTGGGCGAGGGGCTGCCGGTCTTCCGCCCGCCGCTGCACCACCGCGCGATCTTCGGCGACCAGGGCGCGCACGACGGCTCAGGCCGCCGCGAGCTCACGCTCAAGTACCTGACGCCGCACTCGAAGTGGTCGATCCACTCCGAGTACCAGGACAACCTGCACATGCTCACCCTCTTCCGCGGCGGCGGGATGCTGTGGATCAGCCGCGAGGACGCCGAGGCGCTCGACGTGAAGGACAACGACTGGCTCGAGGCCTACAACCGCAACGGCGTGGTGGCCTGCCGCGCGGCGGTCACGCACCGCGTGCCCCAGGGAACCTGCCTGATGTACCACGCGAAGGACCGCCACCTGAACGTCCCGCTGACCGAGCTCCAGGGCAAGCGCGGCGGCACCGACAACTCGCTCACGCGGATCGTCATGAAGCCGACGCACTTCATCGGCGGCTACGCCCAGCTCTCGTTCGGCTTCAACTACTACGGGCCGACGGGCTCGCAGCGCGACGAGATCACCGTGCTGCGCAAGCGCGAGGCGGAGGTGACGTTCGAATGAGGGTCCGCGCGCAGGTCGGCATGGTCATGAACCTGGACAAGTGCATCGGCTGCCACACCTGCTCGGTCACCTGCAAGCAGGTCTGGACCAACCGGCCGGGCGCCGAGTACATGTGGTTCAACGACGTCGAGACCAAGCCCGGGCTCGGCTACCCGAAGCGCTGGGAGGACAACGAGCACTGGCGCGGCGGCTGGGAGCTCGACCGCAAGGGGCGCCTGAAGCTCAAGGCCGGCGGCCGGATCAAGAAGCTCCTGTCGATCTTCGCCAACCCGGACCTGCCACAGATCGACGACTACTACGAGCCCTGGACCTACGACTACGACAAGCTGATCACCGCGCCGCTCTCGAAGCACGATCCCGTCGCCCGCGCGCGCTCGCAGATCACGGGCAAGGCGATCGAGGAGATCCAGTGGGGGCCGAACTGGGACGACAACCTGGCCGGCGCGCCCGAGCGCATCCATCAGGACCCGCTGACGAACGGGATCGAGGAGCAGGTCAAGGCCACCTA
>JAICRZ010000092.1 GCA_025937135.1 Thermoleophilaceae bacterium
CTGCCGGCGCGCATCTGCTGGCTCGGCTACGGCGAGCGCCACCGGCTCGGGCTGCGCTTCAACGAGATGGTGCGCAGCGGCGAGCTGAGCGCGCCGGTCGTGATCGGCCGCGACCACCTCGACTCGGGCTCGGTGGCGTCGCCCTACCGCGAGACCGAGGACATGGCCGACGGCTCCGACGCGATCGCCGACTGGCCGCTGCTGAACGCCCTGGTGAACACCTCGGCGGGCGCGACCTGGGTGAGCATCCATCACGGCGGCGGCGTGGGAATCGGGCGCTCGATCCACGCGGGGATGGTGTGCCTGGCCGACGGCACCGACCTCGCCGCGCAGAAGCTCGAGCGCGTGCTCACGACCGACCCCGGAACCGGAGTGATCCGCCACGTCGACGCGGGCTACGACGAGGCGGCGCGCGTGGCGGACGAGCGCGGCGTGCGGATCCCGATGCGCGAGGGCGAGTGACCGTCCTACCGATCGTGCAGGTCGGCGACCCGGTGCTGCGCGAGCGGGCGCGCGAATTGAGCGCCGAGGAGCTGGCCTCGCCGGACACGCAGCACCTCATCGACGACCTGATCGAGACCAAGCGTGCGGCGAACGGCGCCGGTCTCGCTGCGAACCAGGTGGGCGACCTGCGCCGGATCGCCGTTGTCGAGGTGACCGAGGGCAACCCGCGCTACCCGTACAAGCCGCCGGTGCCGCTCACCGTGATGGTGAACCCGGTGGTGGAGCCGTTCGGCGACGAGACGATCGCGATCAACGAGGGCTGCCTCTCGGTGCCGACCCTTCGCGGGACCGTGGAGCGCGCCGCCTCGGTGCGCGTTCGCTATCTCGACCGCGACGGCAAGGAGCACGTAGAGGAGCGCAGAGGCCTCACGGCGGGCACCTTCCAGCACGAGTTCGACCACCTGAACGGCGTCCTGTTCCTCGACCGCGTGCGCGATCCGTCCACGTTCGCGACCTGGGAGGAGTTCGACCGCCACGGACGCGCGGAGTTCGAGCGCGAGGCACGCGCGATCGTCCAGCGGCTGGGGTCGTGACGAAGCTCTGGTGCGAGCTCGCGTGGCTCGGGGACGAGCGCGCCGAGCAGGGTGTGCTGATCGAGGTTGACCGCGACCGCATCGCCTCGGTGACGACCGGCGCCGGGCCCGGCGACGCCGAGCGGCTCTCCGGCCTGACGCTGCCGGGCCTCGCGAACGTGCACTCGCACGCCTTCCAGCGCGCGCTGCGCGGGCGCACGCAGGTCGGCACCGGGTCGTTCTGGACCTGGCGCGAGCAGATGTACGAGCTGGCGGCGTCGCTGAACCCGGACACGATGTTCGCGATCGCGCGCGCCTGCTTCGAGGAGATGGCGCTGGCAGGGGTCACGTGCGTGGGCGAGTTCCACTACGTGCATGGGCCGGGCGACATGGAGCAGGCGGTGATCGCCGCCGCGCGCGACGTCGGCATCCGGATGACGTTGCTCGATGCGTGCTATCTGCACGGCGGCATCGACAGCTTCCGCGATGCCGACGCGCATGCGTGGGCCGAGCGCGCCGGCGGGCTGAGCGACGCGCCGGACCTGCGCATCGGCGCGGCGATCCATAGCGTCCGCGCCGTGGACCCGGACTCCATGCGCGTCGTGGCCGAATGGGCGGGCGAGCGGCCGCTGCACGCGCACGTGTCCGAGCAGCCGCGCGAGAACGAGGAGTGCCTCGAGCGCCACGGGCGCACGCCCACGCAGCTGCTGGCCGAAGCCGGCGCGCTCGACGGCAACTTCACCGCGATCCACGCCACGCACCTGACGCCGGAGGACGTCGACCTGCTCGCCGGTGCGACGGTCTGCCTCTGCCCCACCACCGAGCGCGACCTGGCCGACGGGATCGGCCCCGCGCGCAGGCTGCGCGACGCCGGCGCGCGCCTCGCGGTCGGTAGCGACTCGCAGGCGATGATCGACATCTTCGAGGAGGCGCGCGCGATCGAGCTCGACGAGCGGCTCGCCACGGGAACGCGCGGCCTGCACCCCGCGCACGAGCTGCTGAGCGCCGCGACCGCCGAGGGCCACGCCGCGCTCGGCTGGCCCGACGCGGGGCGCATCGAGGCCGGCGCGCTCGCCGACCTCGTGAACGTATCGCTCGACTCGGTGCGCCTGCGCGGGACCGAGCCCGACTTCGCCCTGGAGTCGCTGGTGTTCGCGGCGTCCGCGCCCGACGTGCGGCGCGTGATGGTGGGTGGACGCTGGATCACATGAGCGCGCTCGTGATCGACAACATCGGCCTGCTGGTCACGAACGACCCCGAGCGCGGCCAGGTCCGCGACGCCGCGCTCGTGATCGAGGACGGACGGGTGAGCGCGATCGAGCGCACGGGCGCCGCCGGTGACGAGCGCCTCGATGCCGGGGGACGCTGCGTGATCCCGGGCTTCGTCGACAGCCACACCCACCTCGTGTTCGCGGGCGACCGCGGCGACGAGTTCGCCGCGCGGATGGCGGGTGCGCCCTACGCCGCGGGCGGGATCCGCGTGACCACGGAGGCCACCCGCGCTGCGAGCCGCGAGCAGCTGCGCGAGCTGGCGGCGGCGCGGCGCGCCGAGGCACTGCGCGCCGGCATAACGCACCTCGAGATCAAATCCGGCTACGGCCTGGACGTGGACACCGAGCGGCGCTCGTGCGAGGTCGCGGCGGAGCTGACCGACGACGTGACGTTCCTGGGCGCGCACGTGGTCCCAGCCGAGTACGAGGGGCGCGCCGGCGACTACGTCGACCTCGTCTGCGGCGACATGCTCGCCGCCTGCGCGCCGCACGCGAAGTGGATCGACGTCTTCTGCGAGGAGGGCGCGTTCGACGAGGAGCAGTCGCGCCGCGTCCTCGCCGCCGGCCGCGACGCAGGGCTCGGCCTGCGCGTGCACGGCAACCAGCTCGGCCCCGGCCCGGGCGTG
The DNA here is from genome assembly GCA_025937135.1 of Thermoleophilaceae bacterium. GTDB lineage: Bacteria > Actinomycetota > Thermoleophilia > Solirubrobacterales > Thermoleophilaceae > JAICJV01. The sequence continues at coordinate 2,914 of JAICRZ010000092.1, forward strand.
CGTCTCGCCGTCGAGATGGGCGCGGCGTCGGTGGACCACTGCACGTACCTCGAGGACGCCGACATCGACGCGCTCGCGGGCAGCGACACCGTCGCCACATTCCTCCCCGCCACCGACTTCTCCACGCGCCAGCCCTACCCCGACGCGCGCCGCGCGATCGACGCCGGTGTGGCACCGGCGATCGCCACCAACTGCAACCCCGGCTCGAGCTACACGACCTCGATGGCCTTCTGCCTCGCGCTCGCCGTGCGCGACATGCACATGACGATGGAGGAGGCGCTCACCGCCGCGACGCTCGGCGGCGCTCGGGCGCTGCGCCGCGACGACATCGGCCACCTCTCCCCCGGCGCCCGCGGCGACGCCGTCGTGCTCGACGCGCCGTCGTACTCACACCTGGTCTACCGCCCCGGCGTTCCGCTGGTGGCCGCGACTATCGCCGGCGGTTCCGCGGCAGGCTGAGTGTCTCCGCGCCGCTGCAGCTCTCGCCGTCGATCGTCCCGCTCACGTCGTAGTGAACGCTGGCGGAGTCGGCGCCGACGGTTCCGGACACGCTCCCGGTCCAGGGTGCGGAGCCGAGCCGGTTCGAGGCCACGTCGAAGCTGAAGCTGCCGCCGTGGAGCGGCGCGACGAACACCGCCGCCTGGCCCGCATGCGGCGTGAAGGTGCAGTTCGCGTTGAACTCGAGGCGCACGCTCACCGTGTGCGCCGTGGTCGCGAGGTCCGCGTATGCGGAGCTGTCCGGGTCCTGCGAGCTGCCGATGTAGTAGTGCCCGAGCGGCTCGAGACCCGCGGCGGTCGCTCGCATCTGCGCGACCGACACCTTGCGCGGCGTGCCGGATACCAGGTCGAACACGCGCGCTCCCTCGGACCAGACGATGTGCCGATCGCCGCGCTTGTTGAAGAAGAAGGCGTGGCGGCCCCGCACGCGCATGGACCTGTGCTTCTCGCCACGATGGTCGCGTAGCGCGGCCTTCATGCTCGGATAGTCGCCGCCGGAAAGGGCGAGCACCGCGTCGGGCCCGGCGTCGGTGTAGTGCACCAGCCGCACCGCATAGGCCCGCCGGTGAACCGTCGGACTCTGTGTGATCGTCCGGTCGATCGGTCGCAGGCGCGGTGGGACGACCGTGGGCACGAGCGGCGCCGGATTGAGCGAGCGCAGGTCGAGTCGCCGGAACGTGTCGAGCAGATCCGCCCGCGCGACCGCGGGAAGCATCAGCGCGCCGAGCGCGACGAGACATGCTGGCCAGAGCATGCGGCGCATCGTGCTGCCGACCCTACAGCAGGCCGTCGCTCTGAAGAAGCTCTCCTTTCACGTTTGCCGAGCCTGCGATGGGACGCCCGCCGGCGTCGATCAGGATCGAGACCGACGACTGCCGCATGGGAGGCGGGCGCCGCTGGCCCTCTGGCTGGTGCCACGCCTTCGTTGTGCATCTGGTGTTGCTATGGCCCCAGTAAATGCACAACGAACGCCCAAGGGTCGCTCCCCGCGCGCGCGGCGATGTCGGCCTGGATGTGACCGAGCACGCGGTGGTCGGCGCTCCGCAGCGCCGGGTTCGGTTTTCGCTGCTGCTTCGCACACAACCGGCGGCGGTAACGCAGCCCCTAAGGCAGCCCGTTCTGCTGCAGGAACTGCCGCGCCACGTCCGCCGGCGCCCGGCCCTTCAGATCGACCGCCGCGTTCAGCTCGCGCAGTACCTCGTTCGTCAGCTTCGCGCTCACCGCGTTGACCGTGGCGGTGAACAGCGGACCCTCGCGCGCGAGCACGCTGCGGCGGATGACCGGCACGATGTTCTGGTAGCCGAAGATGCCCTCGGGATCCGACAGCACGGTGATCTTGCGCGTGTCGCGCAGCTGCGGCTCGGTCGAGAAGGCGCCGATCATGTCGACCTTCCCGCTCGCGAGCGCGCGGTAGCGATTCTCGATCCTGAGCGGCACGTAGCGGAGGTTGTTCAGCTTGTAGACCTGACGCATGCCCACGACGCCCTGGAAGCGCGTGCGGTTCTCCGCCGGCCCGCCGTAGGTGAAGCTCCCGATGCGCTTGAGGTCGGCGGTGCTCCTGAGCCCGTGCCTGCGGGCGAAGCCGGTCCGCACGGCGTTGGCGAGCACGTCCTGGCCGGGCGTCCGGTCCAGCACGGCGAACCCGCGGCCCGACTGGAACGCCTTCGCGCGGGCATAGGTCTCCGCGGCCGACCGCGGCCGCCGCTTCTCGTGCGCGATCTCCCGCACGATCACGCCCGTGTACTCGGGGTACATGTCGATCGCCCCGGCGGTGAGCGCGCGGTCGACGATCTCCGAGCTGCCGATGTCGTTCTTCAGCTCGACGCGGAAGCCCTTCGCCCGCAACGCCTGGGCATACAGCTGCCCGACCACGAACTCCTCGGTGAAGTTCTTCGTCCCGAGCCGCACGGTCGGCTTGGATGAAGCCGACGTGGCGGGCTTATGCGCTGCCCCGCCACAACCTGCAACGAACAGCAGCAAGACGACGAGGGACCCCAGCAAGCGCCGGGGCCCCTCTGCCGACTGCCGACTGCCGACTGCCAACTGCTAGAGCAGTCCGTTCGCCTGCAGGAACTGCTTGGCCACGTCGGCCGGCTTCTGCTTGTCCAGGTCCACGGCGCCGTTCATCTTCTGAAGCGCCTCGTTGGTCAGCTTCGAGGTCACGGCGTTCACCGTGGTCGCGAAGTCCGGACCCATCGCCGCCAGCTTCTTCTTGCTGATCACCGGCGTGATGTTCTGGAAGCCGAAGATGCCCTTCGGGTCGGTCAGGACCGTGTACTTGCTCTTGTCCGCGAGCTGGCCCTCGGTGGTGAACACGGCAGCGACGTCGATCTTGCCGCTGTCGAGCGCCTGGTACCGGAGCCCGATGGCGAGCGGCACGAACTTGAAGTCCAGGCCGTACACCTTCTTCATGCCCACGGCGCCCTGGAAGCGCGTCTTGTTCTCCGGCGGCGCGCCGAACTTGAAGCCGGGCACCTTCTTGAGGTCCTCGGTCGACTTCAGGCCGTTCTTCTGCGCGTACTTGGTCGTGACGGCGTTCGCGTCGGCATCGAAGCCGGGCGACTTGTCGAGAACCGTGAAGCCACGCTTCTCCTCGAATGCCTTCGCGGCCTGGTAGGTCTGCTCGGCGCTCGTCACCTTGCCGTTACCGTGCGCGAGCTCCTGCGCGATGACGCCCGTGTACTCGGGGTACATGTCGATCTTGCCGCTCGTGAGCGCCTTGTCGGTGATCTCCGAGCTGCCGATGTTGTTCTTCAGGCTGACGTCGTAGCCCTTCGCCTTCAGGGCCTGGAGGTAGAGCTGCCCGAGGATGTACTCCTCGGTGAAGTTCTTCGAGCCGAGGGTGATCGCCGGCTTGCCCTTGCCCGGCTGCGACGCCGCCGTCGATCCCGAGCTCGACTCCGAGCTCTTCTTGCTGCTCGACCCACAGGCCGCGAGCCCGATCGCGAGTGCGACCGCGAGCAGCGCGACCCACCCCCTGTACCAAGTCCGTCCCGTCATGGTTGTCCCTCTCCTTGTTCCTATGTCGCCTCGAGCGCTGAGCCCTTGGCCTCGATCCCGCCCCTACCGCGCAGCGAACGCGGCGTCACGTAGCGCTGCAACAGGGCGAAGAGTCCGTCAACCGCGAAAGCGAGCACCGAGATGAGCAGCGACGCCGCCACGACGCCGTCGAACCGGTAGCTGGCCTGGTTGGAAATCACGTCGCCGAGACCGCCGTCCGCGCCGGCGAGGGCGGCGAGCGGGGTCGTGGCGATCACGTAGAGCGCGGCGGTGCGCATCCCGGCGAACAGGAGCGGCAGCGCGAGCGGCAGCTCGACGCGGAACAGCGTCTCGAATCCCGTCATCCCCATGCCGCGCGCGGCCTCGGTGAGGTCGCGCTCCACCCCGTCGACCGCCACGTAGGCGTTCGTGAGGATCACCGGCACGGCGAGGATCACGAGCGCGATCATCACGTTGAGGAAGCCGAGCCCGAAGATGGTGAGGCCGATCGCGATCACGGCGAGGCTCGGGAGCGCGCGGCCCATGTTGGAGATGTTGATCGCGAGGAAGCTGCCGCGGTGGATGTGGCCGAGCCAGATCCCCAGCGGGACCGCGATGACGACCGCGATTCCGAACGCGGCGGCGAACATCTTCAGCGTCCAGAGGCACTCGCTGAGCAGCAGCGACACGTTGTCGCCGAAGAAATTGAAGATGGTCGCGAGCGTCATGTCCGCCGTGCTCGCGTCCATGGAGTCGCAAGGCGCTGGATCACCGCGAACAGGCCGTACGAGGCGATGCCGAGCAGGATCGCGAGCCCGCCGGCCCCGATCAGCTCGGTCTTGAACGTGCTGCGGTTGATCGCGTCGAAGATCGGCGAGCCGAGCCCGTGGTCGTAGACGAAGGCGGCGATCGTCGCCAGGCTCACGACGGTCACGGCGGCGATCTGGAGGCCGGCGAGGATCGCGGGCAGCGCGAGCGGCATCTCCACGCGCCACAGCGTCTGGCGCCGCGTCAGGCCCATGCCGCGCGCGGCCTCGCGGACCTCCTCGGGAACCTCGCGCAGTCCGATCAGGGTGTTTCGGAAGAGGATCAGCAGCGTGTAGCTCACAAGCGGGATCAGCGCCGTCGTGATCGTGAGCCCGGTGATCCCCACCAGCACCTGGAACAGCGCGAGGCTCGGGATCGTGTAGAGGAACGCAGCCAGGGTGCTGAACGGGAGGTCGAACCACTCGTAGCGGTAGGCGAAGAGCGCCGCCGCGAACGAGATCACGAACCCGATCGCGAGCGCGACCACGGTCAGCTCGATGTGCTCGATCAGCCGCGGCTGGAACGTGTCGCTCCAGTTGTCGGCGAACCAGTTCCAGCAGAACAGGTGGTTGTCGCGCACGCAGCTGTTGCCCGCGCCGCCACCGCCGAAGTTCGGGATGACCGGACCGCCTTGCGCGAGCAACGCGATCACTCGGCGTCCTCCTCCGAGCCGAACGCGCGCGCCGAGGCGTCGGTTCCCGCCAGCGCCGCGCTGATCAGGTCGGCCGAGACGTATCCGGCGAGCCGCTCGTCGTCGTCCACGACGACGAGGTGACTGCCGGTCTGCGACAGCATGACCGACAGCGCGTCGCGCAGCGGCATCTCGAGCCGGCCGGCGACGCCGATCGGCCGCGCGAGCGCCGCGTCGACCCGGCCGTTCAGCTTGTCGGCCTCGATGATCCCCTGCGGGTGGTCCTGGTCGTCCACCAGGATCAGCGTCTCGTAGCCCGCCTGCTTGACGCGTGCGCGCGCCTCGCCGGCGTCGTCGCCCGCCTTCGCGCTCGGGGCAGGCAGCAGCCGCAGGTCGCCCACGCGGCGCAGCGACAGGCGCTTGAGGCCGCGGTCCGCCCCCACGAAGTCGGCCACGAACTCGTCCACCGGCTTCGCGAGCAGCACGTCGGGCGGGTCGTACTGGGCGAGCACGCCGCCCTGGCGCAGGACGCAGACCCTGTCGCCCATCTTGATCGCCTCGTCGATGTCGTGGGTGACGAACACGACGGTCTTGCCCACGCGCGACTGGAGCCGCAGGAACTCGTCCTGGAGCCGCGCGCGCGTGATCGGGTCGAGCGCCCCGAACGGCTCGTCCATCAGCATCACCGGCGGGTCGGCGGCGAGCGCGCGCGCCAGGCCCACGCGCTGGCGCTGGCCGCCGGAGAGCTGGGTCGGATAGCGCTTCGCGTACTCGGGATCGAGGCCGACCAGCTCGAGCAGCTCGGCGGCGCGGTCGCGGATGCGCGCCTTGTCCCAGCCGAGCAGGCGCGGGACGGTGCCGATGTTCGCCGCGATCGTCATGTGCGGGAACAGCCCGATCTGCTGGATCACGTAGCCGATCCCGCGGCGCAGCTCGGTCAGGTTCTGCTCACGCACGCCGCGGCCGTCGATGAGGATGTCGCCCTCCTCGAAGTCGATCAGGCGGTTGATCAGCTTCAGGGCGGTCGTCTTGCCGGCGCCCGAGGGCCCGACGAGCATGCAGATCTCCCCGGCGCCGATCGTCAGCGACAGGTTGTCGACCGCCGGCTCGGCCTGGCCTGGATAGCGCTTGGTGACCGAGTCGAAGACGATCTCGGCGGCGCCGCCCCCGCTCGCTTCTTGACGCGCGGACGGCCCCTCATGGTGGGCGGTGTCGGAAGTGGTCAAGGTAGGGCGCTCCCCCGAGCGGAAAGGCGCATCTTAACCGGGGGACCGGTGTGATTCTGAGTCAGCCCTCACCAAGGGCGCGCACGCCGCCCATGAACATCTTCGTGCAGAAGCGGGTTGCACCCTCCACGTCGGGGGGGTCGCGGTCCACGAGGTGCGTGGCCACCTGGAAGCCGACCGCGACCGTGGCGGTCGCGAGGTAGTCGAGGTCCACGTCCGGCAGGTCGCCGGCCGCCGACCAGTCGCGCAGGTCCTCGAACAGCTCGATGATCCCCATCTCGAAGATGCCGCTGTCGGGCATCAGCGCGATCGCCCCCGCGTTGCGGCGGAAGACCTGGAACAGCTCCGTCTCCTCCACCGCCCACTCGAAATAGGCGCGATAGGCGTTCGCAACCCGCTCCTCGACCGAGAAACCGGGCTCGCGGCGCTGCGCGCGCACGAGCGCCCGCGAGCGCTCGGCCATCTCCTCCAGCAGCGCGCGAAAGGCGTCCTCCTTGTCGCTGAAGTAGTTGTAGAACGTGCCGCTGGCGAGGTCGGTCTCACGCACGATGTCGCGCGCGGTCGCCTCGCCCAGCCCCTTCTCGGAGAAGACCCTGCGGGCGGCCTCCAGCAGCTTCTGGCGATTCTGCGCCTTGCGTTCCTCGCGGCGGCCGGCGCTGCTTACCCCGGCCTCTGGCGTGCGTACGCCCATGTGCCACCTTCTAACGCCAAACTGGTGAAACGGTCAAGCAGATGGCGCAAATGCGCCAACTACGGCGTCAGGTCGGCAGGACGACGATCTTGCCGAGCTTGCCGCCCGACGTGAAGCGCTCGTAGGCCTCCGCGACCTCGTCCAGCGGGAACGTCGCCGCCACCGGCACTCGTATGGCGCCAGCCTCCACGAGCGGCAGGACCTGGCGCTCCACGAGCCGCTGGGCGATCGCCTTCTCCTCGAGCGGGCGCGCCCGCAGCATCGAGGCGCGCAGCGTGCCGCGCTTGCCCAGCAGCACGGCCAGGTTGATCTCGGCCTTGGCGCCGGCGGCGATGCCGATGACCGCGATCCGCCCCTGCATGGCGAGCGCCCTGGCGTCGGCGCCCAGGTTGGGCGCGCCCACGAGCTCGAGGATCACGTCGAACGGCCCGTGCTCCTCGAAGCCCTCCGGGTCGATCACCGTGGCGCCCAGCTTCTCGACCTCCGCTCGCACCTCCTCGCGGCGCACGGTGGCGGTCACCTGAGCGCCCAGCGCGCGGCCGATCTGGATCGCCGCAGTGCCCACGCCGCCGGCGCCGCCGTGCACGAGCAGGCGCTCGCCCGAGCGCAACCCCGCCTGGGTGACGAGCGCGTCGTGGGCGGTCGTGAACACCTCCGGGAAGCCGCCGGCCGCCGGCCAGTCGAGCGCGTCGGGCACCGGCATCGCACCGCGCTCGTGCACCACGCACAGCTCGGCCTGGCCGCCGCCGCCCACGACGGCCATCACGCGATCGCCCTCGGAGAAGCGCTGCGCTCCCGGCCCGAGCGCCACGACCTCGCCCGCCATCTCGAGGCCGGGGATGTCCTGGGGGTCCCCCGCGGGCGCCGGATAGCGCCCGGCGCGCTGCATGATGTCGGCGCCGTTCAGCCCGGCGGCGCGAACGCGCACGAGAATCTCGTTCTTTGCGGGTTCGGGGTCCGGATGGTCGGCGACGACGACCGAGCCGTCGCTTATCGTGGCCGCGCGCATGACCCGGCATCCTAGTCCGAACGCGTCATACCTAATTCATCGCTTATCTCTGGCCGATAGGGGTAAGTACCGGCGAGTTCCCGACTGGGGAGGACGGGGCTGAATGGAGACTTCCATGGGTCCACTTCCCCTGATTCCACCGCTGTGGCGCGAAGGCCGGTTCGGCCTCGAGGCCGCGGCGCTGATGCGCAGCCGGGTCTACCGCGGCGACGACGTGCAGGACGCCGAGGGCCAGCCGGTGCTGCTGATCCCGGGCTTCCTCGCGGGCGACGAGTCGCTCGCGCTGATGACGCGCTGGCTGCGCAAGACCGGCCATCACACGCGCAAGGCCGGCATGCGCTCGAACGTCAACTGCTCGGAGGCGACCTACGAGCGCCTGGTCGAGCGCCTCGAGTGCCTGGCTGACACCCGCGGCGAGCGCGTCGCGATCATCGGCCA
>JAICRZ010000108.1 GCA_025937135.1 Thermoleophilaceae bacterium
CGTGAAGCCCGACACGCGCACGCGCGGCTCGCTGCCGAACGCCGCCTCCATCCGCGCGCGCAGCTCCTCGTTGCGCCCGCACAGGATCACGACGTGCGCGTGCTCGACGGCGAGCGCCTCGGTCACCGCGCCCTCGAGGTCCCCCACCCCCCAGCCACCGCCGGATGCGACCACGACCGGCACGCCGTCGGGCAACCTGAACTCGCGCCGCCCGTCGGCGGGGTCGGCGGCCTCCGTGAAGCCCGGCGAGGTGAGGCCGCGGACCCAGCGCGCCTCGCTCGCCGGTGCGATGCGCCGCACCTCGGGAATCGACTCGTCGTGCGTGACCAGGTGCAGGTCGATGCCGGGCTGCGCCCAGAAGCGCAGTTCGGCCAGGTCGGTGATGGCGCCCACGGTGGGCACGCCGAGCTTGCCGCGCTCGCGCAGCATCCCGAGGACCATGGTGGTGCCGGGGTAGGTCGAGACCACCACGTCCGGGCCCTGGGCGCGGATCAGGCGCAGCAGCCCGCGGTGTCCGAGCGCGTAGTTGAGCGTCCTCGCGAGCCAGCGTGTCGGCGGGAAGTGGATCGCGAGCCAGTGCTCGGCGTTCCAGACCCAGCGCGGCATCTCGAAGATGACGCGCGACTGGTCCTTGATCACCTTCGTCAGCAGACGCCCCATCGCGGCGAGGCCGTCGGCGGTCGTGACCTGGGCGCCGGGGCACTCCTCGGCCAGGCCCTCGGCGAGCTGGCGGGCGGGCAGGTCGTGGCCCTCGCCGATGTCGGTGGTGAGGATCAGGATCCGCGGCGCGAGTTGTGCAGGTGCGTCCAACACGCGCGCGATGCTACTTGCGGGCCTAAACTCGCCGGTGTGGCCGCCGCGGGGATCCTGGTGCTGGTGTTCGCGCTGTTCGTGATGATCGCGCTGATGGCGAAGCCGTCGCGGCCGCGCCTGCTGGTGGGCCAGAGCCCGCACGACCCCGGCGCGGACGCCGACATCGAGGACAACGACATCGACCAGATGATCGAGGCCCGCAACGAGCGCCGCCGCCGGCTCGGCAAGCCGGAGATCGGCGACGACCTGGCCACTGCGCTCGAGCGCGAGGCCAGGCGCCCCCGCTAGCCGCCCCTGAAGGTCGACTCGCGCACGCGCCGGCGTTCGAGGGCGAACGCGACGTCGGGATGGGTGACGATCGCGTAGCCGTCGTCCGACAGGTTCGCGCCCGTGCGGAGGTGGAGCGCCGCGAGCGGCCGCCGCAGCGCGGCGAACGAGATGGCGCCGCTCGCGATCGGCGCGAAGCCCTCGGAACTCGGCAGGAACGGCCCGCTGCAGCGCGTGCGCGGCATACCGAGCGGGGAGCCCGGCTCGTAGTGGAGGCGCAGTCCCGCCGCCTGCCGGCGAGTGGCCATCAGCAGGCCGGTCGTGAGCGGCGCGCTGTCGTGGCACGTCGGAGCGCCGGCCCGCGCCACGTCCGTGGTGACCGTGCCGGCGCCGTCCCAGGAGCCGACCGCGTTCACCGCGACCCCGCGCGGATTGCCGCGCCGGCTGAGCCCGAGGGCCGCGAGCACGTCGCGCCGCGGCCGGCGCGCCGGCGCCAGCGCTAGCAGGCTGAGGAATCCCCTCGAGACGCGCGGAGCGAGGACGGACGTACCCCTGACACCGCAGGAGTCGAGCGGCATGCAGGCGGCCTGATCGGCTACCCCCGCGAACGCCACCGGCACGCTGCCGGTGGCCTGCGTGATCGCGTAGTCGACCGAGACGAGCCGCACACGCGGTCCTCGGGTCGGAAGCGAGGCGTCATGGATCGAGAAATGGCCTGGGCCCTGGAGCCTGGCCACGCGCACGCGCAGCGTCGAGCTGACGGTCCCGGCGAGGCCGCCCGCGCTGAACGTGCCGGCGCTCGAGAAGTCGAACCGGGCGCCCGGGCGCAGCCGCTCGAGGGGCAGCGACGGCGCCGCGCCCAGGCCCGCCTGGACGTCGGCCATCAGCGGGCCCTCGCAGCGCGTGTCGACGAGGTCGCCGCCTTGGGCGTCGTGGATCGCGAGGTGGATGCGGCCGTCGGCGGACGTGCCGGTGGCCACCGTCGCTTCCGCGCCGCCGGTGGCGTCGGTGCAGGTCGTGGCGCCACGCTGCACGGCGGCGACGGTGCCGGACGTCGCGTCCCCGAAATCGCCGAGGTCGAGATCGGCGTCGATGTGGCGCGAGCCCTTGGCGGCGCGGGTGGCGGTCAGGAAGCCGGTCCGGCCCGGCGTCCACTCCACGACTCCGCTCACGTCGCAGTTGCCGGCCGCCTCGCAGCCGGCGGCGCGGTCACCGTGGAACTCGACGGTGATCGCGCCCGCGGCCTGCACATCGGCTACCACCGTGGGCCCCGAGCCGCCGCCTTCGGTGACGATGACCTCGGACGACTGCGCGGCCGCAGGCGTCGTGGCCAGGGCCGCCAGCGCGGCGGTCATGAGCAGCAGTCGCCTCACGGACGCTCTCCATCGGCTGTCTGGAAGTGGATGCGCAGCGACCGGCGCCGCAGCAGGAGCACGTAGTCGCTGGCGGTCGAACCGGTGTATCCCGGCCCGCCGACGGTACGGCTGCCCGACAGGTCGAGCCGTAGCCGGCGCCGCAGGAGAGCGCGGGCGGCGAGACGCGTGCGCGCGAGCGAGCCGTCGCCGACGACATCCTCCTCCAGCGGTCCGGGGCAGAAGCTCCCGGCGATCTCCGGCAGACCCTCGGTCTCCCGGCCGCCGATCACAGCGGGCAGTGTGCGGCCGCGCCCGGCGATCGCGAGGGCGGGGATCGCGACCTTGTGGACGTCGGTGCACGTGGCGCCCCCGGGGCGGGTCACGGTCAGCGCGGTGGTGGCCACGCGCGGCGGCCGCTCCTCCATGCCCGTGAAGCCCTGCACCCGTGCGTGGCCCGAGCGCAGGGCGCGCAGCATGAGCCGCCGTGGATGCCGTGCGGCGCGCGGGACGCGCACGCTCGCGTCGAGCCACATGCTGCGGCGGCGGACGTCGAACGAATAGGTCGCCGTGCCCTCCACCGAGCAGGAATCGAACGGCAGGCAGCGCGGGCCGGGGAGCCCGGCGAATGCGATCCGCGTCCGGCCGCTGAGCCGGCGGACCTCATAGCGCGCGGCCAGCACGGCGTATCGCTTGCGGACCACGCGCGGCGCGCTGCCCGGCGAGCGCTCGTTCGTGCCGAAGATGTCGTCGCTCGGGATCCGCGTGACGCGTGCGGTCAGCGTTGACGCGACGTCGATCGCGAACGGGCCGGAGCCGTAGTGCGCAGAGCCGCGCAGGTCGAGCAGGTGCCCGAGCAGACGGCTTCTGCGCAGCGCCGGCGCGTGCAGGTGCTCGAACGCGGCATCGAGCGCGGGCCCGGCGCAGCGGCCGGCGCCGATGGAGTCGAACGCGAAGAGCTGCGGCGTGACGCGGCCGCCGCCGGCGGGGGCGAACGAGAGACCGAGGTCCTGCAGGGCCAGGCGGTCGACGCAGACCGCCCGCGCCTGATCGCCCTCGCCGCGGTCGACGCGCACGACCGGGACGTTTGCGACATCTAACTGGCCCTCCGCAGCGAAGCCCGGCAGGTTCACGTCGCCGCCGCCCGGGGTGACGCTGACCGACCCCGAGTAGCCACACACACCCGCCGCCTCGCAGCCGCGCGCGGTATCGCCGTGCCAGGAGATCTGGATCGATCCGGCCGGGACGAGCTCGCCCTGCGACTCGGCGGCGTATGCAGGCGCGACCGCGAGCAGACAGCCCGCGAGACATCCCAGAAGCGCTCGAGCCCCCCGCACCGACCCGGATCGTGGCTGGCGCGCCGGCCCTTGTCAACCAGCCGCGGCGGAACGGCAAAGGGCCCGCCGTCCGGGCGGGCCCTTCTCCCTACTCTCCCATTGGCGCGAGGGGTGCGCCTAGGAGCGCTTCACGTGCTCGCAGTTGCGAGCGACGCGGTCCTTGCGGTCGGCGCGGACGCTGTCGTGGCCGCGGCCGCAGTCGATCCGGTCGCGGCGGCCGTCGCGCGCGAGGATCCTGTCGTTGCCGGGGCCGCCGTTGAGCCGGTCGCTGCCCGACCCGCCGTCGAGCCGGTCGTCGCCGGCCTGGCCGTTCTCGACGTCGTCGCCCGGGCCGCCGTCCATGGTGTCGTCGCCGGGACCGCCGTTCATGTGGTCGTCGCCCTGGTCGCCGCACATGTCGTCGTCACCCTGGTCGCCGCTCATCCGGTCGTCGCCCTGATCGCCGTGCTCGTTGTCGTCTCCGGAGGTCCCGTGCTCGTTGTCGTCTCCGGAGGTTCCCTGCTCGTGGTCGGCGGCGATCGCCTTGCCGTCGTTGTCGCCGCCGCTCGTCTGGGTGGTGGTACAGGTCGTGGCCTGGTCGTCACTGCCCTTGCTGCCGCCGTCGTCGGCCAGCACCGTCGCGGTGCCGATCGCGAGGGCAGCCAGCGCCGCCAGGGCGAGCATCATCAAGATTCGTCGCATCCCTACTCCTCGGTCGTTTGGGCTCGCGCGTGGAACCCGGCTGACGAGCAGAACTCACGCGGCTGGGATGAGAACTCTCTTGCCGTCGCTCAGCGGTGGTGGTGACGGCGGTGATGGTGCGCCCGGATCTTCGGCCTGCTCTTCGTGCAGCCGCTGTATACGCGGGTGCTCGACAGGCGACTGCCGCTCGACTGGTAGGACACGATCTTCACGACGAAGGTCTGCTGAGGCAGCCTGTCGATCGTCAGCCGCCGGAGGGCGTGGCCCTTCACCGTCTTCACGAGCCTGCCGTTCACGAAGGTCTTCGCCTTGACGACCCGCTGACCGCGAGCGTGATGCAGGGTGAAGGTGAACCGCCGGGTGTCGGTGCACGCCTGCGCCGCGGGCGTAGCCGGAGCGCTCACCGCGGGGGCCGGCGCCTCTGGGACCGCCTTGCGCTGCCCCGCCTTCGACAGAGCCAGGATCGAGAATGACGCTGCCCCGACCGGGCTGCCGTCGTCGCGCAGGTCGGCGGCCCACGATCCGTCGGTGTCCTGCTGGCTCAGGAGCAGATCCACGACCTTCGCGTAGAAGTTGGTGGGATCCGCGAGGTTCGGCGCGACGTAGCTGCCCATGCCCTTGCTCAACGCGAAGAGCGAGTAGTGATAGCCACCGTCGGAGTCGTGGCCCCAGTCGCAGCCGCTGGCTCCCACCGTGCACGATCCATCTTCCTGCGAGCCGGGGGGCGGAGTACCGGTCTGAGCCGGCGGGTTGTGGACGACGCCCTGCCGTGGAGCGGTCGTGTGCGCGTCGTTCTCCTCGGTGTCCAGCGCGTCCTGCCCCAGCTTGAGCGCGGCCTGCACACCCGCGTCGGTGTCCGGCACGCCGTCGTAGGCGAACATGAACAGGTCCGTGCCGGTGTCGTTGGCGCTCGACCGACAACAGCTCGAGCCGCTGAAGCCCGGGTAGTAGGTCCCCCCGCCGTCGTTCTGGGTGGCGTAGGGGTTGGTGTTGAGCTCCTGGATCGCGCGCGCCCATCCCAGGTTCGCCGCCGCCGTCGGGCCGGGCACTCCGCCTGAGAACTCGAGCCCTGTGACTCCGAAGCCCGTGTTGGACGTGTCGCCGCCGCAGTCCGGGCAGCCACCCGGGCTGTAGGTCCACGCGCCGCAGTTGCCGTAGTCGCCCACGCTGGAAGCGGTGCAGGCGCTACTGGCATTGCCCGTAGTGGACGGATCCGCGGTCTGCCACGCGATCTCGTAGGCGCGTCCCATCGAGATGGCATTCGCCGCGCCGGGCTCGGTGTCGAAGAAGCTCAGCGCCATCAGCGCGATGCTGGTGGCGTAGTTGCTGTTGTTGCTGCCGGACGAGAATCCCCACGATCCGAGGGTGTCGGCGCCGCCGGTCGTGTCCTGCTGCTTGATCAGCCACTGCACGGCGTTCTTCGCATCCGCGAGCTGCGATGCGCTGACGCTGGCGGGGCTCTCCTTGAGGGCGGAGCCGATAGCGGCGATGGCGAAGCCCGTATCGGTGGTGTCCCCCGAGCTCGACGCCCCGTCCCAGTGGATGTTGGCCGTGTCGGTCTTGTCCGCGCTGGCGTCGAGGTATGCGACCCCGGCCGCGATGCCGGCGTCCACGTCGCCGGCGGTCCACTGGCCGAGCGATTTCGCGGATGCCGTCGTGGCGATCAGCGCCAGGAGAGCGAGCGACGTCAGCAGTCCCCCAAGGAAGATCTGTAGGCACCGACGTGCATCGAACAATCCTGCCGCCATGCAGCTCACCTCCGTCGAAGGCCGGCCGGGTGCGGGCGCGAGCAATCGGGCGATCAGCGTGCGCACTCCGTTGCAAATGACGCTAACCCGATCGAACACACCGAGTCAAGAACCTTGGCCTGTCGGCGCTCACGCGGTCGGTTAGCGTGGCACTTCACCGAGAGGAGCCACATGCAGCCAGGTATGCGGACGCCCCGTCGACCACGGATGTCGTTTGCCAGCGCCGTCGCGCTGCTCGCCCTGTTCGTTGCACTGGGCGGGACGTCCCTCGGAGCCCCCGTGCGTGAGTCGGCGAGCAAGCTCGTGCATCGCGTGACCACGGCTCTGCGCGTTTCGCGGCACGCAGACTCCACGGCCAAGCGCGCGTTGACCACGGCCAGGCAGGCGCTGGAGGCGAAGACCGCCGCGGGAGCCCCCGGCGCAACCGGACCGGCCGGGGCAACCGGAGCCACCGGCGCGACGGGGCGCCCGGGCGCGGCGGGATCAGCGCTCGGATACGCGGCGATCCAGTACTGCCCGGGTGGCTGTCTCGATCAGGCCGCGGCCGGCTGGTTCGCGCCGGACGACGATGCACTGGGCGTCGACAATCAGGTGAACTTCTCTCACCCCGACGACGGAGTCTTCTGCTTCCGGGGCCTGTCGTTCCACACTCACAACGCCGTGGCGAACATCGGGCCCACGGGTGACGCTTCGCCGACGAGTCGATACACGGTCGAAGTGCACGTGGGAAGCGACGAGTTCCCTGTCTCCTCCACCGACTGCCCGATTCAGTCCGGTGCCCCCGATCAGAACGTGGTGCTCTACGTCCGAGACAGCGCCGGAGCGCTGACCGACCCCACGGACTACCGGATGATGGTCCTGTTCAACTGAACCGCGCTGGAAGAGGCGCCGACCAGAATCGAACTGGTGTAAACGGCTTTGCAGGCCGCTGCGTAGCCACTCCGCCACGGCGCCGGGGGCGCCCTCATCGTAGGACCTGCCGCGGGAACGGGGCGGGCGGCGGGACTTTCGCGTCCGCCGCCCGCCGCTCCCTCAGCTGCGGTCCCCTCGGACGCCGCGCTGCTTCGGCTTGGTCTTCGAGCATCCCCTGTAGGAGCGGGTGCTCACGATCCGTGCGCCGTTGCTGTGGTAGGAGACGATCTTGACCCGGCCCACCTGGTTGGCGAGCGCCTTGATCGAGATCTTCTTGATGTTGCGCCCGCGGCGGGTCTTGGCCTTCTTGCCGTTGACGAAAACCACCACGCGCACGACCGTCGAGCGCGGCCCGTGGTGCAGCCGCCAGGTGAACTTCAGGCGCTTGCTGCACTGCGCCGCGATGCGGCCCTCGCCGACGATCGTGCTGACGCTGGCCTGATTGTTGCTCAGGTTCGGGTCGGGCTCTTCGCTCGAAACGCTCGCCGTGTTCGTGACGCTGCCGGCCTGCCGGGGCCTGACCGTGATCGTGGCCGTGGCGTTCGCGCCGTTCGCGATCGACCCGAACGAGCAGGTCACAGTCGTCGTGCCCGAGCAGCCGCCCTGGCTGGCCGATGCGGAGACGAACTCCACGCCCGCCGGCAGAGCGTCGCTGGTCACGACATTGCTCGCCGCACCCGGTCCCGCGTTGCTCGCGGTGAGTATGTAGCTCATGGTCCCGCCGACGGTCGCGGGCGTCGGCGTCGCCGTCTTCGCGATCGACACGTCCGCCTGCTGGCGCGTCAGCGACACGCCGGCTCCGCCGATCACGACCGCGGCGTCGTTACCCGCGGTGTCCTTGACGGAGCTTGCGCGCACGAGGACCTGGAGCCCGCCGATGTTGCCCTCGAAGTAGCTGTGCCACGGGCCCGCGTTGATGTCGTCCTGCGTGACGCCCGGGAACGCACTCGATCCCTCGGGCGTGAAGTACAGGTCGTCGCTGCTGCCGCCGTGGACCACGGTGCTCCCCGGCAGGAGCGATGCCAGCCAGTCGAAGCACGTGCCGTGCGAGATCAGGCCGCCTCCGCCGTTCACGAAGCTGTCGATCTTCGACGCGTTCAAGGTGAGCGCTTCGCCCTCGCTGCCCGAGCCGCTGCAACCCGTGTCGCCGAGGTCGTTCGTCGCGTCGTCCCCCGCGATCCAGATGATGCGCGGGTTGGAGCTCCCGTTCGCCAGTGCGGCGAAGAAGTCGTTGATCGCCGTGGCGCCGTTGTAGTAGTCGACGGTGAGGCCGGCCTTCTGTGCCGCGTGATGGATCGCGGCCCCCGCGTCGCCACCACTCCCGTCAGATGAGTCGGACGAGCCCAGGGCGGCGATGTGCCCGTCGTTCGCGCGGGTCACCTGCGGCGACACGTTCTGGATCGCCCGCTGGAGGTAAAGCCAGCCGTCGACGTTCGCGTCCGCGCCCGTGTCGAACGATCCATGCGAAGTGAGGTCGTCACCGCCGAGGATCACCGGGCCGCCCACAGCCGCTCCTGCGGCCGGAACTACCGCCAGACTGCCTGCCACGATCGCGCCGACCAGCAGTCGACGGACGTGACGAATCACGCCTGCATCCATTGCGCGTCCTCCCTCGTTGGAGATACGCCCGCGGTGCCGCGGCGATGTCGGTGCCTGCGGCGGTGGGGCGTTTCTTTGCACTGCCCCTGATGCGCGTTCAGCGCCGCCTTCGGTGTGTCAGGGGCTAGCGCCGAGCCTAATATGAGAACATGCTTATCCGCAACGCCCGCACACGACATGGCGCGTCGGCCATGGGCCTCCGGGCACTCGTGCGAACCGGGGCCGAGGCTATACTCGGCGCCTCGCGCGGATGTAGCTCAGTTGGCTAGAGCGTCTGCTTGCCATGCAGAAGGTCGTGGGTTCGAGTCCCATCATCCGCTCTCCTCACGCGCGTGCGTCGAGCGCCTGGTTCACGAGGGCGTCGGCGCGATCGTTCTCGGCCCGCGGCACGTTCCTGACGCTCCAGCCGTCGAAGCCCCGCAGCGCTGCCATGGCCTCCTCGAACAGCGGCTTCAGGTGCGCCTGCTTGACCTTGTACTCGCCGCCGATCTGGCGGGCGACGAGCTCGGAGTCGTTGATCACGTCGACCTCGGTGGCGCCGACCCGGCGCGCCAGATCGAGGCCCAGCAGCAGCGCGCGGTACTCCGCGACGTTGTTCGTCGTCTCGCCGATGTAGTCGTTCTCGGCGGCGACCTCGTCCTCGCCGATGGTGACGACCGCGGCTATCGCGGCCGGGCCCGGGTTGCCGCGCGCGCCGCCGTCGACGTGAACGGTGACGCGGCTAATCGCCGGAGTACGTCGGGGGGAAGCTGCCGGACGCGCGGCGCAGGCGGCGGTCGCGGACCTCGCGGCGCTCGTCGTGCTCGTTGCCCTGCGCGCGGCGGCGGTCGGGACCGTCGCGGCGGTCGATGATGACGGTCACGTTCGGGTCGTCCTTGTAGTAGGCGACCATCTTCTCGTAGAGCTCGTCCGCAAGCGCCTGCGGGATCACGCAATAGATCATGTGCGCGAGAGTCTAAGAGGCAACGCCGACTGCAAGGCGGCCATCGCCCAACGCGGTGGCGTTCCAGTCGCGCATCGACTCGTCGAGCTCGTCGAGCTCCTGGCCCTTGGCGACGAGGTTCACCGGGTCGTCGGCGTCGCCGAGATCGACGCGGTAGCGGTACCAGGAGAGCTCCCACGCGACCACGATCGATACCTCGGCGGGCGCCTCCGCGAGCGGCGCGGCGCTCACCCACGGCTCACCCAGCGTCTTGGCGATGCCGCCGATCGTGCGGACGTGCTCGGACATGTTGAAGAGCTCGAGCGCGCGCTC
>JAICRZ010000103.1 GCA_025937135.1 Thermoleophilaceae bacterium
CCGTGCGTGACCGAGAGCATGTCGAACATCGTGGGCTTGTTCGGGTTGCGCTCCGCCCAGGTCGCGCTCATGTAGCCCACGTCCGCTAGCGGATCGCCGATCGTCGCCATCTCCCAGTCGAAGATCGCGTTGAGCCGCGCGGGCGTCTCGTCCGCGAACATCACGTTGCCGAGCCGGTAGTCGCCGTGCACGATGGTCGCAGCCGGCGACTCCGGCTTGTTGGCGGCGAGCCACTCGCCCACCTCCTGCACCAGCGGCAGCTCGCGCGTCTTGTTGTGCTCCCACAGCCCACCGAAGCGCTTGAGCTGGCGGTCGAGGTAGCCGGTCGGCTTGCCGAACCCCTCGAGGCCGGCCTCCTGCCAATCGACGGCGTGCATCTCCACGAGCGCGTCCACCAGCTCCTCGCAGACGCGGCGGCGCTGCTCGTGATTGTCGAGAGTTGCAGGGACCGACGACGTGATCACGTGGCCCTCCTCGTAGCGCATGAGGTAGAACGGCACCCCCGCGAGGATCGACTCGTCGTCGGCCACCGCGAGCACCACCGGCGTGCGCACGTCCGCTCCCTCGATCGCGCGCAAGAGGCGCGCCTCGCGCAGCACGTCGTGGGCCGACGGCGGCAGCGGCGGACGCGGCGGCCGGCGCAGCACGAAGCGCTCGCCGCCGCGGCGGATCTCGTACGTCACGTTCGAGTGCCCCTCGCCGATCCGCTCGGCCTCGATCTCGCCCTCGCCCAGCCCGTGCTCGTCCATGAAGCGCTCGAGCGGGCGCCTCACAATCAAGGGCACGAGCTCCTGCTGCTCGGCCTCTTCCGGGGTGTCGACGATCTCGGCGGATGCCACGGCGCGCGGAATCGTAGACGTAGGATGGGCTGCGATGGGTCTGTCGCGTGCTGTCTGGCGCGGGACGATCGAGGTCGCCGCCGCGCTCCTGGTTGCGTCGCTTGTGGTGGCGGCGCTGAAGACGGTCGCGCCGGTCACCGGCCTCGGCGTGATCTACCTGCTGGCGGTCCTGACCGTGGCGATTCGCCGCGGCGAATTGCCGGCGCTCGTGACGGCGGTGCTCGCCGTGCTGATCCTGAACTTCTTCTTCCTGGCGCCGGTGCACCGGCTGACGATCGCGGACTCGCGCAACGTGGTCTCGCTGGTCGTCTTCCTCGTCACCGCGGTCGTCGTGGGGCGGCTCGCCGCCATGGCCCGTGAGCGCGCGCGCGAGGCCGACTCCCGCGCGGCCGAAGCTCGTGCGCGCGCTCGCGAGGCGGCGATCCTGGGCACGACGGCGTCGTCACTGCTCGTGGACTCCGGCGACTGGTCGCCTCCGGACGCGCCCGGCGCGGGTGCGCGCATCTCACTCGGCGCCTCGCCCGCGCCTGCGGCCGGCGAGTTCGCGGTCCGCATCCCAACCCGCGAGCAGCCGTGCTGGCTCTACGTGAAACGGGACGATTGGGCGAAGACGGACGCGCAACGCGTGGCGAAGCCACTGGCCGACGTGATCGACCTCGAGCTCACGCGGCGCCGCCTGGCCGCGCAGGCGGCCGAGGCCGAGGCGGCCCGCCGCGCCGACGTCGCGAAGACCGCGCTCCTCCAGGCGGTCTCCCACGACCTGCGCTCGCCGCTCGCGGCAATCACGGCGGCGACCGGCGCGCTCAACTCCGGCGTCGTGGCCGATGGCGACCGCAGCGAGCTGCTGTCGGTGATCGAGGGCGAGTCGGGCCGGCTCGAGCGGTTGATCGGCGACCTGCTCGCGGTTTCCAGGATCGAGGCGGGCGCGGTCGACCCCGAGCCCGACTGGTGCGACCTTCGCGACACGGTCACAACCGCGGCTGAGCACGTCCGCGGGCGCCACGGTGAGTATCCGATCGAGATCACGTTGCCGGACGACCTGCCGCTCGTGAAGGCGGACCCGGTCCAGATGGAGCGCGTGTTCGAGAATCTCATCGAGAACGCGATCAAGTTCTCGCCTGACGGCGCGCCGGTCAGGATCGAGGGCGGTGGCGGGCAACGCGTGGTGGTGAGGGTGACCGACCGCGGACGCGGTGTCCCTCCGAGCCAGCGCGCGCATGTCTTCGAGCCCTTCTGGCGCGGGCGGGACGGTGCGCCGGGGTCGGGCCTGGGCCTAGCGATCTGCCGCGGCTTCGTGGACGCGAACGGCGGCCGGATTCAGCTCCATTCGCGGCCGGGCGAGGGCAGCTCGTTCGCGGTCAGCTTCCCCGCGGCGCGGCCGACGGAGATCGCGTGACCGGAGCGCGCGTGCTGGTGGTGGACGACGAGCCCCAGATCGTCCGGGGCATGCGCGTCATCCTGCGCAACGCCGGCTACGACGTCGAGTCGTCCGCGACGAAGGCGGAGGCGCTCGATGCCGTGGCGGTGCGGCCTCCGGACCTCATGGTGCTCGACCTCGTGCTGCCCGACGGCAGCGGCGTCGACGTGTGCAGGTCCGTGCGCGAGTGGAGCGCGCTGCCGATCATCGTGGTGTCCGCGGTGGGCGACGAGCGCGAGAAGGTCCGCGCGCTCGACGCCGGCGCGGACGACTACATCACGAAGCCGTTCGGGGCCGACGAGCTGACCGCTCGGCTCCGTGCGCTTCTACGCCGCCTCGGCGACGGCGGCGACGAGCCGGCGGTGACGCTCGGCGACCTGACGATCGACCTTGCGTCGCGCAGCGTGACCCGCGATGGCGAGCGCGTGCACCTGACGCCGATCGAGTATGGCCTGCTCGCGGAGCTCACTCGCCACCGCGGCAAGCTCGTGACCCAGCGCCAGCTCCTGACGGCGGTGTGGGGGCCCGAGTACACGCGCGAGACGCATTACCTGCGCGTGCACGTCGCGCACCTCCGCGCGAAACTCGAGCGCGACACATCGCGGCCGCGTCACGTCGTGACCGAGCCGGGCGTCGGCTACCGGCTGCTCGACTCGCCTTAGCGAAATCTCTACGCGCCGCGCGCGAATCTAAGCGTCCGCTTGACGCGATCCGGTCCAGCGTGTGATGCGTGGCAAGAGTCCTCGAGCACGGACTGCGGCGCACCGTCGGCGTGCCCGGCCTGTTCGCCACGGCCTACGGCAACGTGGGGTCGTCGATCTACTACGCACTCGGCCTGGTGGCGGCGCATGCCCTCGGCCTGACCCCGCTCGTGTTCATATGCGCCGGCGGCCTGTTCGCGCTCACCGCGAAGACATACGCGGAGGGCGCGTCGATGTTCCCGGAGGCGGGAGGCTCGTCGTCGTTCGCGCGTCACGCGTTCAACGAGGTGGCGTCGTTCTTCGCCGGCTGGGCGCTGACGCTCGACTACATCATCACGATCGCGATCAGCGCCTTCTTCGTGCCGCACTACCTGGGCGCCTTCTGGCCGGCGCTGCGGCACAACCCCGGCGACATCATCGGCGGCCTCGTCGTGATCGCCCTGCTCGCGGCGCTCAACATCCGCGGGCTGAAGGAGTCGGCGAGGCTGAACGTCTTCCTGGCCGGCGCCGATCTCGTCACCCAGGTGCTGCTCGTGATCCTCGGCGCGGTGCTGATCTTCAACCCGCACGTGCTCATAAGCCAGGTGCATCTGGGAACCGCACCCTCGTGGCGCGAAGTCGTGTTCGCGCTGTCGATCTCGATGGTGGCCTACACCGGCATCGAGACCGTGTCGAACATGGCGGAGGAGGCACGCGAGCCCGACACGGACGTGCCGCGCACGGTCAACTACGTGCTCATCGCGGTGCTGGGCATCTTCGCCGGCATCTCGATCATCTCGATCGTCGCGCTGCCGGTGACCGAGCACGCGGGCCACTTCTCGACGCAGCTCGGCACCAAGTACGAGAACGACCCGGTGCTGGGCATCGTGTCCTCGCTCCCCCTCGGGCATGGTCTCACGGTCGCGCTGCGCTACTACGTCGGGGTGCTCGCGGCCACGATCCTCGTGATCGCGACGAACGCCGGGATGATCGGGGTGTCGCGGCTCTCTTGGTCGCTCGCCTCGCACCGGCAGTTGCCCGCCGTCTTCGCGCGAGTTCATCCGCGCCACCACACGCCCTGGTTCACGATCGTCGTGTTCTCGGTGCTCGCCGGCCTCCTGCTGATACCGGGTCAGACCGACTTCCTCGGCAACCTGTACAGCTTCGGCGCGATGCTGTCGTTCACGACGGCTCACATCGCCGTGATCGCGCTGCGCTACAAGCAGCCCGACCACCGGCGGCCCTACCGGATGCCGTGGAACGTGCGCTTCCGGGGCGGCATGCTGCCGGTCTCGGCCGTCCTCGGCGCGCTCGGCACGTTCGCCGCATGGACGTCCGTGGTGGCGCTTCACGTCGAGGCACGCACCGTCGGCGTCGCCTGGATGATCGCCGGGATGGCGGGCTATTTCATCTACCGCCGCCACATCGGCGTGGACCCGCGAGTCGAGTGCAGGATCGCGCCGCGCCCGCAGCCGCGCGACTTCAGCGAGCTGGCCTACCGCTCTGCGCTCGTGCCGATCTTCGGGACCGACGTGAGCGGCGAGGCCATGCGCGCGGCGGCCAAGCTCGCCGGCGACGGCGCCACGGTCGACGCCGTCTACGTGATCGAGGTGCCGCCACAGCTCTCACTCGAGTCGGGGATGGCCGAGGAGGAGCGTCGTGGCCGGGCGATCCTCGACGTCGCGCGGTTGCGCGGCCGCGAGCAGAAGCTCAAGGTCAGAACCGGGATGATCCGCACGCGCAACGCGGGCGCGGCGCTTGTGGAGGAAGCGCGCAGCCGCGGCTCGGAGGTCGTGTACCTGGACACCGTGCATGCCCCGTCGGCCGAGCGCGCGCTCGGGCCGACCGCGCGCGATCTGCTGCGGGAGCGACCGTGGCGGAGCGTCATCGAAACCGGCTCGAGCGAAACGACTCCGCGCCGGCCGGCGCCGGGCGAGCGCGACGGCCGGCAGGTGGTCGGCACGGGGCGCGGCTCGCGCTAGCCGATCTCCCCGACGTGGCGAATGTTCGCGACGTCGTCGGAGTCGGCGCTCGGCTCGCCCTCGAACCAGGCGTCGAGGATCTCCCCGAGCAGCGGCTCGCTCGTGGTGCGCAGCGACAGCGCGAGCACGTTCGCGTCGTTCCAGCGGCGCGCGCCGCGGGCGGTCTCGGCGTCGCCGCACAGCGCGGCGCGCACGCCGTGCACCTTGTTCGCCGCGATCGACGCGCCGGTGCCGGTCCAGCAGCACACGATCCCCTGCTCCGCCCGGCCGTCGGCAACGTCGCGCGCGGCCGCCTCGCTGGCCCACGCCCAGTCGTCGCGCTCGCTCTCGCTGAGCGCGCCGTGCACGACGGGCTCATGCCCGCGGCGCCGCAGCTCGTCGACCACCGCGTCGGCGACACCCGTCCGTTCGTCCGCGGAAACGGCGATACGCATGGAAAAAAGGCTAGCCGCGGGCTACGCTGACACTGCCGTCACGTTTTGTGACGCGCGTACCCCGTGGAGGAGTCCCCTTGAAGCGCGTTCTCGTCGTAGTGGCGGCCGTGGTCGCAGCGCTGTGGGCAGCCGGTCCCGCTGCCGCCGAATCGAAGACCGACACGTTCCGCTATCCGGTCGAGGTCAAGGGCTACCAGGTGCGCCAGGAGATGACTCCCGCCGACCACCCGCACGTCGACGGCTTCATCACCGCGATGAAGGTCGACATCGTCGACGCCGACGGCACGCCGGTGCCGATCCAGCGGCTCATGCTCCACCACATCGTCTTCTCGAAGCTGGGCGACCCGAATCCGCAGTGCCACAACTTCACCGGCTTCGACGCATCGGGCCCGAAGCTGCCCGGCCTCGCGCGCCCGTTCTACGGCGCCGGCGAGGAGCGCAACGAGCTGCACCTGCCGCCGGGGTACGGACTTCCGACCAAGGCCAGCGACGTGTGGCTGAACACGTGGATGCTGATGAACCACCGGAAGACCACAGACCACGCGTTCATCCAGTGGACGGTCACCTACACGACCGACGAGAACCTCAAGCCGGTCGACCCGTACTGGCTCGACGTCAAGAACTGCAACGCCGACCCGATCTTCAACGTGCCGGGCGGCGGCAAGCCGGGCTCGACCTACAAGAAGAGCTACCAGTTCAACATGCCCGAGTCGGGGCACATCGTCGCGGCAGGCGGCCACGTGCACGGCGGCGCCGACAACCTCACGATCTCGCAGCCCGCGTGCGGCGACCGCAAGATCATGGAGTTCGACCCGGCATGGGGGATGCCCAGCCATCCCTTCTACCACGTGCGCCCGATCCTCCACGAGCCCGGGCCGATCGCCGTCAGCGCCTACCTCAGCGCGCAGGGATTCCCGCTCGCGCAGGGGCAGCCGATCAAGCTCACCGCGACCTACGACAACTCGCTCCCGCACACGCGCGTGATGGGCATCTCGATCGTCTACGTGGCGCCGTCGAGCACGCCGGTGAACGGCTGCGGGCCGCTGCCGACCGACGCGCAGCCGATCGTGACGCCGCTCCCGCACCGGACGGCGCCGCCACGCTTCGTGGTGCCGATCGTGGGCATCGGCCGCAACGGCAAGGCGCACGACATCTCGGCACCCCCGGGCCGCACGGTCGCGCTCAAGAACAACGCGACGATCGGCGTGAAGAACTTCTTCTTCACCCGCCCGAACGTCAAGGTCAAGCGCGGTACGCGGCTGAACTGGCTGTTCAACGGCGGCCCCGAGAAGGTGATCCACAACGTCACGCTCGCCAGCGGCCCGCGCGGCTTCGGCTCGCCGAACCATTCGAGCGACAGGTTCAGCTACCGCTTCAGGAAGCCCGGCAAGTACCGCATCTTCTGCGCGCTGCACCCGGTCTCGATGACCGAGGTGGTTAACGTCAGGTAGGTGCCGGAGCTACCCGAGGTGGAGATAACCGCGCGGCGCCTGGACACGGCGCTGCGCGGCGCGGAGATCGAGTCGGTGCTCGCTCCGGGGATGGTGACGATGAAGACGTTCGACCCGCCGCTCGATGCGCTGGTGGGCCGCACGATCACCCGTGTTTCGCGACGCGGGAAGATGCCGCTGGTCGAGGCGGGCGACCTCGCCGTGCTGATCCACCTGATGTCGGCCGGCCGGCTCCAGCTCTTCGACAAGCGGGCGTCGCTGCGCGACAAGGCGTCGCGACTGCTGATCCGCATCGCGGGCGGCGAGCGCGAGCTGCGGCTGCGCGAGTTCGGCACGCAGCAGCGCGCGTGGGCCAAGCTGCTGCCGATCGCGGACGTGGGCGCCGACGAGATGGTCGCCTCGCTGGGCCCTGAGGCATACCCGGTCCCGCGCGTCGAGGAGCTCGGCGAGCTGGTGCGCCAGCCACGCCACCTGCATCCGCTTCTGCGCGACCAGCGCGTGATCGCGGGCATCGGGCGGACCTGGGTCGACGAGATCCTCTGGACCGCGCGGCTGTCGCCGTTCCGCCAGGGCGACGATCTCTCCGACGAGGAGCTCGAACGCATGCACGACGCGATCGGCACGGTGCTGGGCCGCGCGCTCGACCACTACGAGGCGGTGGTGGGCGAGTCGCTGCCGGACAAGGCGCCGATGCCGCTCGAGGTGCACCGCAAGCAGGGCGAGGCATGCCCGCGCTGCGGCACGACGCTCGAGGCGGTGCATTTCAAGGACTACGTGATGACCTACTGTCCGCAGGAGCAGACGGGCGGGCGGGTGCTGAAGGACCGGCGGCTGTCACGCTTACTGAAGTGATGCCCGCGGCTGGAGACCTGGCGCCCGACTTCACGCTCGCCAACCAGGACGGCGAGCCGGTCAGGCTGTCGCAGTTCCGCGGGTCGCCGGTCGTCCTCTACTTCTACCCGAAGGCCGACACCCCCGGCTGCACGACGCAGGCCTGCGGGATCCGCGACCGCCAGGACGAATACGACGCCGCCGGCGCCGTGGTGCTCGGCGTCTCGCCCGACGAGCCGAAGAAGCTGCGCAAGTTCGCCGACAAGTACTCGCTGCCGTTCACGCTGCTGGCGGACACCGACCACGCGGTGGCCGACGCGTACGGCGTCTGGGCGGAGAAGTCGATGTACGGGCGCACGTACTGGGGCAACCAGCGCGCCACGTTCGTCATCGATCCCGACGGCCGGATCGCGACGGTGCTGCCGAAGGTGTCGCCGAAGACGCACGACGACGAGGTCCTGGCGGCGCTGTCAGCCTGATCGGGACGTGGGGCGGTTTTCGCCCTCTATGACACACAGAACTTCACCCACGTCCCGGGGATGGTGACGTGGTTGAAGTTTTGGCGGCTACCGCAGGCCGATCGCGCGGCGCATCGCGGCGCGCACGCGGTCGAGGCCGTCGCGGTCGCCGGTGAGCCGGGCCGCGACGCTGCCGCCGGAGGCGAGGCTGTGCAGCTCGAAGGCCACGTCGGCCGGGTCACGGTCCGCAGGCAGGTCCCCGTCGTCGCGAGCGCGCCGCGCCTGGTTCTCGAGGACGTGCAGCCAGCGCCGCACCGCTGCCTTCACGTCGTCGTGCAACGGGCCCGGCCGCGCGTCGTACTCGACCGACGCGGTCGTGACGAAGCAGCCGCCGGGGAAGACGCCCGCGCGCAGGTGCTCGATCCAGGCGTCGACGATCGCCTCGAGCCGCCGGATGCCCGGGGCCGCCTCGCTCGCCGGCCGCCACACCGCGTCCACGAACTGCTCGATCGCGGTGGCGAGGACGGCGCGCTGCATGGCCTGCTTGTCGCCGAAGCGCCCGATCAGACCGCTCTTGCTCATCGCGAGCTCGTCGGCCAGCCGGCCGATGGTGATTCCCTCGAGGCCCTCGACCGAGGCGAGCTTGACCGCCGCGTCCACGGCGGTGGCGCGGCTGGCGGCGACGGCGGTTGCGGAGCGGCGCGGCATGGCCACCACTTTACAGGACGAACGGTCGTTCTGTATAACTCGTCATATGGAACTCACATGGCTTGGCTGGGCAGGAGTGGAATTGGAGAGCGGCGGAGCGACGATCGTCATCGACCCGCTCGAGGACGCGCAGGCGGTGTTCGCGCCGCTCGGCGACATGGCAGCAGCGACACCGCTGCCACGCGTCGTGGCACCGCGCGCGGGGCGAGCCGCCGCCGGCATGGTCACCCATCTCCACCGCGACCATGCCGACGCGGGCGCGCTCGCGACGGCGCTGGCACCGGGCGCTCCGTTGCTCGAGCCGCCGGCGGGGGGCGGCGACGATTTCGAGGAGCTGAGCCTCGCGCAGGCGAACCACGAGCTCGCGGCCGCCGGCATGGAGCGCAGGCGCATGGCGCCGTGGGAGGTGTTCACCGCGGGCCCGTTCACCCTCACCGCCCTCCCGGCCGCCGACGGCACCGGCGACCCGCAGGTCGCGTGGCTGGCCGAGGCCGAGGGCGTTCGCGTGCTGCACCTGGGCGACACGATGTTCCACGGCTACTGGTGGCGCATGGCCCACCGGCACGGCCCGTTCGACGCGGTGCTCGTGCCGGTGAACGGCGCCGTCCTGGGCTTCCCGCACCGGCGTCCCGCCAGCCCGCTGCCGGCCGCGCTCGACCCGGAGCAGGCGGCCGTCGCCGTCGAGATCCTCGGCGCGCGCCTTGCGATCCCGATCCACGCGGAGGGCTACGAGATCGACGGTGTCTACCAGCCCGTCCCCGAGGCGGCCGAGCGCTTCGCCGCGGCGGCCGCGGAGCACGGCGTGCCGGCACGCGTCCTCGAGCCGGGCGAGACGATCGAGGTCAGGTAGCGCACGCGCCCCGCTCCCGCTGTAGAACTCAAGCCGTACTGACCGGCCGGTCAGAAAACGAGGGACGGGGCATGGACGAAGCGCCGAACGAGATGAAGGAGATGTGGCAGCGCATCACGCATGCGATGCGCATCCCGACGATGATCATCTTCGCGCTCGGCTGCTTCGGCCTGCTGCTGTTCCTGTGGATCTCGTTCGGCGGGTCGTCGCCGCTGAGGGCCAACAAGTACGAGCTGCGCGTGAACTTCCCGGAGGCCACGGCGCTCGCGGAGGCTGCGGACGTGCGCATCGCCGGCGTGAGCGTGGGCAAGGTGCGCAAGAAGGACCTCGACAAGGCCGACAACCGCACCGAGGCGATCCTCGACATCAACCATCGCTACGCGCCGTTGCCGAAGGACACGCGGGCGATCCTGCGCGAGAAGACGCTGCTGGGCGAGACCTACGTGGAGCTCACGCCCGGCCACCCCGACAAGGGCACGCTTCCGGACAAGTCGGTCCTGCCGAATGCTCAGGTCGAGCCGACGGTGCAGCTCGACGAGATCCTGCGAGCGTTCGACCCGAAGACGAAGGCCGCCTTCCGCGACTGGGTGGAGGAGTCGGGCCTGCAGATGAAGGGGACGGCGCCGCAGGACCTCAACGACGCGCTCGGCAACCTCGCCGGGTTCGCCCAGGACGGCGCGACGCTGCTCGACGTCTTGAACCAGCAGCACGTCGCCGTCCG
>JAICRZ010000183.1 GCA_025937135.1 Thermoleophilaceae bacterium
CGGCGGTCGAGCTCGTCGAGCAGGGGCTTGTAGTACGAGGCCTGGGTCGCGGGATCCTCGAGCGCCTTCTTGGTGTCGCGCACGGCCGGCGACCATTGCCAGAAGGCGAAGCACAGGAGCAGCAGCCCGAGCCCCCACTGAGCGCGTCGCTCGCGCGGCCAGCGGTTCGCCAGCGCGCACGCGAGCACGGGCCCCGCGAACAGCGCGCCCATCCGAACGGCGTTCCCGCCCATCGCCGTGCTCACCAGGTAGAAGACCACGCTCGACGCGGCGTAGATCGCCGCGCCCACCCGCAGCAGCCGCTCCTCGCGCGGGACCAGCGCGATGAAGGCCACCATCAGGACCGGCAGCGGCCAGAAGGTCGAGAAGTCGAACGGCTCGTGCGCGCCCTCGGGGAAGACGAACGCGACGGCGAACAGCGGGATCGCGCACGACAGGCCGAGCACGATCCCGCGGCGGCGGTCGTGAGCGAGCAGGATCGCCGCGGCGGCGATCCCGAGGAACAGCCCGGCCACCGGGCTCGCGAGCGGACAGCACGCTGCCAGGACGCATGCGAGCACACGCCGGCCGCGCTGTTCGGCCAGCAGCGCCGCGACGCCGAACATGACGCCCAGCCCGAAGGGGATCCGGCCGGTGAACAGGATCGTGGCCGAGCCGACACCGAACCAGAGCGTGCCCCAGCGCGCCGCCCGTGCGCCCCAGTGCCCGCGCGCGAGCGCGGCGAAGCAGGCGGTGGTGATGACCGCCTCGATCGCCCCCACCACGAGCGGCCCGAGCAGCGCGCCGAGCGGTGGGAACAGGATGCTGTACGCGGGCGAGTGGTGGCCGCCGTACCAGTTGCCGTCCCAGATCGTGAAGCCCTCGTGCTCGAAGAGGATCGACCTGTACACGTGCGCGGCCAGGTCCACGGTGCGCGGCCGGATCGCCAGCGCGATCGCGCACACGAACGTGGACGCGAGCACCGGGGCGAGGAGCGGCCACGGCAGGCGGGCCCCTCGCAGCAGCGCGCCCGCGGCCGGCGGCGTTGCCTGGGCCGACGAGGACACGCGGACAGGTTAGGGGCCGAGCAGAAAGGCGGTGACGGTGTCGATCACCGCGGGCCGCCCGAGCCACGGCCAGTGGCCCGCGCCCTCGATCAGCTCCACGCGCGCCTTGCCCCCGAGCCGCTCGGCGTACGTGTGCGCGAACTCGGCCGGGAGGTAGGGGTCATCTTCTCCCCAGACCACGAGGGCCGGGGCATCGATCGAGCCGAGCCGGGCGCCCGCGGCCTCGAGCACGTCGGGCCCGGCCGAGCGGTAGAGCTTGAGGATCGCGCGCTGCGTGCCGTGGTCGAAGCGGCTGTACGCGCGGTCGACCAGCTCGTCCGGCACGCCGTTCCCCCGCATCGTCCGCTTGAAGGTCAGGCCCATGGCCAGCTCGCCCACGAGCGGCGTGCGCCACAGCCGCGCCGCGCGATGCCACGTGTAGCCGGGCAGGAACGGGACGGCGTCGATCAGGACGAGCCGCTCGATGCGGCCGGGCAGTTCCTGCGCCAGCGCCAGCCCGACGGCGCCCCAGTCGTGCACGACCAGCGAGAAGCGGTCGAGTCCGGCGCGGTCCACGTACTCGCGCAGCCAGCGCGCATAGCCCGGGATCGAGTAGTCGAAGTGTGGCGGCTTGCCGGAGCGGCCGAAGCCGGGCAGGTCGGGCGCGTGGCCGCCGGTCCGCTCGAGGAACGGCAGCCAGTCGTCGGCGTCGGTCGGCACGCCGTGGAGGTAGAGGAACGGCGCGCGCGAGGCGTGCGCGAAGGTGTCGACGTCGCCGATGGTCTCCATGCCGGTCGCATCGTATGGTCCGCCGCCATGTCCGCGGCCGCCGACTGGAAGCGCTCCGACCGCCGCCGCATGCGCGCCGTCAGGGACCGCCTCCGCGACGCCTACGGGAAGCCCGTCGAGCGGATTCACCGGCGGCCGATCGACGAGCTGATCCTCACCGTGCTGTCGCAGAACACGAACGACCGCAACCGCGACGTCGCCTACCTGCGGTTGACCAAGCGCTTCGACACCTGGGCCGAGGTGCGCGACGCGCCGCTGATCGAGGTCGAGGACGCGATCCGGCCCGGCGGCCTCGCGCCCACCAAGGCGGTGCGGATCCAGGAGATCCTGCGCGCGCTCGGCGACGACGACCTGATGGAGCTCGAGACGGAGCCGCTCGACGAGGCGCGCCGCAGGCTGACCGAGCTGCCCGGCGTCGGCCGCAAGACGGCGGCATGCGTGCTGATGTTCGCATTCGGGCGGCCGGACATCCCGGTGGACACGCACGTCTTCCGCGTGGGCACGCGGCTCGGCGTCTTTCGCCCGAGCGGGAGCCTCGAGGAGGCCCACGACGAGATGCTTCGCCTGGTCCCGCCAGAGGACGCCTACGAGACGCACGTGAGCCTTATCCGCCACGGCCGCCGCACGTGCACGGCGCGCAGCCCGCGCTGCCCGGAGTGCCCGCTGCTGCGCATGTGCCCGTTCGGACGCGCGCGCACCAAGCGCTCGTGACGCGCCGCCGCCGCGAGTTGGGCGCCGAGCTCGCGCTGGTGGGCATCGCCGCGATCTGGGGCGCCACCTTCACCGTCGTCCAGGACGCGATCGAGAAGCTGCCGGCGATGGCGTTCCTCGGCTACCGCTTCACGGCGGCGGCGCTGATCGTCGCCGCCGTCTTCGGGCGGCGGCTCCGCGGGCTGCGGGCCGCGGGGGTGCGGGCCGGCGCCGTCATGGGCTGCTTCCTCACCGCGGGCTACGTCCTGCAGACGCTGGCGCTTGAGCGCACGAGCGCGTCGAACGCCGGCTTCATCACTGGCCTCTTCGTGGTAATCACGCCGCTGCTGGCGGCCATCCTCCTGCGCGAGCGGGTGGGAGCGGTCGCCTGGCTGGCCGCTGCCGCCTCG
This sequence comes from Thermoleophilaceae bacterium, assembly GCA_025937135.1. Taxonomy (GTDB): domain Bacteria; phylum Actinomycetota; class Thermoleophilia; order Solirubrobacterales; family Thermoleophilaceae; genus JAICJV01. Next base: position 2,915 of record JAICRZ010000183.1, read on the forward strand.
ACCCTCGGGCTCTTCCTCCTGTCGGGGGCGAACGGGCTGAACTCGGGCGACGCGCTGGCTCTGGGAGGCGCGTTCGGATTCGCCCTCCACATCCTCGCCACGGGCCGCGCCGCGCGCGACCACGACACGGGCGCGCTGCTGGTGGTCCAGCTCGGCGTCTGTGGGCTGTTCTGCCTGGCCGTCGGCGGCGCGCGCGGCCAGCTCGAGGCGCCGCCCGACGCGAGCGTCTGGTGGGCGCTCGTGATCACGGCGCTGCTCGCGAGCGCGCTCGCCTACTTCGTCCAGACCTATGCGCAGCGTCACGCTCCGCCCGCGCGCACCGCCCTGATCCTGGCGTCGGAGCCGGCGTTCGCGGGGCTGTTCGGCTACCTGCTCGCCGGGGACCGCCTGGGCGGGCCTTCGTGGCTCGGCGCCGCGCTGATCATGGCGGCGATCGCGGCCGTGGAGGTGCTGCCGCGGCTGAGGCCGCCGCGCCCACTTCCGGAGGGGTAGCAGCCGGTCCGAATCGCGGCTACGCTGCGGCGCAGGGGGCTCGCAACTTCAGGGGAGGACGTTGTGCATCGCTGGACCATCGCGGCGCTGTGTGCGCTCGCAGTCACCTTGGCCACGGCCGCGACGGCGCTCGCCGCGCCGAGCGCGCAGGGGCTCGCCCACCGCGCCGTCTGCCCGCCCGCGCCGACCGGCTACGCGCAGTGCCACTCGAAGATCACGGTCGGCGCGAACGGCAAGCCCGTGAGGAGCCAGCCGGTCGACTACTCCGGCCTCCAGCTCGAGAGCGCCTACAGGCTTCCGGCCCCGACCGCGCCTGACGGCAGCGGGCCGACGATCGCGATCGTCGACGCATACGGCTACGCGAACGCCGAGCAGGACCTGAACGTCTACCGCGCCCAGAACGGCTTCGGGCCGTGCACGGCCGCGAACGGCTGCTTCACCAAGCTCGACCAGCGCGGCGGCACCAGCTACCCCGCGGACGACACCGGCTGGGCGCAGGAGACGGCGCTCGATCTCGACATGGCGTCGGCCGCGTGCCCGAAGTGCAACCTGCTCCTGGTCGAGGCGGACTCGAACGCGTTCACGAACCTCGGCGCCGCCGAGAACACCGCGGCCGCTCGCAGCGGCGTGGTCGCGATCTCGAACAGCTACGGCGGGACCGAGTTCTCCGCCGAGACGTCGTCCACGTACGCCGCGCCGTTCGACCACCCGGGCATCGCGATCACCGTCAGCTCCGGCGACAACGGCTACGGAGCGGAGTTCCCGGCCGCGGCGAACACGGTCGTCGCGGTCGGCGGGACGTCGCTGCGCCAGTCGTCGGGCGGCGCCTGGAGCGAGACCGCGTGGTCGGGCGCCGGCAGCGGCTGCTCGGCGTACGTCACCAAGCCTTCGTGGCAGGGCAGCACCGGCTGCTCGCGGCGGATGATCGCCGACGTCTCGGCGGTCGCCGACCCGAACACCGGAGTCCGCGTCTACGGGCCCACCGGCAGCGGGCCGGGCTGGATGGTCTTCGGCGGCACGAGCGCGAGCGCTCCGCTGATCGCCGGCGTCTACGCCGCCAAGAACGACTCGTCCGCGGTCGACTACCCGGCCCGCACGCCGTACGGCCGGACCAGCCTGCTGAACGACGTGACCTCCGGCTCGAACGGCCGCTGCCGCGGCGCCCCGTCCTCGTGGTGCAACGCGGTCGTGGGCTACGACGGGCCGACGGGGCTCGGGACGCCGAATACGGTCGGCGGGTTCTAGGGGAGTCCGGCAGTCCGCAGTCGGCAGGGGCCGCAGTCGGCAGGGCCGAGCTCTCGGCCCCGCCGTCCGCCGTTCCGCCGTTTCCGCCGCCCGATTTCGCTCCGCTCGTCGCGCGGCCCGGCGGGTCGCGGCGCGGTTTGATTGCGGGGGTAGGGAGGGGGGTGGTGCGGGGGTAACGTGACACGGCCAGCGAGCGCGGCGGTCCGTGTCACTTTCCCTCGCACTATGTGTCGTTAAGTGACACGGTCGCGACCGGTGGCCGCGAATGTCACTTTTCCCCCGCCGTCCGCCCCCCGCCGTCCGATTTACGTTGTCGCTCCGGAAAACATCTGCCACAATCAGGCTTAGATTTTTTCCAAGGAGGACCGCTAGCAATGGCAAAGACAATCGGAATCGACCTGGGCACGACCAACTCGTGCATGGCGATCCTCGAGGGCGGCGAGCCGACCGTCATCGAGAACGCCGAGGGCGCCCGCACGACGCCGTCGGTCGTCGCTTTCACCCAGAGCGGCGAGCGCCTCGTCGGCACGGTCGCGAAGCGCCAGGCAGTCACCAACCCGGAGAACACCGTCTTCTCGGTCAAGCGCTTCATGGGGCGCAAGGAGGCCGAGGTCAAGGAGGAGGAGACCATCGTCCCGTTCACGGTCGTCCGTGGCCCGAACGGCGATGCGCGCGTGAGCGCGGGTGGCAAGGAGTACTCGCCGCCCGAGATCAGCGCGATGATCCTGCAGAAGCTGAAGGCCGACGCCGAGGCGTACCTGGGTGACACCGTCGACAGCGCGGTGATCACCGTCCCGGCCTACTTCAACGACGACCAGCGCCAGGCGACCAAGGACGCCGGCAAGGTCGCGGGCCTCGACGTCAAGCGCATCATCAACGAGCCGACCGCGGCAGCGCTTGCGTACGGGCTCGACAAG
>JAICRZ010000064.1 GCA_025937135.1 Thermoleophilaceae bacterium
CACGTGCTCGGCCGGATCGCGCCCCGCGGCCTCGGCCTCGTCGACGAGGTCCAGCGTGCTGCGATCGAAGCTGGGGAACGACGGCAGCCAGCCCAGCCGGGCGCCGAGCGCGTTGACGTCGGCGATGTGCCGGCCCTCCAGCAGCCCGCGGCCGAGCGGCGTGGCGTGGTCGGCGGGCTGGATGCGCTCGTAGCGCCACTGGTCGGTGGCCAGGTAGAAGAACGGAGTGCCCGACTGGTGGCGCGGCGGGCGAGTCCAGTCGAGGGCGAACGCCAGCGTCTGCCAGCCCGACAGCGGCCGCACCTTCTCCTGGCCGACGTAGTGCGCCCAGCCGCCGCCGTTCACGCCCTCGCAGCCGCACATCATCACGAGCGCGAGAAAGGTCCGGTAGGTCTGGTCGGAGTGGAACCAGTGGTTGGTGCCCGCGCCCATGCAGATCATCGAGCGGCCCCTCGTGACCTCCGCGTTGCGGGCGAACTCGCGCGCCACCCGAGCGACGAGCTTGCGGTCGACGCCCGTGATCGGCTCCTGCCAGGCGGGCGTGCCCAGGGCGGGGTCGTCGTAGCCGTCCGCCCACTCGCCGGGCAGGCCGTCGCGCCCGACGCCGTACTGCGCCAGCACGAGGTCGAGGACCGTCGTCACCAGTCGGCCGCCCACGCGCATGGCCGGGACGCCGCGGGTGATCGTGGTGCCACCCTCGGTCTCGCCGGCGTCGAAGCGCGGCAGGTCCACCGCCACCCGCTCCTCCGCGCGGTCGAGCAGCGTGAGCACGGGCTCTACGCCGTCGAGCTTCAGGTTCCAGCGCCCCGGCTCGCCGTACCGGTGGCCGACCGAGCCGTTCGGGACCACGGGCAGGCCGCTGAGCTCGTCGAGCACGACCGGCTTCCAGTCGCCGTGCTCGGCGTCGCCCCCGTCCAGGTCGGAGGCGCGCAGCAGGCGGTCGGCCACGAAGCCGTCGCCGCGCTCACGAAGGGTCACGAGCAGCGGCAGGTCGGTGAAGCGACGCGCGTAGTCGCGGAAGTAGGGCGTCTCGCGATCGACGTAGAACTCCTTGAGGATCACATGGCCCATCGCCATCGCCAGCGCGCCGTCGCTTCCCGCCTCGGCAGCCAGCCAGTGATCGGCGAACTTGGTGTGCTCGGCGTAGTCTGGTGAGACCACCACCACCTTCTGGCCGCGGTAGCGCGCCTCGGTCATGAAGTGCGCGTCGGGGGTGCGCGTGGTGGGCAGGTTGGTGCCCCACACGAGCAGGTAGCCGGCGTTCCACCAGTCGCCCGACTCCGGCACGTCGGTCTGGTCGCCGAAGGTCTGCGGCGAGGACGGCGGCAGGTCCGCGTACCAGTCGTAGAACGACAGGATCGTCCCGCCGATCAGCGCCAGGAAGCGCGTGCCGGCGGCGTAGGAGGCCATCGACATGGCCGGGATCGGCGAGAAGCCGACGACGCGGTCGGGGCCGTGGCTCTTGATCGTGTGCACGTGCGCCGCCGCGATCATGTCGACGGCGTCGTCCCAGGAGGCGCGCACGAAGCCGCCCTTGCCGCGCTGGCGCTTGTAGGTGCGCGTGCGCTCCGGGTCGCCGACGATCTCCGCCCACGCCTCGACGGGATCGCCGAGGCGGTCGCGCGCCTCGCGGAACATCTCGAGCAGGCTGCCGCGCACGTACGGGTACTTCAGCCGCAGCGGCGAGTACGTGTACCAGGAGAACGACGCGCCGCGGGGGCAGCCGCGCGGTTCGTACTCCGGCATCTCGGGGCCGGTCGACGGGTAGTCGACGGCCTGCGACTCCCACGTGATCAGCCCGTCCTTCACGTAGACGTTCCACGAGCACGAGCCGGTGCAGTTCACGCCGTGCGTGGAGCGCACGATCTTGTCGTGGGACCAGCGGCCGCGGTAGGAGCGCTCCCAGTCGCGGTCCTTCGCGACGAGCTGGCTCCAGCCTTCCTCCGACACCGGGCCGCGGCGCAGGAACCGGTGCGTCTCCAGCAGCGGCCGGTCGATCACGATGCGCGCGGACTTTACACACATCGGGTAGGAAAGCGTGGCCGCTTTCGCCGGCGCCGAGCGGCGCCCCGATCAGACGCGGAACTTCTTCTTGGCGGGCGTGCGATCCACGCCCTGCGCGCTGCGGGCGCGGACCTGCACGACGTGCCTTCCGCGACGCAGATGCCTGTATGCCTTCGGCGACTTGCAGTGCTTCCAGCCGCCGTGGTCGAGCTTGCACTGGAACGAGAGGCCGGACCCGCCCGAGCCCTTGAACTTCAGGGTGACCGCGCGCTTGCCGCGCTTCAGCTTGGTGATCTTCGTGTTCGGCGCGCCGCTCGCGGCGGGGCTGAGCGGCGCGGCTCCGAACGAGGGCATCGCGCCGCCCGGCACGACGAGGCGGTCGGACCCCTGGACGGTGCCGCAGTCCGACGGGTTCGAGACGTTCGCCTCGTGGATGCCGTCGGCCTCGCCCCAGGCGAGCGTCGCGCCGTCGGAGGAGAACGACACGCTGGCCTGGCCGACGTTGTGCGGCTGCGAGAACTGCGCGGCCGGGAGGTTGATCGTGCAGTCATCGGTCTCGCTGAGGTCCGGATGGATGCTCTCGAGGTGGATGCGCACGTTCTGCGCCGTGCCGCCGCTGTTGGCAGAGTCGTCGAGGAACAGCGCGAGCGTCTTCGTGTCGCGCGTGAAGCTCGCCTGGTAGCCCCACCCGTCCGGGATCGCGGCATCGCCGGACCAGCCGCTGTTGTGGTCGCTGTTGGTCGCGTCGAAGATCGCGTACTGCGCCTGGCTGCCGAACGTCGAGCCGTTGTGCGTGGCCGCGAGGGCGTTGCTCGTGTGGATCACGGCGCTGCCGTCGACCCACTGGGGGTCGATGTAGTCGTCCTGGAACTGCGACCAGCTCGCACCGGACCGCAGCGGGCTCATGAAGGTCGTCTCGCCGGAGAAGCCGCAGCAACCGATCACGTCGTACGCCACGGTGCCGGCGTCCGGCGACACCCGGAAGTGGTCGACGTAGGTGGGGTTGCCGGGGCTCGAGACGCTGCCGGGCGTGTTCACGGGCGCCGAGAGCAGCGAGCGGCCCTGCTGGTCGAAGGCATAGATCTCGGAGCTTCCCGACGACTCGCTCGCGCCGCCCGGGTTCACGCGTTCCGCCCCGCCGGCCACGGCGATGGTGCCGTTGTCGCTCTCCGACGGCCACGCCCACCACTGCGACGGCGGCGTCACGGCGCGGGCCTGCGAGCCGTCCGGATTCGCGACGTAGACCGAGCCCGACTTGACGTAGACGAGCGTGTCGGCCCGTGCGGCGCTCGCAGCCGCCGCGCAGAACAGCGCACACACCAGCGCCACCGCCAACCCCGCCCTTGACACGCTCGCCGCCACCAAGCCGCAACGTAAGCCCGGTCGCGCGCGGGCGGATGACATTGCTCTTAGCGTGTCAGTGCACTGACACGCGCGGCGCGTTCAGCTGTCGAGCCGCACGTCCTCGCGCTTCGCGCGCACCTGCTCGAGCGGAACGTTGAAGTGCTCGGCCAGCTCCACGTCGTGCAGGCGCCCGGCGAGCGACTCGAACTCGTCGTTCGGCATCAGCAGGATGCGGGCGTAGAACTGGGCCTGGTCGTCGTCGTACGGCTCGGCAGCGGGCTCCGCCGTCATCTCGCGGCCGGCCAGGATCAGCGCCGCCACGAAGCGGCGCCGCGGGTGGTCGGCTTCCAGCGCTGCGATGCTCGGGGCCAGCAGCGCATGGTGCTGGGTCACGACCGCCACGACCTCCCCGCCGTACCTGACGAGCAGATCGCGCGCGACGAGCGGCGGCCCGGTCATCGCACCCGCTCCTCTTCGAGCCGCTCGCGGTAGGTCCCGTAGCGGTACAGGGCGACCAGGGCGAGCAGCGAGCCCGGGATCGGCCACAGCGCCGCGGCCAGGCCCGGCGGGTTGTGTGGCGGCAGGCCGGGCACCGGCAACAGATAGCCGGCGGCGAGCGCGCCGGACACGGCGGCTACGAACGCGCCGATGATGCCGCCGTAGAAGCGGTCCGGCACCAGGATGCAGGCGTGCCAGATCGCGATGCCGATCATCACCCAGACGAAGATGCTCATGGGGCAATGCTCGGCCACCGCGACGCGCGCACCCATGCACGCCAGCACCCAATTCGCTCAGCAAGCGGGGACTCGGCCCCACTTCCAAATGCATGTTTGTCCCCATGCCCGGAGCCCACCCGGGCCGGGCATGCTCCGCTGCATGCGGATCGCCGACAACGAGCTGTACGACCGCGCCTGCGACCTGCTGCTGGCCGCCGAGGGAATCCGGCGCGCAGCCGCGGAGCCAAGCGCGGCCGCCGCGACCGCGGCGACGCTCGGTTGCGTGGAGGCCTCGCTCGAGGCGCTCACGCACGGGACGGCGGCGATGCGCCGCGCAGCCGACCGCGAGCTGTCGCGCCGTGAGGCCGGTTCGTTCGGCGCGGCGCCCGTGTCGCGCGAAGACGTGCACGTCGCATTCTCCGAGCTGGTGCGGGCGCTGGAGAACTCTCGCCACGCCGCCGGGCAGCTGCGCGAGCGCACCGGGCCGCTGCTTGCGCGGCTCACGCTGACATGACCCCGCAGGCGAACATCGCCGCCGCGGATGACGGGCGCTACGTGCCGGTCACGGCCGCGGCCTACCGCGCCCTCGAGCGCGAGCGCGACAAGCTGCGCGACGAGAAGCTGAACCAGTTTCCGGCGCGGCTGCGTCTGGTGCGCGAGTTCGGCGAAACCGCGAACAACGACGAGTACCTCGCGATCCGCGAGGAGGAGACCGTCGTGGACGCCCGGCTCGCGCGCCTCGAGGACGTCCTGCGCCGGGCGAGGGTCGTGCACGCCGCGGGATCGGCAGCCACGGTGGCGGTCGGATCGCTCGTCACGGTGCTCGACCTGCACTCGAACGAGACCGTCGACTACGCGATCGGCAGCGCGCACGCACCCGCCGCGCCGGGTGTCGCCTCCGCGGCCTCACCCGTCGGAAAGGCGCTGCTCGGGCGTGGTCGCGGTGAGATCGTCAGCGTCGAACTGCCCCGGAAGGGGCGGATCCGCAGGCTCGAGATCCTGGCGATCAGGCCACCGCCGGACGCGTGAGCACCGAGGTCACGCGCGTACGCGCACGCGTGCCATCCGGTAGACAACGCCACATGGGCGATTTCCCGGCGGCCGCCGATCGTGCCGCGCCGACCGCGCCGGCGCGTCACTCGCACCCGCGCTCGCTGTTCTGGCGGCTGTCGCTCGTCAACATCTCGGTGCTGGTCGCCGTGGCGGTGCTGCTCGCGGTCACGCCCGTCACGATCAGCGTCCCGGTACGGCCGATCGAGGTCCTGATCATCGCGATCGGACTGGTGGTGACGACGATGGCGAGCATGCTGCTCGTCCGCCGCACGCTCGCGCCGCTGCGACGGCTCACCGAGATCATGCAGTCGGTGGACCCGATGGAGCCGGGGCGGCGGCTCGACGACGTGGACGTCCATTACGCCGACACCGCGGCGCTCGCCCACTCCTTCAACGCGATGCTCGACCGGATCGAGTTCGAGCGCGCCAACAGCGCGCGGCGCGCGCTCACCGCACAGGAGCGCGAGCGGCTGCGCGTCGCGCGCGAGCTGCACGACGAGGTCGGCCAGATGCTCACCGCGATCGCGCTCGAGGCAGAGCGTGCGGCGGACGCCGGCTCGGGCACGGACCGCGAGTCGTGGCTGCGCGTGGGCGAATGGGTGCAGCGCTCGATCGAGGACGTCCGCCGGATCGCGCGCGAGCTCCGCCCCGAGGCGCTCGACGACCTCGGCCTCGTGAACGCCTTCATCGCCCTCTGCAACCGCGTGTCCGCGCAGTCCGGCATCGAGATCGAACGCCGACTGGCCGACCGCATCCCGGACCATGACTCGAGCGTCGACCTGGTCGTCTATCGCGTGGCGCAGGAGGCCCTGACGAACGTCATGCGCCACTCGGGCGCCACGCGGGTGACGGTCTCGCTCGACGTGATCGGCGACCGTCTGTGTCTGCGCGTCTCCGACGACGGCCGCGGGATCGAGCATGGCGAGCACGGCGACCTGAAGACCGGGCTGGCGGGCATGCGCGAGCGTGCGATGCTCGTCGGCGGGTCGCTGACGATCCGCTCCGGGCCCGGCGAGGGCACCGACGTCGAGCTGGAGGTGCCGCTCGTGCCATGACCGTGCCGCTGAAGACGAGGATCCTCCTGGCCGACGACCACACGGTGGTACGCGGCGGCCTGCGCCTGGTGCTGGACGCGCAGCCGGACCTCGAGGTGGTGGCCGAGGCGGGCGACGGCGCCGAGGCGGTCGAGCGCGCGCTGAGCGACGACATCGACCTCGCGGTCCTGGACGTGACCATGCCGCGGATGACCGGCCTCCAGGCCGCAGCCGAGCTGAGCCGGCGGCGGCCGGAGCTGCGCACGCTGATCCTGTCGATGCACGACAACGAGCAGTACTTCTTCGAGGCGCTCAAGTCGGGCGCGTCGGGCTACGTGCTGAAGACGGCCGCGAACCGCGACCTGATCGAGGCGTGCCGGGCCGCGATGCGCGGCGAGCCGTTCCTCTACCCCGCCGCGGTGCAGGCCCTGATCCGCGACTACCTCGACCGCGCGCGCCGCGGCGAGGAGGCGCCCGAGGACCCGCTGACGCCGCGCGAGCTCGAGATCGTCAAGCTGATCGCTGAGGGACACACCAGCGAGGAGATCGCCGAGATGCTGTTCATCAGCAAGAAGACAGTCGACCGCCATCGCGCGAACGTGCTCGAGAAGCTCGGCATGCGCAACCGCGTCGAGCTCACCCGCTACGCGATTCGCCGGGGGCTCGTGGAGCCGTAGGCATGCGGCGCCTCGCCCTCGCGCTGACGTTCGCGCTCAGTCTCGCCGCCGCGATTCTTCCTGCGGGCGCGGCCGCAGACCGCGCGGGCTACGTCAACCCGTTCAACGGCACGGCGCCGGGCGCGCCCGACTTCGGCACCGGCGGCGGCGCGGGCAACACGTTCCCCGGGCCCGCCGTGCCGTTCGGAATGATCCAGTGGGGACCCGACACGAGCCCGTCGTCGGACAACGCCGGCGGCGGCTACGCGTACGGCGACTCGCGGATCCGCGGCTTCAGCGTCCGCCGCCTGAGCGGCGCCGGCTGCGCCAACGAGGGCGACTTCCCGCTGATGCCGACCACGACTCCGGTCACCTCGTCGCCGGTCGCGCCGCTGTCGACCGAGTTCGCCGACGCGTTCGTGCCGTCCTACTCCCACAGCGACGAGGCCGCCGCGCCGGGCTACTACCGAGTCGGCCTCAACCCCGGCACACCCCAGCGGATCGAAGCGCGGCTCACCGCGAGCACTCGCGCCGGCATCGGCAGCTTCACGTTCCCGCAGGCCGCTCCCGCGAGCGTCCTGATCAACGCGGGCGGCAGCCGTACGGGCGACAGCGCGGCGTCGGTCCAGATCGACCAGGCGCGTCAGGAGGTGACCGGCGCGGCCACGAGCGGCGGCTTCTGCCTCGAGCCCAACCGCTACCGGATCTACTTCGCAGCGCGCTTCAGCCGCCCGTTCGCGACGCAGGGGACGTGGAAGGGCCAGACGCTGACGCCCGGTTCGACGTCGGCGGACGACTCGTCGCTGCTCAGCCCGCTCGGCCCGGCGTCCTACGGCCCGATCGCCGTGGGCGGCCGCGGCGCCCCCGCGCAGGCGGGCGCATACGTCAGCTTCGACACGCACGCCGACCCGCAGGTGGAGGTGCGCATCGGGATCTCCTTCGTCAGCGTCGACGGCGCGCGCCGCAACCTCGACGCCGAACTGGGCAGCCGCCCGTTCGACTCCGTGGCCGCGGCGGCCCGGGCGCGCTGGAATCGGATGCTCGGGAAGATCGCCGTGCACGGCGGGTCCGGCGCCGACCGCCGGACCTTCTACTCGATGCTCTACCACGCGCTCATCCACCCGAGCACGTTCAGCGACGTCGACGGGCGCTACGCCGGGATGGACGACCAGGTCCACACCGCGCGCGGCTACACCCAGTACGCGGACTTCTCCGGCTGGGACGTGTACCGCAGCCAGATGCCGCTGCTGGCGCTGATCGCGCCGCGGCGCGCGTCCGACATCGTCAGGTCGCTCCTGGCCGACGGGCGCGAGAGCGGCTGGCTGCCGAAGTGGTCGCTGGCCAACGCGCAGAGCGAGGTGATGACCGGCGATCCGGCCGACCCCACGATCGCGAGCATCGGCGCCCTCGGCGGGGGCGGGTTCAGCAAGCGTGCGGCGCTGGCCGCGATGGTCAAGGGCGCGACGCAGTCCGGGACGAGCGCCAACGCGGGCTACGTCGAGCGCCAGGCGAGCGAGGACTACCAGCGGCTCGGATACATCCCGCACGAGAAGAACGCGAACCTCGTGGGAGTCGGGGTCGACGCGTGGCGGCGCGTCATGCCAGCGCCCGGCTCGAGCGCGCTCGACCTCGCGTGGGGATCGGCGGGCACGACGCTCGAGTACGCCACCGACGACTTCGCCGTGGCGCGGATGGCCGCGGCGGCCGGCGACCGCGCGACGTGCCGGGCGTTCATGCGGCGCGCCGGCAACTGGCGCAACGTCTTCGACCCGGCGACCGGCTACGTCCGCCCGCGCCTCTCGACGGGTCAGTTCGTGACGCCGTACGACCCGAACTCGAACGATCCCGGCAGCAGCCAGGGCTTCGCCGAGGGTGACGGCGCGCAGTACACCTGGATGGTCCCCCACGACCCGGCCGGGCTCTTCCGCGCGCTCGGGGGGAGGAAGGCCGCGGCCGCGCGCCTCGACGCGTTCTTCGCGGAGCTGAACGCCGGCTACAGCTCGCCGCACGCGTTCCTCGGCAACGAGCCGAACTCGAACGCCCCGTGGCTCTACGACTGGGTCGGCCAGCCGTACAAGGCGCAGGACGTCATGCGCCGCGCGATCCTCGGGCTGTTCGACTCCACGCCCGGCGGCTATCCGGGCAACGACGACCTCGGCCAGATGTCGGCGTGGTACGTGTTCGGCGCACTCGGCCTCTACCCGGCGGTGCCCGGAAGCGACGTGCTCGCGCTGGGCAGCCCGCTGTTCCCGAAGGTCACGCTGCGCCTGCGCCACGGCCGGCTCTCGATCACGGCGCCGCGAGCCGCGCGCGACGCCCCGTACGTGCAGCGCCTGCGCCTGAACCGCAGGAGCTGGCGCAAGCCCTGGCTGCACCTGGCGCGAGTCGCTCACGGCGGGCGCCTGGCGTTCGCGCTCGCGAGGACGCCGAACCGGCGCTGGGGCAGCCGCGCGTCCGCCGCGCCGCCCTCGTTCGGCCCGGGCGCTAGCTGCGAGCGGCCCGCCGGCGCGCGACCGCACACGCCAGATGCAGGGCCACGCCGGCGATGATCAGTCGCTCGTCGGCGCTCACGTGACGGCCGCAGACGGCGCACAGCTGCGCGGCTGAATCGTCGCCGGGCGAGGCGGCGCGGTCGGGGTGACCTGGGAGGTGGTAGTGGAACATCTCAGTTCCGGCTCGCTGCGAGACCGTCGGTGGCCAGCTCGCGACGCAGGGTCTGGCGGGCGTCGTGAAGGGTCTTGTAGAGGGCGCCGCGGGTCGTGGTGAGCCGTTCGGCGAGCACGTCGATCGGGACGTCGTTAAGGGCGACGGCGACGAAGACCTCGCGCTGATGAGCTGTCAGGTGGTAGGCGATCGCGTCGCGGAGCGCGCGCAGCGTCTCCGCCTGCTCGAGCTCCTCGTGGGGCGAGCAGTGGCGGTCGGCGAACGCAGGCCAGCGCTCCGCGGCGAGCACGACCTCACGGCCCTGCCACGCGTGGCGGCGCAGCCTGACGCCCGTCTCGAGCAGCGCGAACTTGGATGCCCACGTCGTGAAGAGGCTCGCGCCGCGGAAATCGTCGAGCTTCGCGAGCACGGACACCAACGCATCGTCGGCGGCCTGCATCGCGATGTCGTCGAGCTCCTCGCCGTGCATGTGCGAAAGCGCCGCACGCCGGCGCGAGAGCTCGAACCGGGCCGCGTGGAGGAGCAGCTCGTGGAGCTCTGCCGTAGCGCGATCGCACTCCGCCCCGGGCGAACGCAGCGCTGCGACCCAGTCCGTCCGCGTCGTCTCCATGGAGCGACCATCGCTCAACGCGTAGCGCCGCGCCATGGGCTGAAATATGTAGTCGGTCGCGGGCCGTAAGACGGTCCGCTGCAACGGCGCTCATCAAGCATGATGCCCGACGCGTTGCAGCCCGCCCACCTGCGCCGCCGGCTGGCGCAGCTCGCCGCGGTCGTCGCCGTAGTGGGACTGGTCGTCGCCACGCTCCCCGGCCTCGGCCAGGTCCGTCACCACCTCGCGCACGCGCAGGCCGGCTGGTTGATCCTGGCCGTCGCGGCGGAGCTCGGGTCCGCGCTCTCGTACGTCGCATGCCTGCGCGCGGTGTTCTGCCCGTGCATGCGCTGGGCGCCGAGCTGCCAGCTCGGGATGTCCGAGCTGGCAGCCGGGGCGCTGCTCCCCGCCGGCGGCGCGGGCGGGCTGGCGCTCGGCGCGTGGGCGCTGCACCGCGGCGGCATGTCGAGCACGCACATCGCGCGCCGGACGGTCACCTTCTTCCTCCTCACCAGCGCGGCGAACTTCGCGGTCGTGATCGCCGCCGGAACCGGCGTGGCGCTCGGTCTGCTGCCGGGCCGAGCAGGGCCGGCGCTGACCGTGGTCCCGGCGCTGCTGGCGGCCGCGACCGTGCTCGCGGTGCTGGCGCTGGCGCGCTTTCTCGGGCATGCCACGCGCGGACCGGCCAGGGTGGTCCGCGCCTGCCTCGCGATCGCAGAGGGCACGCGGGAGGCGCTCACGCTGCTGCGCGGCGGCCAGGCGACGGCACTCCTCGGCTCGCTCGGCTACCTGGCGTTCGACATCGCGACGATGGCCGCCTGCTTCCAGGCAACCGGCTCGCTGCCGCCGCTCGGCGACTTCGTTCTGGCCTACACGCTCGGCCAGCTCGGCGGCCTGATCCCGATCCCGGGCGGGCTCGGGGCGACCGACGGCGGGCTGATCGGCACCTTCGTCCTGTTCGGAGCGTCGATCGGCCCGGTCACCGCGGCCGTGCTGATCTACCGGCTCGTCCAGCTCGGCATACCCGCATTGCTCGGCACGCCGGCCTTCCTGCTGCTGCGGCGCACGCTGCACCGTCCCGAGGCGTTCGCCACGATCTGCGAGCCGCTGGTGGAGCCGGCCGCTATCGCGCGATGAGGAGCGCGCGGAGGCCGTCGTGCTCCTCGTGGCAGGCGGAGCAGCCGGCGAGATGGCTGCGCATGCCGGGGATGCGAGCATCCGCGTCGACGCCGTCGAGCTCGAGCTCGACGTACTCGTCGAGGGCCGCGAAGCACTCCTCGCAGGTCACCTGGTAGCCGATCGGCCCCAGCAGCCGCTCGATCGCCCGATCGCGTCCGTCGTCGTTCACGATGATCGCCTCCCTTCCGCGAATCCGGCTTCTGCAAGCTCGCGGCGGAGCTTGCTGCGCGCATCGTGCAGCGTCTTGTAGAGAGCGCCGCGGGTCGACGAGAGGCGTTCGGCCAACACGTCGATCGGCACCTCGTTCAGTGCCAGCGCCACGAACACCTCGCGTTGGTGCGGCGTGAGCGCACCCGCGATCGCGTCGCGCAGCGAATCGAAGAGCTCGGACCTCTCGAGCTGCTCCTGGGCGGAGGAGCGCCTGTCGGGAAACGCCGGCCAGCTCTCGGCGGCCAGCACGACCTCGCGGCCCTGCCAGGCGCGGCGCCGCAGCCTGACCCCGGCCTCGAGCACTGCGAACTTGTAGGCCCACGTCGTGAAGCGGCTGGCGCCGCGAAAATCGTCGAGCTTCGCGAGCACCGCCACAAGCGCGTCGTCGGCGGCCTGAGTCGCTATCTCGTCGAGCTCCTCGCCGCGCACGTAGGACAGCGCCGCGCGCCGGCGTGACAGCTCGAAACGAGCCGCGCGCAGGAGCAGCTCGTGCAGCGCCGCGATGGCCTGATCGCGCTGCGCCCCTTCTGCGCGCAGCGCCGCGATCCACGCGTCGCCGTCGCTCGCAGGCGCCATGGGACGACGGATGCGCGGCGGCGCCGTGGCGGCCGCCGCTGTCATCCGACCATTCGGGCCGGCGCGACCAGCTCGTCGAGCGGCACGCCGGGATCGCGCAGCCGTTCCACCGGCACCGCCTGGCGCGAATGGATCAGCGTCTTGATCGGCTCGGTGACGTCCCAGACGTTCATGTTCATGCCGGCGACCACGCGGCCGTCCAGCAGCCAGAACGCGATCAGCTCGCGTGCTGCCGGGTCTCCACGCATCACGACCTCGTCCCACTCGGTCGCGTGGCCGGAGTACTCCATCCCCACGTCGTACTGGTCGGAGAAGAAGTACGGCAGCAGGTCGTAGCTCGCTTCCTTCCCGAGCATCGCCCGGGCGGCGGTAGCGGGCTGGTTGAGCGCGTTGGCCCAGTGCTCGACGCGGATCAGCCTCCGGTAGAACGGGTGAATCGCGTTGGCGACGTCGCCGGCCGCGAACACTCCCGGTTCGCTGGTCTCGAGGCGGTCGTTCACGAGGATCCCGTTGTTCACGGCGATACCGGCCTGCTCGGCCAGGGCGGTGCGCGGCGTGACGCCCACTCCGACCACCACGAAGTCACAGTCGAGCGTGCTCCCGTCGGCCAGTCGCACGCGCTCGACGCCACCGCTCCCGCCCTCGAACGATGCGATGCCGACGCCGGTGCGCAGGTCAACGCCGTGAGCGCGGTGGATCTCGGCGTAGATCCCGCCGAGCTCGGGGCCGAGCACGCGCTCGAGCGGCGTGTTCGCCATCTCGACCATCGCCACCTCGAGGCCCTTGAGCCGCGCGGACGCGGCAACCTCCGCGCCGATCCAGCCGGCGCCGATCACCACCAGGCGGCCACCCGCGTCCAGGCGACCGGCCAGCGCGTCGGCGTCGGCGAGGTCGCGCAGATAATGGATTCCCGCGAGCTCGGCGCCCGGCACGCGGAGCCGGCGCGGCTCGGCGCCGGTGGCCAGCAGCAGCCGGTCGTAGCGCAGGCACTCGCCGCCGGCGAGGGTGACCGACCGGCCTCCCGTGTCGATGCGCTCGGCGGTCGTGCCGGTTCGCACCTCGATGTCGTGCTCGTCGTAGAAGCCACTCGGGTGCACGCGTGCGCTGTCGCGTTCGGACTCGCCGCGCAGGTAGTCCTTCGAAAGCGGCGGCCGCTCGTATGGCTGCTCGTCCTCGGCGGCGAGGAGCACGACGGGACCGTCGTAGCCCTCCTCGCGAAGCGCTTCGGCGGCTTTGGCGCCGGCGAGTCCTCCGCCGACGATCACGTGGGGGTGCGTGTCAGACATGGTCGTCCTCTTTGTTGGTCGCACCTCCTTCGTGCGGCGCGGCGGCGGGTTCTTACGCCAGCACCGGCGGAACGTCAGACCATCGGCGGTCGCGTACGTTCGCCGCCGCGACCGTCGCTAGAAGGTCATACAACCTCTCGAAAGGGGGACCCCATGAGTGCGATCGCTGCCGCGTTCCGGCCGCTTCCCATTCCCACCAGCGAGGCGCTGCGGCGCGACCCCGCCGCGCAGGCGTTCCTGCTGCTGCGCATCACCTTCACCGTCGCGCCGATCCTGTTCGGCCTCGACAAGTTCCTGAACGTCCTCACCGATGACTGGACCAAATACCTGGCGACGCCGTTCAATGACGTGATCCCGGGCAACGCCGCCGACGCGATGCACATCGTCGGCGTCGTCGAGATCGTCGCCGGGCTCGTGGTGCTGTTCCTCCCGCGCATCGGCGGCTTCGTGGTCGCCGCCTGGCTGGCGGGCATCATCGCCAACCTGCTGATCGTCGGCGGCTACGGCGACATCGCGCTGCGCGACTTCGGCCTGATGCTGGCCGCCCTGACGCTGGCGCGCCTGGCGACCGCCTCCCCCGCTCGCGAAGAGACCGAGCACGAGGTCTCCCCGAACCTCGGCCGGTAACTCGATGGGTGGCCGGCGGCATGGCGCCGGCCACCCAGCGGGCCA
>JAICRZ010000261.1 GCA_025937135.1 Thermoleophilaceae bacterium
GCCTCCGGGACCTCGGGCTCCGCCTCGGTCAGCACCTCCCCGCGCCGCTTGCGCCGGAACCGCCCGAAGAACTCGCCCACCGTGGGGAACTCCTGGCGCTCCTCGACCGGCGCCTCGGGGGCGGGCGCAGGCGCGGCCTCGGCGGCCTCGACGGAGAAGCGGATCGGCGCGGCCGGGTCGGCCTCCAGCAGCGACGGCTGCGGCTCGAGCCCCGCCATCTGCAGCGCCGTCTGGATCCGGGCGCGCTCGCCGGCGTCCAGCTCCTCGGCCCCGAAGACCTCCTTGAGCTGCTCCAGGCGCAGGGAAGCATCGACGTCGCGTGCCGCCGCTTCCTTCATCTCGCGCGCGAGCACGAGCGCTATCTCGACGTCACGCACCCTCACGAAGGAGGTCCTCCATGATGCTCTTTCCCAGCACTCACCAGCAGTCCTGCGAGGTTAGAGCAAATGGCCCCCGTTCCGGCACCCGAACGATGCGACGTAGCGATCGTCGGCGGCGGCATCCTCGGGCTGGCCACGGCACGCGAGCTCCAGCGCCGCCACGAGGGCCTCGAGGTGGTGGTCTTCGAGCGCGAGGACGCGATCGCGCAGCACCAGACCGGCAACAACAGCGGCGTCATCCACGCCGGGATCTACTACGCGCCGGGGTCGCTCAAGGCGCGCCTGTGCGTGGAGGGCGCACGCGATCTCTACGCGCTGTGCGAGGAGCGCGACATCCCGCACGAGCGCTGCGGCAAGGTCATCGTTGCGACCCGCGAGGACGAGCTGCCCGCGCTCGACGAGCTCGAACGCCGCGGGCGCGCGAACGGCGTGCCTGGGCTGCGGCGCCTGAGCGCGGGCGAGCTGCGCGAGGTCGAGCCGCACGCGACGGGGATCGCGGCCCTGCACTCGCCGGCGACCGGGATCGTGGACTTCGGCGCGGTCGCCCGCGCTCTGGCGGACGACGCCACGGTCGTCACGGGCTGCGCGGTCGAGAGCGCGCGCGACGGCGTCGTCGCGCATTCGCAGGGGCAGACGCGCGCCCGCGCCGCCGTCTTCTGCGCCGGCGCCTGGGCCGACCGCCTGGCGCGCGCGTCCGGCGCGCCCGCGGATCCGCGGATCGTGCCGTTCAGGGGCGCGTACCTCAAGCTGGCGCCCGAGCGCCGCGAGCTCGTGCGCGGCCTGATCTACCCCGTGCCCGACCCGCGCCTGCCGTTCCTCGGCGTGCACCTCACCCGTCATATCGACGGCGAGGTGCTCGTGGGCCCGACCGCGCTCATGAAGCCGCGGCCCGACTCGCTCACCTGGCCGGGCACCTACCGGATGGCGCGCCGCTTCTGGCGCACCGGGCTGCACGAGCTGCGCTACGCGGCCAGCCGGCGAGCTGTGGTGCGCGACGCACGCCGCTTCGTCCCGGAGCTGCGCGCCGGCGACGTGGTGAGCGGTCCCTCCGGCGTCCGCGCCCAGGCACTCGCGCGCGACGGCGCGCTCGTGGACGACTTCGCGTTCTCGGTCACCGGCCGCGCGCTGCACGTGCGCAACGCGCCATCCCCGGCGGCCACCTCGGCGCTCGCGATCGCCCGCGTGATCGCCGACCGCGCCGAGACGATCATCTAGGCTGCCGCCGCGCATGGAGCAGCTCGCAACCAAGCTCGACGGGCCGATCCTGGTCAAGCCCACGGTCCACGGCGACGCGCGCGGCTTCTTCATGGAGACCTACCGCAAGAGCGGCTACGCGGAGCTCGGGATCGGTGAGGACTTCGTGCAGGACAACCACTCGCGCTCGCGTCGCGGTGTCGTGCGCGGCATGCACTTCCAGCCGGGCCAGGCGAAGCTCGTGCGTTGCGCGCGCGGGGCGATCGTGGACGTGATCTGCGACATCCGCGCGGAGTCGCCGACGTTCGGGCAGTGGGAGTCGGTCGAGCTGAGCGACGAGAACGGCCGGCAGCTCTACGTGCCCGACGGCTTCGCCCACGGCTTCGCGGTCACGAGCGAGCTCGCCGACGTGGTCTACAAGGTGAGCACCTACTACGACCCCGATGCCGAGAGCGGTTTCCGCTTCGACGACCCGGAGGTCGGGATCGAGTGGCCGGCGATCGACCTGACGCCGTCCGCGCGCGACCAGCAGGCGCCGCTGCTGTCGGAGCTCGGGTTGCGATGAAGGCCGTGATCCTGGCCGGCGGGCTCGGGACGCGGATCAGCGAGGAGACCGAGCTCAAGCCGAAGCCGATGATCGAGGTGGGCCACAAGCCGCTCCTCTGGCACGTGATGAAGATCTACTCGGCGCAGGGCATCGACGAGTTCGTGGTCTGCCTCGGCTATCGCGGCTACGTGATCAAGGAGTACTTCGCCAACTACTACCTGCACATGGGCGACGTGACCTTCGACCTGCGCGACAACTCGATGGAGGTCCACCATTCCGGCGCCGAGCCGTGGCGGGTCACGCTGATCGACACGGGCGACGACACCCAGACCGGCGGCCGGCTGAAGCGCGTGCTCCCGTACGTGGAGGGCGAGGAGTTCCTGTTCACCTACGGCGACGGCGTGGCGGACATCGAC
>JAICRZ010000023.1 GCA_025937135.1 Thermoleophilaceae bacterium
ACCTCGGCGGGCGCCTCCGCGAGCGGCGCGGCGCTCACCCACGGCTCACCCAGCGTCTTGGCGATGCCGCCGATCGTGCGGACGTGCTCGGACATGTTGAAGAGCTCGAGCGCGCGCTCGACCTTGACCTGCGCGTTCGTCGGCACGGCGCGGACGTGACGCGCGTCGCGGCGGCGCTGGCGCGGCGGCGGCGCCCACGGCTCCGGCTGCGCCTCGGCGACGGGCTCCTCGTAGACCGGCTCCGCGGAGGCGGGCGCCGGCTCGTCGGCCTCGAGCGGCAGCTCGGGCTCGTCCACCAGCGCCGGCTCGCCCTCGGCGCCGCGGCGGCGGCGCAGCCTGCCGAGGATGCCGCGGCCCTGGTCGGGGCGTCGCGTGGTGGCCGGCATCTCGTCGTGCGCGGACTCGCGGATCCAGCCCTCGTTGTAGGCGCGGTCGGTGCAGAGCTCGCACACGACGTGCCTGCGCCCACCCGGCGCGAGGTACGGCTCGATGCGCTCGCCCTTGAGGATCGACCGGCCGCAGATGTCGCAGGCGATGTCCTCGTTGCGGGGTCGAAGCTCCTTCGGCATGGGAATCGATCCTACCGAGGCGCATACCTCGATTTGGGGAGTGCAAGGAAGTCGGCGGTGCGGCAGTGCGGCAGTCGGCAGTTGCTGCCGACTGCCGGCTGCGGACTGCGGACTCTTACGCCGTCACCTTCTCCCCCTCCGCGTTTGCGATCACCTTCTGCGCGAGGTGCGCCGGCACTTCCTCGTAGCGCGCGAACTCCATCGTGTAGTCGCCCTGGCCGCCGGTGATCGAGCGCAGGTCGGGCGCGTAGCTGAGCATCTCGGCCATCGGGACCTCGGCCTTCACCTCGGTCATCGACCCCTTCGGCTCCATGCCGAGCGGCCGGCCGCGGCGCGAGTTGAGGTCGCCGATCACGTCTCCCAC
Source organism: Thermoleophilaceae bacterium (assembly GCA_025937135.1). Classification (GTDB taxonomy): domain Bacteria; phylum Actinomycetota; class Thermoleophilia; order Solirubrobacterales; family Thermoleophilaceae; genus JAICJV01. The sequence goes on from JAICRZ010000023.1 coordinate 934, forward strand.
GTGCATCTCGGGCACCGAGACCGTCACCTCCATGATCGGCTCGAGCAGCGCCGGCCGCGCCTGCGCGGCGGCGTCCTTGAACGCCATCGAGCCGGCCACCTTGAACGCCATCTCCGACGAGTCGACCGTGTGGTAGGAGCCGTCGTAGAGGCGCACCTTCACGCCCCTGATCGGATAGCCGGCGACCACGCCCTGCGACATCGCCTCCTCGATCCCCTTCTGCACCGCGGGGATGAAGCCGGACGGGATCACACCGCCCTTGATCGCGTTCACGAACTCGAAGCCCTGCCCGTCCGGCAGCGGCTCGATCTCGATGTGGCAGTCGCCGAACTGGCCGCGGCCGCCGGTCTGCTTCTTGTAGCGGCCGTGCGCCTTCGCGCTGCCCTTGATCGTCTCGCGGTAGGGCACCCGCGGCGGCTTGAGCACGACCTCGGCGTCGAAGCGCTCCTTCAGCCGGCCGGTGATCACCTCCACGTGCACCTGCGACAGCCCCGCCACGATCTGCTCGCCGGTCTGCTCGTCGCGGTGGAGGTCGATCGTCGGGTCCTCCTCCTGGAGGCGCCGCAGGGCGGTGAAGACCTTGTCCTCGTCGCCGCGCGCCTTGGGCTCCACCGCGAACGCCATGACCGGCGCCGGCAGCGGCGGCAGCGAGAGCTTCACGTCGTGGCGGTCGCTGCCGCAGAGCAGGTCGTTGGCATGCGTCTCCTTGAGCTTGGCCACCGCGCCGATGTCGCCCGGTCCGAACTCGTCCGCGTGGCCCATCTCCTTGCCCTGCGGCACGAGCAGCTGGCCGATTCGCTCCTTGTTGTGCGTGCGGCAGTTGTAGACCTGGGAGTCCGGTCGCAGCGTGCCCTGGTAGACGCGGAACAGGTTGATCCTGCCGGCGTACGGGTCGGCGAGGGTCTTGAACACGAACGCGACGAGGTCGCTCTCGGGATCGGGGTTCAGGTAGACGTTCTCGCCCGCCTCGACGGCTCCGGCCTTCACCGGCGACGGCAGGTCCTCGATGATCGCGTCCAGCAGCCGGTTGGTGGCCAGGTTCTTCGTCGCCACGCCGCAGGTGATCGGAAACAGCCTGCCGTTCGTGACGCCGTCCTTCAGCGCCGTGACCAGCTCCTCGTGGGTGATCTCGATGCCCTCGAGGTAGTGCTCCATGAGCTCGTCGGAGTTCTCGGCCACCTCGTCCATCAGCTTCTCGCGGTACTCCTGCGCCTGGTCGCGCAGCTCCGCCGGGATCTCGATCTCGCGACAGTTGTCGCGGTCGGCCCCCTCGTACTCGTAGGCCTTCATGTCGATCAGGTCGATCACGCCGCGCACCTCGTGCTCGGTCCCGATCGGGATCTCTGTGGCCACCGCGTGCGCACCGAGGCTCTGCTTGATCTGCTCGAGCGTGCGGAAGAAGTCGGCCCGTTCGCGGTCGAGCATGTTCACGAACACGAGGCGCGACAGCCCCAGCTCGGCGGCACGCGCCCACAGCCGCTCGGTGTTCACCTCCACGCCCATGACGCCGTTGATCACGAACACCGCGGACTCGCACACTCGCAGCGCGGCCATGGCGTCCGCCACGAACGACGGCTCGCCGGGGGTGTCGACGAGGTTGACCTTGCGTCCCTCCCACTCGAACGACGCGAGGCTCGACGCGATCGACATCTGACGAGCCTTCTCGTCGGGCGCCGCGTCGGACACCGTGGTCCCGTCTGCCACCGAGCCGAGGCGGTTGACCGCGCCCGCCTCATACAGGAGCGCCTCGTTCAGAGACGTCTTCCCGCTGCCTCGGTGGCCCACCAACGCCACATTGCGGATCTTGTCTGCCGGCATGGCCTAGCTCCTCTCCTCAAAGGGCCGAGCCGCCAATGTACACGCCAGATCGTGCGGAGCGGTACTTACTCCAAGATGTCTTGTTGCAACGCGGACTTCAGGCGCAACACCGCTTTGGTGTGGAGCTGCGAGACGCGCGACTCGGTCACGCCCAGCACCTCGCCGATCTCGCGCAGCGTCAGGTTCTCGTAGTAGTACAGAGCCACCACGAGTTTCTCCCTTTCAGGCAGCCGGGCGATCGCGTCGGCCAGGCGGTCCTTCATCTCGGTCGCATCCATCGCCGCCGACGGGTCGATCGCGTCCGGATCCTGGATCGTGTCGAGCAGCGACACCTGGTCGCCTGACGAGTCCGAGAGCGTCCAGAGCTCGTCGAGCGCGACCACCGAGCTGTTCGAGATCCGCGTGAGCGACTCCTGGAACTCCTCGATCGTCATCTCGAGCTCCGCGGCCACCTCGGCGTCGGTCGGCGCGCGATGGAGCTGGTGCTCGAGCTTGGCGTTCGCCTTCTCGATCTGGCGGGCGCGGGCGCGGACCGAGCGCGGCACCCAGTCGAGCGAGCGCAGCTCGTCGATGATCGACCCCTTGATGCGGGTCATCGCGAAGGTCTCGAACTTGATCTCGCGGCCGGGGTCGAAGCGCTCGATCGCTGAGATCAGGCCGAGCAGCCCGTAGGAGATGAGGTCGGATTCCTCGACGTGCGCGGGCAGCCCGGAGGACATGCGGCCGGCCACGTACTTGACGAGCGGCGAGAACGCGAGCACGAGCTGCTCGCGGGCACGCTTGTCGCCGTCCTCCTTGTAACGCCGCCACAGCTCGCGTAGCTCGACGGCCTTGACGTTGGTCTCCACGTTGGCTCTCTACCCCTGCCTATGCGCGCGGATGCGCCTCTGAATAGGCCTTCTTAAGCCTCTTCGACTCTATCCGAGTGTAGGTCTGAGTCGTGCTGATGCTCGCGTGGCCGAGCAGCTCCTGGATCGAGCGCAGGTCGGCCCCGCCCTCGAGCAGATGGGTGGCGAACGAGTGGCGCAGCGTGTGCGGAGTGACGCCGGCGCTGGAGCCGACGCGCTGCGTCGATATCCGCAGCCGCCGCCGGACGTCGCTCGTGGAGAGGCGCCGGCCGCTCTTCGAGAGGAACAATGCGGGTTCGACGCGCTGGCCGGCGGACGAGCTCGCGAGCTTCGGGCGCCCGCGATCGAGATAGACCTCGACCGTGCGCCAGACGAGCTCCCCCGCGGGAATGACGCGGGTCTTCGAGCCCTTGCCGGTCACGCGCATCTCCTCGGCGTCGGGGTCGAGGTCGGCGGTGTCGAGGTTCACGATCTCCTCGGCGCGCAGCCCGGCGCCGTAGGCGACCTCGAACATCGCGCGGTCGCGCAGGTCGAGCGGCGAGCCGGCCGGAATGCGGTCGAGCACCTCGGCCACCTCGCCGGGCTTGAGGACACGCGGCAGGTAGGAGTCCTTCTTGGGCGTCGCGACCAGGTCCGCGGGGTTCGCGGCGAGCGTCCCGCGCTCCACCAGGTGGCGGTAGAAGGCGCGGAACGAGGCGATCTTGCGCGCCACCGAGGTCTTCGTGAGGCCGCGCTCGCCGAGCACGGCGGCGAAGCGGCGGAGCTCACGATGGGTGACCTCCTCAGGGGCGACGCGCTGGTTGGCCGACCACTCGGCGAGCTGGTCGAGGTCGGTCCCGTACGCGCGGCGCGTCTTCTCAGCCATCCCGCGCGCCTTGAGGTAGGCGTCGAAGCTCGCGAGCTGTGCGCGCCAACTAGCCTCGGGAGTCGTGGGCACGTTCTTCATCGACACTCAGGACGGCCGGGTGGCGACGGCGCGACAGCTGCGCGAGGCAGGCGTGGTCGACGAGGACGAGAGGCCGGTGCCGCCCTGGCACCCGATCGACGGGCCGAGCGACGCCTCGACGATGTGGTACGCGGTGTTGCGCAAGCGGACGCGGGGAATCTTCATCGGCACGCTCTGCATTCGTCACACCGGCCGCCAGGCCTCCCTCGAGGAGCAGGGCTGGTCAGAGGTGCCGATCGCCGAGATCGGCGTCGAGCCGCCGCCCTAGGCGATGAAGACGGGGTCGCCGACCTCGACCTTGTCGAACAGCGCCTCGACGTCGGGAATGGCCATCCGGATGCAGCCGTGCGACGCGGCGCTGCCGAGCGAGCTGACCTCGTCGGTCCCGTGGATCCCGGCACCGCCGTTCACGCCCATCCAGCGCGCCTTGATCGGGTCGTCCGGGCCGGGCGGGATGACCTTGCCGGCGAGCTTGCCCGCCCACGCGCTGTTCGGCACGTGCCAGGACGGATTCACCTGTTTGTCCTGGATCGTGTAGCGCCCGGCCGGCGTCTCGAGGCCCTGCCGGCCGACGGCGATCGTGTAGGTCTTGACCGGCTTGAGGTCGTGGTAGAGCGTCAGCTTGAAGGCGGCGCGATTGATCGTGATCACGCGCGGATACCGCCGCGCCAGCTCGCGGGTCGTCACCTTCGGCTTCACGGAGGCGACGTTCGGCTTGACCGTGTGGTCCGAGGTGGCCTGGACCAGCTCGCGGCCGATCTCCGCCTCGAGCGCCTGCTCGTCGACCTTGCGGCCCGGGCGCGAGTCGACCTTGACGATCTGGCCGCCGCTGGCGTCGATGTTCGCATCGCGCGGGTCCTGGTCGATCTTGCCCTTCACCTTGCTCGCGAAGTGGGCCACGACGCGCTTCGAGTAGGTCACGGCCAGCGGGACGCTCGCGTGCACGCTGCCGCCGGTGATGGCGCGAGTCGTGCGCGACAGCGCGTTGCCCTTGCGGCTCGCGGTGAGCGCCTGGTCGACCATCGAGGCCACGGCCACCCGCACGCGGGCGCGGTGCGCGCTCAGGGTGTAGTGCCGCCCCGCGTAGCGCACCGTGACCGGCTTGCCGAGCGGGCCGGCCAGCTCGGTCTGGAGCTTCTCGCGCGCGGCCGCCGGGTGCAGCCCGGACAGATCGACGCCGCCCGCGGTGACGCCCTTGGCGATCAGGTCATCACGCGTCTTGTCGTACGCGTAGACGCCGACCGCCCCCACGACGAGGACTGCGACGGCGATCGCGACGATGATGAAGGAGCGTTGGCGCATCGGTGAGGGGTGCGGGACTGCTGAGTCTAAGAGCCTCTGTCGGATTTATTCCCAGATGCAGCAGTTTCTGCAACGGGTTTGGCGCGAAAGCGCGCCGATCAGCGAGGCTCTCCCGTTCGACGCCGGGCGAGGACGCCCTCTATCGCGGAAACCACGCGCGGGCGGGCCAGATGTGCCTGCTCGTACTCCAGCAGCGAGCCCAGATCGTCGCCCTCGAGCGAGTCGACCAGGCCGACGATCTCGTCCGCCTCGAGGTCGTCGTAGTGCTCCACCGGCGCCTTCAGGCCGGTCTGGCCGTTGCTGGGCTCGTCGGGCTCACGGGCCGGTCGCGCCGAGCCCGCGGCGCGGATCGTGGCCTGTGACCTCGCGCTGCGCGAGCCGGCGGTGGGCGCGCCGACCCGCTCGCCGTAGCTGGCCAGCACCTTCTGGAGCTCGACCGCCTCGGCCGGCTGGAGCCGCCCCTCCTTGCGGAAGTTCGGGTTGCGCACGTGCGGGCTCCAGCGCAGGAAGTCCTCGACCTCGCGCTCGTAGCGGTACGGCTCCTGCACGCCGCGCAGCACCGGATGCAGGCGCATGTGCTCGGCCAGCTTCTGCACGGTCTCGCGCGTGGTGTAGCGGTACCGGAAGCCGGTGGCCTTGAGCTTGCGGTTGTCGACGCCACGGCCGAAGCGGAGCTGCTGGAGCATCTCCGGCGGGATGTTCAGCCCCGCGCGCCTGATCGCCGCAGCCGCGATCGAGGTGCCCCACGGCGGCAGCACCGGCGCGTAGGTCTTGCCGAGCAGTCCGACCACCTCGGTGAACGCGAGCACGCCGTCGCCGGCCACGTTGAAGATGCCGCGCAGGTCCTCGCCCACCACGTGTTCGAGCGCGGCCACCACGTCGTCCTCGTGGACGAACTGGTAGCGCGGGTCGAAGCCGAGGATCATCGGCACGACCGGCAGCGACAGCAGCTTCGTGTGCGAGGTCCTCACGTCCGGGCCGAGGACGTTCGCGTAGCGCAGGATCGTGACCGAGACGTCGGGGTTCTTCTCGGCGAAGTCCGCCACGGTGGCCTCGGCCTCGACGATGTCGCGCTCGATCCGCGTGCGCGGCGGGTGCGGGCGGCCCATCGACTCGGTGAAGAACGCCGGATCGTCCTGCTCGGAGCCGTAGTAGTGGGTGCTCGACTTGAACACGAACTTGCGCACGGTCGAGCCCTCACCGCTGCACGCCGCGAGGATGTTCATCGTCCCGATCACGTTGTTCTCGTGGGCGATCCGAGCGGGTGCGGAGGTGCTGTCGGGGAGCATCCGGCTGTCGACGACCGTGTCGATCTCGGCGGCCTCGACGATCCGCCGCAGCAGCCCGTGCTGGGTGCCCACACGCACGAACTCCGTGCGCTCGAGCTCGAGCGTCGGGTCGCGCGAGTCGACACCGATGATCGCCTCGATCTCGTCGTTCTGCTCGAGCGCCTGCGCGAGGCGGCCGCCCCAGTAGGTGGACAGGCCGGTTATGAGGACGCGGCGCGAGTTCAACCGAACCACACCGACTTCCGCTCGCGGACCATCTCCCAGACGTTCTCCTGGATACGCGCCCGGATCTCCTGCGACACCGTCTGCACGAGCGACTTGTCGAGCCACATGTCGTCCTCGTCGAAGCGGATCGGCTCGAGGAAGCGGATCCGGAACTTCGCCGGCAGGAACAGCGTGCCGGGGAAGATCGGGCTGAGCGGCGTGTAGAGCAGTCCGGTCAGCTTCTGGAGGACGTTGATGTGCGCGAAGATCGGCGCCGCCTCCTCCGCGCCGACGACGCACACCGGCACGATCGGCGCCCGCGCCCGCATCGCCGCCTCCACGAAGCCGCCGCGGCCGAAGCGGCGCAGCTTGTAGCGGTCCTTGTAGAGCTTCTCGGTGCCCTTCCGGCCCTCCGGGAAGACGAGCACGAGCTGCTCCTCGTCGGCGAGCAGGCGGTGCACGTTCGCGGGGTGCGCGGCCACGCAGCCGATCTTCGGCAGCAGCATGCTGAAGCCCGGGTAGCCCTTGAAGAAGTGCTCGACGGTGACATTCAGGCGGCGCGGGTGGCTGTGCTCCTCCTTGATCGCCTTGCCGATCATCGCGGCGTCGGGCGGGAGCGCGCCGGAGTGATTCGAGACGAGCAGCGCGCCGCCGGCGGCCGGGACGTTCTCGATCCCCTCGATGTCGCAGCGGAACCAGTAGCGGTAGAAGAACTCGAGCAGGTAGCGGTCGTAGATGCCCTCGATGCGCTCGCTGCGGCCCCAGTCGTCGATCTGGCGCTCCGGCTCGACGCCCGGGAGGTAGCGGCGCAGCTCGCCGTCGCGGACCGCCGGTAGGCCCGAGCGATCGGCGCCGAGGTCGTCGGCGACCGTGTCCCGCATCCGCAGGCTCGTGCGTCCCCCGTCGGCCACCATCCGATTGTGGCAAAGACGCGGCGGTGCGTCAGGGGGTCAGCACATCATCGAGCGCCGCGCGCAACTCGGACCAGTCGTGCGCGCCGACGATCCCCTGCTCCTCGGTCAGCGCGGCGTTCCACGGGTGGATGATCGTCGCGCCCAGAATCCCCTGCTCACGGGCCTTTGTGAGGTTGAGCGGGCTGTCGTCGACGAGCACGTCGATGCCGAGCTCCACGCAGCGGCTGACCTTGTCGTAGGAGCAGTGCAGATCGTCGTAGGGCATCTCGATCCGCTCGAGCCACTTCTCGGTGGCGCGGCGCGCGGAGTCGGCGCGGTGGCTCGTGATGTGGATCCAGTGGCCCTGGTCGTGCCAGTGCCGGACCGTCTCGACCGCGTCCGGGTACGGCTCGGCGTCGACGACGTTGTCGTGGCCGTGCGTGGCGTCCACGAGCTCCTTCAGCTGGTCGGGCTCGAGCTGCGTGATCGACCAGGTCTTCTGCTCCTCGTAGGGCAGCGCGATTCCGAAGCGCTCCTGTGAGAGCTCGTCGAGCAGGTCCCAGTAATGGTGCAGCGTGGAGTCGATGTCCAGGGCTATTCGCGCCATCGCGCTAGTACCGTACGACGCCGTGCCGCACCGCCTCCCCCGCCCCGTGATGCCCGGATTGCCGCACCGCGCGCAGTACGCGGGCGACGACTACGGCGCACCCACCGAGCCGAACTGGCGCGAGGTGAACTGGCGCGAGCACCTGCGCCAGGTGCCGGTGGACGGGCGGGTCGTCAACTTCGTGGACTACGGCGAGGGGTCGCCGGATCTGCATCCTGTCGTGTTGATCCACGGCCTCGGCGGCTGCTGGCAGAACTGGCTCGAGAACATCCGGCCGATCGCCGCCACCGGGCGGCGCGTGATCGCCCTGGACCTGCCCGGCTTCGGGTTCTCGGAGCCGCCTCCGGACGAGATCTCGATCTCCGGCTACGGCCGCGCGGTCAACGCGTTGTGCGACGAGCTCGACCTCGGCGAGGTCGTGCTGTGCGGGCACTCGATGGGCGGCTTCACCGCGTGTGAGACCGCGATTCAGTTCCCCGAGCGCGTCGAGCAGGTCGTCCTCATCTCGGCGGCGGGGATCACCACGAGCGACATCTACCAGCAGCCGGTTCTCGCGGGCGCCCGCGTGGCCGCGGCGCTGGGCACGCGAGCGGCGGCGCAGTCGCGCCAGGTCGTCAGGCGCAAGCGGCTGCGGCGGCCGGTCTACGCGAGCTTCATCCGCTACCCGGACCGCATGGCCACCGACTTCCTGTTCGAGATCACCCAGGGCTCCGGCCGGCCTGCGTTCAAGGGCGCGCTGGCGGCGATCCTGGGCTACGACTTCCGCGAGCGCCTGTCGGAGATCTCGGTACCGGTGCTGATCATCTGGGGGTCGGGCGACATGCTCGTGCCGCGCTCCGACGCCTCGGAGTTCGAGCGAGTGATCCCGCGCTCGCGCAAGGTCGTGCTCGACGACACCGGCCACTCGGCGATGATGGAGCGGCCGCAGACGGTGAACGAGCTGATCGTGGAGTTCCTCCGCGAGGTGACCGACGCGCCGGGGCGCGAGGAGGACATGGGCGCCGCCGCGACGCGCGGGCAGGACGCGGCGGCTTCGGCCTAGCTCGTGACCGCGCCCTTGGCGGCCGAGCCGACGTGGCGGGCGTACTTGCCGAGCACGCCGGTCTTGTAGCGCGGCGGGCCGGGGTCGTATGCCGCGACGCGGCGGGCGATCTCGTCTTCGTCCAGCTCCACGCGAAGCTCGCGGTTGGGGACGTCGAAGACGATCGTGTCGCCGTCGTGCACTGCTGCGATCGGCCCGCCCCTGCTCGCCTCGGGCGCGACGTGGGCGGCCATGAAGCCGTGGGTGGCGCCGCTGAAGCGGCCGTCGGTGAGCAGCGCGACCGAGTCGCCCAGCCCCTCGCCCTGGATCGCGGCGGTCACCGCCAGCATCTCGCGCATGCCCGGGCCGCCGCTCGGACCCTCGTTGCGGATCACGACAACGTCGTTCTCCTTGATCGCATTCGCCTTGACCGCCGCGAACGCGTCCTCCTCGGACTCGAACACGCGCGCGGGACCGCGATGCTCCACGCGGTCGTGGCCGGCGAGCTTGACCACGCAGCCCTCCGGTGAGAGGTTGCCGCGCAGGATCGCGAAGCCGCCGTTCGGCTTGATCGCGTCGCTCAGCGGGCGGATGACCTCCTGGCCCGGCTCCTCGTCGGCGCGGTCGGCCTCCTCGCCGATCGTGCGGCCGGTGACGGTGATCGCGTCCTCGTGCAGGAGGCCCGCCTCCTTCAGGCGATTCGCGACCACGGCGACGCCGCCCGCGCGGAACATGTCGGGCGCGACGAAGCGGCCGCCGGGCTTGAGGTCCGCCAGGAGCGGCGTGCGCGCGGCGATGTCGTCGAAGTCGTCGATCGTCAGCGGCACGCCCGCCTCGTTCGCGACGGCCAGCAGGTGCAGCACGCCGTTGGTCGAGCCGCCCGTCGATGTGACGCATGCGATCGCGTTCTCGAGCGACTCGCGGGTGATGATCCTGCTCGGGGTGAGGTCGCCCTCGAGCAGCGCCATCACCAGCTTGCCGACGTCGAACGCGGCCTGACCCTTCTTGCCGTCCTCGGCGGGGACCATCGAGGTGCCCATCGCGGAGATGCCGAGCATCTCGAAGGCGGTCGACATCGTGTTGGCCGTGTACTGGCCGCCGCACGCACCGGCGCCCGGCGATGCGACGCCCTCGAGCTCGTGCAGGTCGGCCTCGCTCATCCGCCCCGCGGCGTGCGCGCCGACGGCCTCGAAGACCTCCTGGATCGTCACGCGCTGCCCGCGGAACTCGCCAGGCGCGATCGAGCCGCCGTAGAGCATGACGCTCGGCACGTCGGCGAGCCGCGCGAGCGCCATGACGCAGCCGGGGATCGTCTTGTCGCAGCCGCTGAGGGCCACGACCGCGTCGAACATGTAGCCGCGCGCGACCAGCTCGATCGAGTCGGCGATCACCTCGCGGCTGACCAGCGACGCGCGCATTCCCTCGGTGCCCATCGTGATGCCGTCGGACACCGCGATCGTGTTGAACTCCATCGGCGTCCCGCCGGCCTCGCGGACCCCCTCCTTCACCTTCTCGGCGAGCCGCCGCAGATGGAAGTTGCAGGGCATCGTCTCGGTCCACGTGTTCGCGATCCCGATGATCGGCCGCCGGAGCGCGTCGTCGTCGTAGCCGATGCCCTTCAGGTATGCCCGCGCTGCGGCGCGGTCCGGACCCTCGAGAATGGTCCGGCTGCGAAGCGGCTTGCCGTCCCTCACGTGCGCGGCGCCTTCAGCGGGCCGCGCCGCTGGCGCTCCCACTCCGACAGCCGCCACAGGTCGCGCCGCACCCGGCTCGGGTCGACCTGGCGGCCCGGAAGGTGCATGTTCGCGTTGCGGATCAGCCGCTCCTCGTCGCCTGTCAGCGCCATCCACTTGGCGAGCACGTCGTCGGAGTCCGGCAGCCGCGACTGCGAGATCGCCCCGGTCAGGTCAGGGAACTCGACGCAGTACTCGCTCAGCAGACGGCCGGTCTTCTCGACGTAGGCGACGATCGGCTTGTGCGGGTAGATCAGGTACGCGTACGGCGAGCCGGCGGCGGCGCTGCGGCCGCTCTTGCGGGTCGTCATCTGGCCGAAGACGCGGATGAAGCCGAGGTCGCGGTACATCGCCCACTCCTCTTCGTTCACGCACGAGCGCAGCAGCTCGCGCGCACGCTGCTCGGCGCGCCGCTCACGGCCCGGGTCGCCGAGGTCGCGCAGCTCGGAGCGCCGGCGCGCGCGCGGCTTCCGGCGCAGCCGCCGCCGCTCGACCCACCTCACCGCGACGGGAGCGGCGAGCGCCGCGGCGACGATCGCGAGCACTAGGAGCGCCAGCACCACGACGCCCTCAGCCGCCCGCCGCGCGCGGGAAGAAGATCACCCGCTCCGCCTTGGCGGGGATCTCGGAGTAGGACTTGACCATTCGAGCCTGCCTGCGGCCGTTGTCGGGCGCGGTCTCGGGGACGGCCGCCCACATGCCCTCGTCGAGCTGACGGCGGAACTCCTCGACGAGCCGCTCCTCGTCCTCGCGCACGGTCGGATCGCCCTCCGTCAAGAGGACCTCTCCGTGACCCGGCTTCATTCGGAGGAACTTCAATCGAGCGCTCCCAGGCGAGTGGCAAACGGCAGCCGAGAGGCTGCGGGGCAGATGATTATGTCAAACGCCCGACCCCGCCCGGATGGGGGGCTGATCAACCCAGGCCGAGGGCGCGCATCCGCGCCTCGATGCCGAGTGCGTCGACGGGGCCCGCCCCCGCTCCGATCTGATGCAGGCCGTGTGCCACAGCCTCCGCGGCAACCTCCTTCGCGCGCCGCGCCGCTTCGAGCGGATCGAGCCGGTGTGCGAGGAACGCCGCGAGCGCGGAAGAGTGCGTGCAGCCCGAGCCGTGCGCGGCGCCGCCGGCGACACGCTCGCCGGGGATGTCCACGAGCCGAGCGCCGTCGAAGAACACGTCCGTCGCCTCCTCGCGGTGGCCGCCCGTGACGACCACCGCACGCGGCCCGAGATCCCGAACCGCACGCGCAAGCGCGTGCGCGTCGACACCTTCGCTGCTCGCCAGCGCCTCGGCCTCGGGCAGATTCGGCGTGACGACAGCCGCGCGCGGGAGGATCTGCTCGACCAGCGCCGCGTGGGCATCCTCGTCGAGCAGCCGCGCCCCGCTCTCCGCGACCATCACCGGGTCCACGACGACCGGAGCGTCGCCCACCAGGTCGAGGGCCTCGGCCACCGCGGTGATCGTCGACGTGCTGCCAAGCATGCCGATCTTCACGGCGTCCATGCCGATGTCCTCGGCCACCGCCGCCACCTGCGCGACGATCGCCTCGGGCGGGATCGCCCACACCCCTGTTACGCCGACCGTGTTCTGTGCGGTGATCGCCGTGATGGCCGTCATCCCGTGGACGCCGCAGCGGGCGAACGCCTTCAGATCGGCCTGAATCCCAGCGCCTCCCCCCGAGTCCGAACCGGCTATCGAGAGGACGCGCGGCAAGCGTGGAGCGGGCGTGGACATTGACGGCGCGCAAGCTTATGCGGGCTCGCATTCCACCCCCGTCCGCTCGTAGCCACCGAGCCCGTCGCGGCGGACGAGCCCCAGCACCTCCAGCCGCCCGAGTGCGGCGCGAACGTCCTTGATGTGGATCGAGCGTGCCTCGAGTGGCGAGTCACCCGCCTCGACTGCCGCCAGCACCGCAGCAGACACTCCGTCCAGCGAGACACGCAACGGCGGTGGCGCGTCGCGCTCACCGACCCCGTACAGCGAGTCGAGGATGTCCTGGACGCCGAGGATCGGCTTGGCGCCGTCGGCGATCAACTTGTTCGGCAGCGCGGCACCGGCGGCGTTGACGCGGCCCGGAACGGCACCGATCTGGCACTGGAGCTCGCTCGCGAACTCCGCGGTGATCAGGGTGCCCGACTCCATCTTCGCCTCCACGATCACGACCAGCTCCGCCAGCGCGGCCATGATCCGGTTGCGTGCCGGGAACGCCCATTTCCGGGCAGCCGTCCCCGGCGGCAGCTCAGAGATCACCGCGCCCGCGCGCGCCACCTCGCCGTAGAGGGCGCGATGCGAGGACGGGTACGGGACGTCCGCCCCGGTGGCGAGCACCGCGAGCGGGCGACCGCGACCGGCAAGGGTGCCCCTGTGCGAGGCGCCGTCGACGCCGAGGGCGAGTCCGCTCACGACCGGTACGTCGGCGATTGCCAGCCCGCGACCCAGCTCGTGGGCAACCTCGAGCGCGTAGGTCGACGCCTTGCGCGCACCGACGATGGCCACCGACGGACTGGTAGCCACCTCGTGAAGAAGCTCCGCGTCGCCGCGGATGAAGAGCGGGCTCGGCGCGTCGGGGAGCTGCCCGAGGCGCTCCGGGTAGTCGGGATCGTGCCTGCAGACGGTTGTCAGCCGGGCCCTCCGCACGCGTGCTCTCATCGTCTCCGGCTCGAACCGCGCAATGTGGTCGTGAACCTCCTCGGCCCGCTCGCCGGCGACGCCGAGGATCAGCTCGTCGTCGGGCAGCGCGAGGAGCATCCGCAGGGCCTTCTTGCGCGGCTTGAGCAGATCGGCGATTCGCGGGCCGAGCACGCCGAGGACCTCGGCGCGGCGCAGGCACGTATCGCAGGCGCTCATGCCGCCGCCCGCCACGCCGACGACATCCGGTAGCTCAGCGCCTCATCGACGTCCGACGCGCGAACGTGGTCGCGCCCATCGAGGTCGGCGATCGTGCGCGCGAGGCGCAGGACCCGGTCGTGGCCACGTGCGCTCATCGTGGTGGACGCGTGCCCCTCCAGCATCCGTGCACGCACGCGCGGGCTCAGGCGCACGTGCACGCGGGTCAGCCGAGCGTCCATTTCCGCATTCGCGAGGACGCCGCTCGCGCCGAAGCGCTCGCGCTGCCGCTCGCGTGCGGCGATGACCCGGGCCCGCACCGAGGCCGAGCGTTCCAGCTCCGCACCGTCGGAGACGAGCTCCAGCGGCCGGGCCGGCTCGAGCTGGCAGATCAGGTCGATGCGATCGAGCAGCGGCCCGCTGAGCCGATGCTGGTAGCGGGCCTTCGCCACCGGGTCGCAGGCGCAGTCGGCGGTTGGATGCCCGCAGGGGCAGGCGTTGCACGCACCGACGAGCATGGCCGCTGCCGGGAAGGCGATCGACCGCTGCGCGCGGGTGACCTCGACGCGGCCGGCCTCCAGTGGCTGTCGCAGCGCCTCGAGCGTCATGCGCGAGAACTCCGCCAGCTCGTCGAGGAACAGAACGCCCCGGTGCGCAAGCGTTATCTCGCCGGGGCGCGGGGTCGAGCCACCGCCGATCAGGCCCGACGGGGAGATCGTGTGATGCGGCGCGCGGAACGGGCGCTGCGTCAGGAGGCGCCCGCCGGCGAGGCCGGCGATGCTGTGGATCCGCGTGATCTCGAGCGCCTCGGAAAAGCTCGGCGGCGGGAGGATCCCCGGCAGCCGCCGCGCGAGCATGGTCTTGCCGCTGCCCGGCGGCCCGACCATGAGGACGTTGTGGCCGCCGGCGGCAGCGATCTCGAGTGCGCGCTTGGCGTCTGCCTGACCGCGGACGTCGGCGAAGTCGAGTTGCTGCTCCGGCTCGGTGCACGCCGCAGGCTCGGCAACGGGCGGATCCGGCTCCCAGCGGCCGCACGCCAGCTCCACCAGGTGGCGTAGATCAGGGACGCCGAGAACCTCGACGCCCTCCACGAGTGCGGCCTCGGCTGCGTTCTCGGCCGGCACGATCAGACGCGCGTAGCCGGCGCGACGCGCGCCGGCGGCCATAGCCACCGCGCCGCGGACCGGGCGCAGCGCGCCGCTGAGCGAGAGCTCGCCGACCAGCGCGCAGCGTTCAAGCTCGGCCGTAGGGACCTGTTCGCTCGCCGCCAGGAGCGCGACCGCGAGCGCGAGGTCGAAGCTGGGGCCCGCCTTGCGCAGGTCGGCTGGCGCGAGATTCGCCGTCAGCCGCTTCTGCGGGAATTCGAGGCCCGAGTTCAACATCGCCGCACGCACGCGCTCGCGCGCCTCCCGCACGGCGGCGTCGGGAAGGCCGACAACCGTGAACACGGGCAGGCCCTGGCGAACGTCGACCTCGACGGTCACCTCGCTGCTGTCGACGCCCTCAATGGCGAATGTGGCCATGCTTGCGAGCATGCGGCGAAGCTACGCCGATGTGTGTGACAGCGGGGTTACAGGAGTAACGATTCAGCCACCCGTACGTAACGATTTCGTTGCACTCGCTGGGCGTTGCTGAGTTGTCACAAACGTGTGGCGAAGTTGTTACGCGCGTAACCCCGCTGTCACACGACTCGGCCTACGGTGCGGCCATGTCAAACGACCGCAGACGTGACCGAGGGGTGCTTGGCGAACACATCGCAGCCGCGCATCTCGAGCGGCGCGGCTACAAGATCGTCGCGCGCAACTTCAGAACGCGGCACGGCGAGCTCGACATCGTCGCCGCCGACGCGCGCGCGCTCGTGTTTTGTGAGGTCAAGACGCGCGTCGCAGGCGGGCGCACGGGGCCGGCGGGCGCGCTCGAGGCAATCGGTCCGAGCAAGCGCAAGCAGGTCCGCGCGATCGCCACGCAGTGGCTCGCCCTGACGCTGGATCGCCCGCACCGGCCGGACGTCCGTTTCGACGCGATCGGCGTGACCCTGTCAGCTGGTGGGCAGCTGCTCGCGCTCGAGCACCTTGAAGGGGCCTTCTGATGCGGCGCTCAGCCGCCGAGAGCGAGCTGCTGGTACGCGATCGACGCGAACGACATCCGGTGCAACGGCGAGACACCGTTCGCGGCGATCCGCGCACGGTGCTCCGGGGTCGAGTAGCCGACATTGCTCTCGAACTCCCAGCCCGGATGCATTTCCGCGGCCCGACGCATGTAACGGTCGCGCGTGACCTTCGCGAGGATCGACGCACCGGCGATCGCGGCGCTCTTCGTGTCACCGTCGACCACCGCCTTCTGCTCGTAGCCGAACGGGCCGACGCGGAAGCCGTCGACGAGGCAGAGCGTCTCGGGGTTGGCCACGCACCGCAGCGCGGCCTTCAAGGCGTCGAGGTTGGTGCGGTGCAGCCCGCGCGAATCGATCCCGCGCACGCAGCGCACGATCACCGACGTCTTCGCCGCAGCACGCAGGACGAGCGGATAGAGCGCCTCCCGGCCGGCCTCGTCGTGCTGCTTGGAGTCATTCAGGCGAGCGAGCGACCGGCGGTCTGACAGCGTGAGTCGATCGAGGTCGAACAGCACGGCGGCCGCGACCAGCGGACCCGCGAGGCAGCCGCGCCCGGCCTCGTCCGCGCCCGCAATGAAGCGGCGCTCGAAGGAACGGTCGAAGGCGAAGAGCTTCCGGCCCTTCGGTCGCTTCTTGCGGCCCGGGCTCCCTCTGCGGTCCGTGGCCCGTTTCGTCGGGCGGGACGCCGGAGAGGCGTCCTCCACCTGGTTAAAGGGTGCCGATCCGGTTGGGCGGCCAGTAGGTGAAGAAGGCGTGGCCGATGATCCACTTCTTGGGGACGGGGCCCCAGTCACGGCTATCGTCGCTCTCTCCACGGTTGTCGCCCATCATAAAAAAGTAACCCGGCGGAACCGTGATCGGCTTCGGCAAATTGCAGAGAGCGTCGCAGCCGGTGCCCTTGTTGATGTAGGGCTCCTTCAGCTCCTTGCCGTTCACGTACGCGTGGTTGTTGCGCACGAAGACCGTGTCTCCGGGCAGGCCGATGACGCGCTTGATGAAGTTGCTGCTCGAGCGCTGGGGCGTCGGGCGCGGGCAAGCCTGGTTCTCCGGATGCGGCGCCCCGCACTGGTGCGTGTCAGCGCCCTCCGGGGGCTTGAACACGACGATGTCGCCGCGCGAGGGGTCACCGAAGTGGGTGCCGAGCCGGTTGACCAGTACGCGCTGGCCGATGTCGAGGGTCGGGACCATCGACGGACTCGGGATGCGATACGGCTTGACGAGAAAGGCCTGGATCCCGATCGCCAACCCGAGCGCGACGGCGATGATCACGACGAACTCGATGAGCGAGTTGGCCGTGCTCTTCTCGCGCTTCTGCTTCACGCCCGCCACGAGCGACCTAGGCGCGGGCGACGCGCATCAGGAGTCGGTGGTCTCGGACTCGCCGTCCGCGGCCGCTTGCTCGTCGCCGCCCGCGTCAGGCTCGGTCGCCTCGTCGGCGGATGCGGCTGGCTCGGCGGCGGTCTCACCGTCCGCGGGGACCTCGTCGGTAGCAGCGGTCTCGGCGGCAGCCTCCTCGGCGGGAGCCTCGGCGACGTCGGAAGCCTCGTCCGCGGCGACCTCGGGCTCGGGCGCCGGCGGCGCCTCCTCCTGGGTGCCGGACGCGTCCTCCATCACGACCTCGTCGACCACAGCCAACTCGCCGGCGTCCGCGCGGCCCGTGAACTGACGCTCGCGGACGCGTGCCCGCCGGCCGACGCGGCCGCGCAGGTAGTAGAGCTTCGCGCGCCGGACGTCACCGCGGCTCGCCACCTCGATGCGTTCGATCTTCGGCGAATGCACGGGAAACGTGCGCTCGACGCCGACGCCGAACGACTGCTTGCGCACGGTGAAGGTCTCGCGCGCGCCGGAGCCCTGGCGCTTGATCACGGTGCCCTCGAAGATCTGCGTGCGGCGCCGCGTGCCCTCGACCACCTGGAAGTGGACCTTGACGCGATCGCCCGCCTGGAAGCCGGGGACCTTGCGCAGCTGGGCGCGCTCGAGGCTGTCGATAACTCCGCTCATCGCATGAAGAAGGCGCGGCAACCACGGGGGCCGCGCGCGCGGAGCGCAATGGTAGCGAAGGCCCCTCGCCGGCCCGCGGTGGTCCGGTGCGTCGCCGGCTCAGCCGCGAGCGCCGCGCGCGGAGCCCCGTTCAGCGCTCTGCGCCCGCCGCCACGACTCGATCTCCGCGTGGTGGCCCGAGAGCAGGATGTCCGGCACGCGATGGCCGTGCCAATCCAGCGGCCGCGTGTAGTGCGGATACTCCGGCGCGCCGCCGAGCGCCTCGCTGAACGACTCCTCCAGGGCACTGTCGGCGTGTCCCAGCGCGCCCGGCAGCTTGCGGATGACGGCGTCGCACACCACCATCGCGGCCAGTTCCCCTCCCGCGAGGACATAGGGGCCGATCGACACGACATCGGTCGCGAGGTGCTCGTTCACCCGCTCGTCGAAGCCCTCGTAGCGACCGCAGAGGACCGTGATGTCGGTGGCGTGCGCGAGGTCGGTCGCGAGGGCGTCGTCGAACTGGCGGCCGCCGGCCGCGAGCGCGATCACGCGCCGGCCCGGCTCGTGGTCGAGCGGGTCGCCGCCGTAGCGCTCACGCAGCGCCGCCTCGACCACGTCCACGCGGATGACCATGCCGGCGCCGCCGCCGTATGGCGTGTCGTCGACCTGGCCGGCCTTGAGCGGAGTCGTCGCGCGCAGGTCGACGAAGTCGAGCTCGAGCCCACCGTCGCGCGCGTTGCGCACGTGGCGCTGGTCGGCGAACCAGGTGAACCACTCCGGGAAGAGCGTGAAGACGTCGACCTTCAAGAGTCCTCCAGGCCGAGGAAGGCGCGATCGACCTCGATCACGCGGGCGTCGGTGTCCACGCGCGTGACGGCATCACCGACCAGCGGCACCAGAACGGCGTCGTCGCCGACCTCGAGCAGATCACAGGAGGGCGCAGGCACGACGCGCCGCACGGTGCCGAGGCCCGGGACCTCGCAGCCCACCAGGTCCTCGACCATGAACTCCCCCTCCTCGAGCTCGCCGCCGGGCACCAGGAGCGGCTCGCCGCGCAGCCCGCCCGCGGCGTCGCGATCGGAGATCCCGCTGATGCGGATGATCGGCCGGTCCGCCGTCCCGGCGCGGCGCTCGATGACGGCGCTCCGGCCGGCGACCGTGACCTCCGTGCCCTCCGCGAGATCCTCTGTCGGCCCGTTGACGTGGAAGCTGCCGTCGAGGCCGTGCGGGCGACCGACACGGCCGGCTACGACCTGGCGCTCCTCCGCGGTCAATCGACGACGTCTACGAGCACGCGGCGGTCCTGCTTGGCGCCGCAGGCGCGCATGACGGTGCGGATCGCCTGGACGGTGCGGCCGTTGCGGCCGATCACCTTGCCGGTGTCGTCGTCGCCGACGCGGAGCTCCAGGACCAGCGCGTCGTCCTCCTCGAACGAGTCGACCGTGACTTCGTCGGGGTGATCGACGAGGCCCTTGGCCAGATAAGCGAGGAGGTGCTCCATCGGCCCGGTCAGGACGAGGCGCCGATTCCCTTCGCGCGCATCAGCTTGCGCACGGTGTTGGTCGGCTGGGCGCCGCGGGCGATCCAGTGCTGGAGGCGCTCCTCGTTGAGCACGATCTCCGAGGGCTCGGTCTGGGCGTTGTAGCGGCCCACCGTCTCGATGACGCGACCGTCGCGCGGCGAGCGCTGGTCGGCGACGACCACTCGCCAGACCGGGTTCTTATGACCGCCGACGCGGGTCAGCCTCACTCGTACCGCCAACTCTCAAGTCACCTCTCTGAAAGGAAGATTCCGGGCGCGCGGAGCGCCTCTGCGGGTGCCTACGTTAGCGGCCGCCGGCCAACTGCTGCAGGTTGGGCATCTTGCCCTGCGAGAGCTGGCGCATCATCTTCTGCATCTGGCCGAACTGCTTGACGAGCTGGTTCACGGCCTGGACGTTGGTGCCCGACCCGAGCGCGATCCGGCGCCGGCGCGAGCCGTTGAGGATCGCCGGGTTGCGCCGCTCCTCGGGCGTCATCGACGTGATGATCGCCTGGAGGCGATCGAGGTCGCGGTCGTCGACCTTCAGGTTCCCGAGCTGGCTGCCGACGCCGGGCATCATCTTCAGCAGGCTCGTGAGCGGGCCCATCTTGCGCATCTGCTGCATCTGGTCGAGGAAGTCGTCGAGCGTGAACTGCTGTTTGCGGATCTTGCGTTCGAGCTCCTGGGCCTTGCGCTCGTCCATCTGCGCCTCGGCCTTCTCGACGAGCGTGAGCACGTCGCCCATCCCGAGGATCCGCTGCGCCATGCGGTCGGGGTGGAAGCGCTCGAATGCGTCGAGCTTCTCCCCGGTGGAGGCATAGAGGATCGGCTTGCCGGTGACCGCCTTGACCGACAGCGCCGCGCCGCCGCGGGCGTCGCCGTCGAGCTTCGACAGGATCACCCCGTCGAAGTTCGCCACCTCGGCGAAGCTCTGCGCCACGTTCACGGCGTCCTGGCCGGTCATCGCGTCGACGACCAGCAGGACGTTGTGCGGCTTCGTCCGCTTGCGGATCTTCGCGAGCTCCTCCATCAGCGCCTCGTCGATGTGAAGGCGACCGGAGGTGTCGACGATCAGCACGTCGCGGCCGTCCTGGCGCGCCTGGTCGAGCGCCCACTCCGCGATGTCGACCGGGTCGCGGTCGGTGCCCTGCTGGTAGACGGCGGCGCCGGCCTGTTCGCCGACCGTCACGAGCTGGTCGACCGCGGCGGGCCGGTAGACGTCGCAGGCCGCCAGCGCCACGTCCTTGCCCTGCTCGCGCAGGTGGCGCGCGAGCTTGCCGCACGCGGTCGTCTTGCCCGAGCCCTGGAGGCCGGCCATGAGGATCACCGTCGGCGGCTTCGAGGCGAAGACGAGGTCGCGTCCGGCGCCGCCCATCAGCTTGGTGAGCTCCTCGTCGACGAGCTTCACGACCTGCTGGCCGGGGTTGAGCGACTCGAGCACGTCGGCGCCGAGCGCGCGCTCCTTGACCGCCGAGGTGAACTGCTTGACGACCTGGAAGTTCACGTCCGCCTCGAGCAGCGCGAGGCGGATCTGGCGCATCGCCTTGTTGATGTCGTCCTCGGTGAGCTTCCCGCGCGAGCGGACGTCGCCGAGGGCGGCTTGGAGGCGTTCTGAGAGCGTGTCGAACACGGCTAGGTCAGGCTAGCGAGCGGCCGAGGTCGCGGGGACGGGTAACCGAGCGGCGGCCGGCTCAGCGAGCGGCGTCCGGGTCCTCCGGCCGCGGGCGGGCCGGGGGCGGCGGTGGCTTGCGATCGCCGAGCGACTCCACCGCGCCGCCGAGGCTGCCGAGCGCGCTCGTGATCTCGCTGGGGATGATCCAGACCTTGTTCGCCTCACCCTGCGCGATCTGCGGAAGGATCTGGAGGTACTGGTAGGCGAGCAGTTCGGGGTCGGGCTTGCCCTCGTGGATCGCGCCGAAGACGGTCTCGATCGCCTTGGCCTGGCCCTCGGCGTAGAGCCGCTGCGACTCGCGCTGGCCCTCGGCGCGGAGGATCGCGCTCTGCTTCTCGCCCTCGGCGGTCAGGATCTGCGACTGCTTGACGCCCTCGGCCTGGAGGATGGCCGCGCGGCGGTCGCGCTCGGCGCGCATCTGCTTCTCCATCGCCTCCTGGATCGTGGGCGGCGGGTCGACCGACTTGAGCTCCACCCGGTTCACGCGGATGCCCCATTTGCCGGTGGCCTCGTCGAGGACGACCCGGAGCTGCGTGTTGATCGCGTCGCGCGAGGTGAGCGTCTGCTCGAGCGTCATCCCGCCGGCGACGTTGCGAAGCGTGGTCACGGTGAGCTGCTCGATCGCCTGGATGTAGTTGGCGATCTCGTAGCTCGCTGCCCGCGGATCGGTCACCTGGTAGTAGATGACCGAGTCGATGTTCACCGTGAGGTTGTCCTCGGTGATGACCGGCTGGGGCGGGAACGAGACCACCTGCTCGCGCAGATCGATCAGCGGGCGCACGCGGTCGACGTACGGGACCACCAGCGCAAGACCCGGCTCGAGGGTCCGGAAGTAGCGGCCCAGGCGTTCCACGACCCCGGCCCGCGCCTGCGGGACGATCCGCACCGAGCGCGCGAGCGTGACCAGCACGACGAATCCGATGGCCAGCACGACGATCAGCCCTGCGGTCATAGCGACAACCTCCCTATTCGGCGACGAGCGCGGTCGCGCCGTCGATCTTCATGACGTCGACCCGGGCGCCCGGCTCGAACACGTCGCTCTCGTCGTACGGCCGCGCAGTCCACACCTCGCCGCCGATCTTCACCTGACCACCGTCCGCATGCACGCGCTCGAGCACGAGGGCACGCTGGCCGATGAGGGCCGCCGTGCCGGTTCGCAGAGCGCCCGGGGTCCGCGTGTGGCGCAGCGCTATCGGCCGGAGGAACAGCACCGACGCCCCGGAGCAGACCACGAACACCGCGAACTGGACCTCGACCGGCGGCCCGACGGCCGCGACGATCGCGGCGACCGCAGCCGCCAGCGCGATCGGCCCCAGGAAGAACCCCAGGGTGAACATCTCCCCGACCGCGAGCGCGGCCGCAACGATGGTCCACGCGACCCACTCCGGCATAGCTCGATCCTACGTGGGAGCCGCTGACCGGTCGAGCGCGCGCTCGACGTCGGCGATCAGGTCCTCGCCGGTCTCGCAGCCGACGCTCATCCGGATGAAGCCCTCCCCCACCTCGTTGCCGGGCCAACGGGCGCGGCGCTCGGCGACCGAATGCACGCCGCCGAAGCTCGTTGCGTCGGCGACCAGCTCAGAGAGGGCGAGGAAGCGCTCGGCGCGCTCGCGGGTGCCCAGGTCGAAGACGACGATCGAGCCGAAGCGGCTCATCTGCGTCGCCGCCGGCTCGTGCGCGGGGTCGCCCGGGCGACCCGGATAGCGGACCGCGAGCACGTCGTCGCGGGCGGCGAGGGTCTCCGAAAGCGCGAGCGCCGTCGCGCACTGGCGCTCGAGCCGCATGTCGAGCGTCGCGAGCGAGCGGTGTGCCAGCCACGTCTCGAACGGGCCCGCGATCGAACCGGCGGTGGTGCGCCACGAGAGCAGCCGGTCGAACAGCCCGTCG
>JAICRZ010000247.1 GCA_025937135.1 Thermoleophilaceae bacterium
GACGCGAAGGTGCTGGCGCAGCTCGGGGCGGCGGACTTCTTGCCCGAGGTGTGGGCGCCGGATGAGGTCACGCGCGCGTTGCGGCGGCGGATCGCGCACCGCTCGAGCCTGGTGCGGCAACGCACACGGCTACGCAACCAGATCCACGCGGTCCTGACGCGCAATCTGATCCAGGCGCCGGTGACCGACGTGTTCGGCCAGGGCGGCC
This sequence comes from Thermoleophilaceae bacterium, assembly GCA_025937135.1. Taxonomy (GTDB): domain Bacteria; phylum Actinomycetota; class Thermoleophilia; order Solirubrobacterales; family Thermoleophilaceae; genus JAICJV01. Next base: position 209 of record JAICRZ010000247.1, read on the forward strand.
GGCAGTGGCTGGCCAAACTGGCGCTGCCGGCGCATGAGCGCGAGCAGGTCGACAGCCACCTGCGCTTGCACGACGCGCTCGATGCCGAGATCGAGCTCGTCGAACGCCAGTTGGCCGGGCAGGCACTCGCGCGAGCCGATGTGCGCCACCTGATGACGATCCCCGGAGTCGGCGCGATCACCGCGCTGGCACTGGCGGCCGTGATCGGCGACGTGTCCCGGTTCCCCGGTCCGCGCCAGCTCGTCGGCTACCTGGGCCTCGATCCGCGCGTTCGCCAATCGGGTGAGAAGGCCGCGCGGCACGGTCACATCTCCCGGGCCGGCCAGGCGCACGCGCGCGGCCTGCTCGTCGAGGCCGCGCATGTCGCGATCCGCACCCCCCGGCCCGCTGCACGCGTTCCACGCTCGGATCGCCGCGCGCCGCAGCAAGCAGATCGCGCTCTGCGCGACCGCGCGCAAGCTCGCCGTCCTCGCCTGGCATCTGCTCAGCAAGGACGAGGACTACCGCTACGGCGCGCCGACGATCACCCAGCGCAAGCTGCGCACGCTCCAGCGCAAGGCCGGCGACACGGGCCCGCGGATCAGCCTCGCCGGCGAAAGCAGACGCAAAGTGCTCGAGCGCCGTTTCCTCGAGGAGGCCGAGCGCAACTACCGCAACTACGTCGCGCAAAAGGCGAGAGGCGGCGCGGGCGCCGCCAGCGGGGACACGACTGATATGGCCGTCAAAGCGGCAGACGACGCGCGGCAGGCTCCACAGTCCCCAGATGCCTGCTCTTCTCGTTCGGGGTCACCCGCGCCAACAAGGATTCTTGCACCCAGCCCTTCACGTTGTCATCCGTATGCGCGGGTTGGCTACCGCATGACCGGGTTTCGTCGTGAGAGCTCGCGGATCTAGGATCGAGCGTGGCCCCTTCGGGGTTGCTCATAGCGGCATCGCGGGTGCTCTCGCGCGTGGTGGCCGGCACGTTCCGGCCACCTGCTCAGCCGACGTGTGCTGAGCCGCGGTCAGTCGGCGGTGGCGATCGCCCAGCAGAACCCGGCGAGCTCGCGGGCGACGGCGACCGCGACCACGGTGCGGCGCTTGCCGCGCTGGGTCTCGAGCCGTTGCCAGCGCCGTTGGGCCGTCCAGGAGAGCGCGAGCACGTGCGGGCTCTGGCCGGCCTGGCGGCGCTTGAGCGTGTGGCCGCGGGCGGGCGCGCGGCGGTAGTGCCAGGCCGCCTCGACCAGCAGCCGGCGGGCGTGGCGGCTGCCGGTCTTGGTGATCGACCCTTGGCGGCGGCGCTCGCCGGAGCTGTCTTCTGAGACCACCAGCCCGAGGTAGCTCATCACGCGACTCGCGTGGTCAAAGCGCTGCCAGTCGCCGATCTCGGCGCACAGCCCGACCGCGCTGAGCGTGTCGATGCCGCGCAGGCAGCGCAAGCGCGCGACCGGCTCGGCCCACGGCGAGTCCGGGACGAGCTGCTCGATGTGGGCCTCCAGCATGTCGCGGCGCACGATCAGCGCGTCGATCGCGCCCACGTAGTCCAACATGGTCAGCTGCGCCGGACCGCCCAGGTTGATGCGCCCGAGGCACGCGCGGTTGATGGGTCGTCCACGCCCGCGCGGTCCCGTCGTCGTAGCGGATGTCGTGGCGCAGCAGCAGCTTGCTCAGCCGGTGGCGCGCGCGCATCAGATCGCCGCGCAGGTCCTCGCGGGCGCGGACCAGGTCGCGCAGCGCCTCCTCCTGCACGCTCGGCACGCGGACCGCGTGCAGACCGCCGACCATCAACAGCCGCACGAGCCGCTCGGCGTCGCGGCGGTCGGTCTTGACGCGGTCCTGCGCCGGCCGCTCGATCTTGCCCGGCGCCGCGATCACACAGCCCACGCCGGCGCTGGCCAGCGCGCGCGCCAGCGAGAACCCGGTCGGGCCGGCCTCATACGCCACCCGCACCGAACCCGGCAGCCCAGCGCAGAAGGCCACCACCGCGGCGGTCTCGCCCGACAGCCGCCGCACCACCAACTCGCCGGTCTCGCCGTCGATGACCACCGCGACGACCGTGCGCGCGTGCACGTCCAGCCCGACCCAGCTGCGAACCTGTGCCATGTCGGCACCCCCATGAATGCGGTCGCGGTCGAGGCCCAATTCCTCGACCTGCACAACCCGCGCACCTTCATGCGCGGGTGCCGACCCTTACATCCCGACCGGACCGATCGAGCCCTCAGACCGACGGTCCATATGGTCTAGGGAGGAACACCAGCCGTTGCATCCTCGCGTGGCGACGCGCGGCGCCGGCGATCGACGGCTACGGGCGAGTCTTCGGGATGGACGTCACCGGCGGACGGAGTCGGACCCACTCCGATCGATCCGCCGGCCAGACGCGCGCATCAGCGGGCCGAGCGAACGATCGCCCAACTCCACGAGGAGCGCCAACGCCGGCACGGCCGAGCCCGGGACCGATGATCTGACACGAGGTTGCGAGGCCCCGCCGATTGCGGTCTTCGTAGCTGCGCCGAGCTGCCGGAGCTGGATCTCCTGGTCCTGGTGCACGCGGAGGCCAACGACGTGATCGAAGGCGGCATCGCCAGTCAGGTGGCCACCGGACAACTCGGGCCACGCGGCCACACCGCCTCTCGCAGCGCGCACGCCGAGGCGCTCGCCATCCGCCGATCGCGAGATGAGCGGCGAGCTGTCCGCGCGCCTGTTCTTCGTGCACGTCTCGAGCGCCGGGCGTGAGCCCGGTCCGCGCTCCGGGCCTCCGGCTTAGTAGGGTGGCGCGCTGGTCGATTGTCGACAAGGAGAACCGATGGAAGCGGCGGCAAGCCGGCAGGTCCGCTGGGGGATTCTGGGGGC
>JAICRZ010000043.1 GCA_025937135.1 Thermoleophilaceae bacterium
CGGCGGACGCGTGAGCCCGCATGCGCGCACGGCCGCCGCCACCAGGCGCAGCCGCTGGTCGAACGAAGGCGCGGGCGGCTTCCACGTGTCGAGGAGCCGCATGACCGCATCGAGGTCCTCCACCTCGAGCGCTCCCGCGACGTACGCGCGCCCCAGCCCCAGCTGGCCGGGCGCTCGCAGGGCGTGTGCCACCGCGACCGGCGAGCGCACGCGGAAGACCGGCCCGTCGCCGTTGGTCGCGGGCAGGCTCGTGCCGTCCCAGAACTCGATCCGGAACGGGCGCTCGGGGAACGCGTCGTCAAGTTCGCGGGCGAGTGGGGCGGGTCGAGCGAACGCCATGGGCACAAGGAATACACCCCGGGGGCGCATGACGCCCCCGAGATGCTCCTCCCCCTACTAACGTCCTAGCACGGCCAGCAGCTTCTCTTCGCTGCGAGCCGTCTCCTGGGCGTCGAGATCCCCGTTTCCGGGCGGTCTCGTGTTCTGCTCCGGGTCCTCCGGATGAGCCCACGCGTCCGGGGCATGTCCCTCCCTACGACCGGCTGTATTCGGTTGTTCGGTAGTGACTGCCATAACCCAACCGTTCTCGGTCGGGCGAGAGCTAAACGCGATTGACCGAGGTTTTACAAAGTCAACGCGCGAGCCTGCGCGTCAGCTCGATCGTCTGCTGGAACGTGGGCCGGTTGATGTACGGGAAGTTCGGGATCCCGACGCCGGATGCGCTGGTCGAGCGGGTCTCGTCGAAGCACGACGCCTCGACGCGCCCCGAGCTCTTGCAGGTGGCGTCGCCGCCGTAGAGCTGCTCCTTCGTGACCCCGAGGGCCTGACGCAACGAAAGCCGCAGCGCGATCCGGCACGAGCGCTTCGACCCCCTGCCGCAGTACTTGCGGTGGAAGTGCCCCGGCGGCGGCCGGCGGCCGAAGATGTCGCGCAGATCCTTCGACACGAGGCCCCACCAGTCGATCTCGTAGTACGGCGGCTCGTGGAACTTGGCCGAGAGCGGCATGTCGGGCGGGAGCATCTTCATCATCTGCGCGTACAGCGCCCTGCCCATCCGCGGCTCGAACGTCGCCTTGCGGATCAGCGGCCACCAGGCGTCCATCAGCGTGACGGCGGCGTCGTCGTCGTAGTGGCCGTCGCGGTCGAGGTCGCGGCGGTGCGATCCGCGCCGGCGCCAGTCGTTCAGGAGCTTGAGCCCCGCCCGCAGCTTCGGATCGCGCGGCTTGCCGATCGCGCGCATCACCACCGGCAGCAGCTTCACCGCGCGCAGGTCCTGCGTGGCCGACTCCTCCATGATCTGCACGAGCCGCTCGAGCTTGAGCTTGCGGCCGCCCTTCAGGTTCGAGCGGATCTTGTCGCTCAGTAGCTGCGAACGGAAGATCGGCCCGTAGTGGAAGTTGTCGTCGGCGGCTGCCCACCTCGGCGCCTGCTTGTTGTTCCACGAGACGATGTAGGACTGGTTGGTCACGTGCGGATGCGCTGCGAACGGGAGCAGCGCCTCCTGGTGGAGGTCGGTGTTGAACTGCTGCCAGTCGTACTGGCCGGTCCCCCAGATCGGGAAGTCGGTCGAGGTCCCGCGAGCGCGCTTCGGGTACCACCCGGACTGGTAGTAGGAGATGTCGTTCGCGTCCGTGTAGAACCAGTTGAAGGCGAAGTTGATCTGGCCCGCCGCGCGCTGGAACGAGGCGGCGTCGTGCACCTGGCCGGGGTCGTTGAGAGCGGAGAAGCCGAGCGCCGAGTCCGCCTCGTGGAAGTAGGTCGACCGCGCCGAGACGAACGCGACCTTCTTGCCCTTCACCGTCCCGCGCGCGAACACGATGCCGTGCACGGTGCGGTACGCCGTGAGCGTCTCCGAGCCGGGCGGAGTCGAGTCGAGCGCGTTCGGCACCCACGAGTTCGTCCGCTCGAGCTTCTCCATCGGCAGGCACTGGCCCTTCCACAGGTAGTGGAAGTCGTCCTGGCAGAGCTGCTCGGCGAAGGTGTCGATGTTGTCCGAGTTCGCAGTGGTCGCGCTCCACGCGTAGTCGCGCCCGTGGCCCAGCTCCACGTAGAGGTTCACGCCCGGGAACGCGGCGCCGCGCGCGTCGATGCCCGGCCCGTGCAGGTCCTCCTCCATCAGGATCTGCGGGACGAAGTAGCCCACCTGCGGGCCCATCACGGCGATCGGGTGGCCGGTCGCCGACTTCCGTGCCGAGATCAGCAGCGCGTTCGACTGGTGCTGGTGGGCGAGAATCGCGCGCGGGTCGAAGCCGAGCGCGCCGACCTTCGCCCCCTGCGTCTGCGTCTTGGCGTTCCCGGGCACCGGTGGCGCCACCGGCGCGTCCGTCACGCTGCCGCGGTCGGGGAGCGCCAGGCCGCGCTTCGAGAACGGGCTGCGCGTCTCGTACGGGAACTTCTTCTTGAGGATCGTGGTGGGCGTCTCGGGGTCGTTCTTCTCGCGGAAGTCGCTCCACGCCCGGCGTCCGGCGCGGCGCCCGAAGCGGTGCGTGAACGCCTCGAGCGTCTGAGCGGAGTCCAGCTCGCGGCCGCCGCCCTTGCCGAAGATTCCGCCGATCAGCGATGCCGTGGCGATCACGTCCGTGCCCTTCCACGGCTGGAGCGGGATGTTCAGCAGCGAGTACTCGGCCGGCTTCTTGGTCGGGTCGAGCTGCGCCTCGTCGATGTATTGGTTGATGCCGGCCACGTACTGCGCCAGGTCGTCCTGGAGCTGAGCGCCGCGCTGGCCGTACACCTCCTGCGCGCGGTCGATCTGCTCCTGTAGGTCCGCCTCGTTGTACGGCGCGAGCTCCCACTGCGTGTGGTCCATCTCGCGGTTGGCGGCCGCGCCCCCGATGAACGACGAGAGCTGCGCGCGGCCGGTGTGGCGCAGCACGTCCATCAGGAACAGACGGTCCTGCGCCGCGGCGTAGCCGGTCCCGAACATGACGTCCGCGCGCGTGTCGCCGTAGACGTGCGGGACTCCGTAGCCCTTGTCGCGCACGATCGTCACGCCGGTGCGCGGGTGGATGATCGACTCGACGTCGTCGCCACGCACACCGAAGGTCGCGTCCTTGAAGTAGTCGCCGATCTGGTCGTGGCGCAGCGCCGGCGACGCGTACATGAGGTCGGTGTAGAGCTTGAGCTGGTCGTCGAAGTGCGGCGGTCGCTGACCGGTCGCCTCGAACTGGCCGAACTGCGTGATGTTGTCGAGCCCGTTCTCGCCCGGCGGGAGGACGTTGCGGAAGCCGCCGGCGTCGTTCTGCCCGTACGGCTGGGGCGGCTGCGGGTTGCCACCGAGCACCGGGAGCTGGGCCCACGCCGGCGCTGCGCCCAGCGCCACCGCGACCACTGCGATCGCGAACGCCCGCGGGATCACCGGATGCGGAACCTCATGCGGTTGGTGCGACCGGGCAGCTCGCGGTTGCCGAGCTTGTCCACGGCCCGCGCGACCAGCCGGTAGTGGCCCTTCGGCAGCCGGTGGTGGAGCGTGAACGTCCAGCTCCTGCCGCCACGCGCGCGGAGCAGCACCGGCTTGCGGCACGAGCGGCCGCGCGTCAGGTGCCCCGACTTCGTCAGGAAGCGGCAGCTCCTGCCGCGGACCTTCGCCACCGAGACCACCTCGCGCCTGACGCCCGCGCAGCCGCGGTCGCGCGCGTGGCCGCGCACGCGAATGCCCTGACGGTTCGCGTGGCGATGCAGCTTGGACGAGTGCGGCTTCGTGCGATCGCTGCAGGCGGCCGCGTTGCCGGTGGGCCCGGCCGCGGTGCCACCGTGGCCGGTGGGACCACCGCCGCCGCCGGCCCCGTTCGCCCGGTCGAAGATGAACGTGCGGCCGACGTTGCCCTGGTCGTCCACGAAGCGCAGCGCCAGGTAGCGACCGCCGCCGTCCACCGTGACTGTGTGCGCGCTGCCGGGATCCCACTGCGTGGCGGTGATCGGCGTGCCGTCGAGGTCGTGCGGGCCGAGCGAGTGGCCGGAGGCGACGAGCTGGTAGCCCTTCGCCTGACCGCACATGAGGTCGTCCCCGGGCGCCTTGAAGGTGATCGAGTTGCCCGAGACGGTGGCGTCGTACGGGGTGCCCGGCAGCACCGCGTCGCGCGTGTAGTCGCCCGAGTTGGCGTTGTCGTGGTGGAAGCGCGGCGACGAGCTGGGCGAGCACGCGGCTGCGGGCGTGTCGTACACCGACAGCTCGCCCGCGCGGGTGATCGAGACCACGTCCTTGTGCGCGCTCGCGTCGCTGTCGAGCGTGCCGAACGAGCCGAGCGTGGGCGTGGCCACGGTCCAGTCGGCCGTCATCTTCGGCCATGCGGAGCTCGCCGGCGCGCCCGCCGAGTTCAGCGCCTGGAGGTCGAGGGAGGCGGTGCCGCCGAGCACCTGCTGCGTGCCGGGGATGTCGGCCACGTCGCCGATGGCCTGGCCGGCGAGGAACTGCAGGTCGTTCACCGGGCTCGGGTAGCCGGGCCGGAACTGCCCGGTCGAGGCATTCCAGCCACCGACGAAGTCCTGGCCGCCCTGGTACTCGGGCGCGACCACGTCGAGCGCTCGGATCAAGCCGGTGGTGGGCATGAAGATGTCGGGCGGCGCGCCGGTCTCGAGCGTGCCGAACGCGGGGTAGCCGACGGCCGGGAAGGTCGGCGTGTCGTACTTCTCCGGCGCAGCGGCCGCGAAGTCGGTCTCGAGCGTGTTGTCCTTGCCGCCCGAGTTGCCGTAGCAGGAGCTGCCGTCGGGGTTGAAGACGTAGCCGGGCCCGGCGTCCGGGGCCAGCGCGATCTTCATCCCCTGCCCACCGCTCGGGCACGTCACCGGGCCCACGACCGGCGATCCGTTAACGCCCTCGCCCACGTCGGGCAGCAGGCCGCGGTCGATGATGCCGACCTTCTTCGGCCAGCCGTCGCGGAACGGGTGGCCGCTCACGTCACCGTCGTTCTTGATCGCATAGGCGCGGCCGTTCGCGAACGCCAGCACACCGGTCGCGCCGATTGCCGTGACGCTCGCGCTCGTCAGCCCCGCGTTGATCTCGCCCTCGTCGCCGGTGTTCACCGCGTACTCCTCGTTGGTGCCGAGGAAGATCGTCGGTGGCTTGTCGGCGCCGTCGACCTTCGCGACTGCTGGTGTGTCGATGATCTTGCCCTGGTCCTCGTCCGTGCCGGGGTTGGCTGCCGCGTTGGAGTTGAACGTGACGTGGTGTGTCGCCGGATCGATCGACGCGACCTTGTCCGGGTCCACGACGATCAGCGGGAAGCCGTGGACGGACGAACCGTCGGCGTGCCACGCGTAGAGGTGGCGGTCATCGCCGGCGGCGATGATGTCAAGCCCGCCGCCGTCGAGGTCGGCGAGCACGGGCGAGGCCAGGAAGCCGTGCTCGGTGCGGTCGCGCGGGCCCTTGCGAACGGTGTCGAACTCGCTGAGCGGAGCGCCCGAGAAGTCGGGGTTCGCCTCCGCGTGGAAGACCTCGTGCCCGCTCTGATCCCACGCGTACACGTTGCCGCCGTTGTCGTCGGCCACCACCTCGAGGCGGCCATCGCCGAACAGGTCGCCGGCGGCCAGCGCGCCGAGCACGGCGTTGTAGTGGCCGGTCCCGACGCCATCGGAAGCGCTGTAGGCGCGCGCACCCGAGTGGTCCGGCAGCGCCCGCGTATGCACCGGCCAGCCGGGCAGCTCCGAGCCGTCGGGGCGGTACGCGTGAATCACGCCGTCGGAGTTCGCGACCACCAGCTCGTTGCGGTTGTCGCCGTCGAGGTCGATGAGCAGCGGGCTCGAGTCGCCGTCCGACTTCATCTGGATCGGGAAGTTGGGCAGCATGTCCTTGTCGCGGTGGAGGAACGCCTGGCGCCGGTCCTCACCGGTCATCTGCGGGCTGGTCCCGACGGTGGTCACAACCACGCGCACCGTGAACGCGTACGGCATCGTGTTCGGCCGCCCGTTCGAGGTCTGCGCCGGCAGGCCGCCGTTCTCGTTGCCGTCGAACGACGACGGGTTGCCGGCCGGGTAGAGCGCCTTCAGCGATGACGTGGTGACCTGCCCGAGCACGCCGCTGTGGGCGCTGCTGTGGTGCTTGCCGTTGCACCAGTCGGAGTCGACCGTGTGGAAATCGGTCGTGTTGTCGGGCTGGCCGCCGGGCGCGATCTCGACCTTGCACGTGTAGTCGCTGCCGCGCGCGTTCACGAAGCCCTCGATGGCGAACGACGGCTTGGCGGGGTCGACCTGCTCGAACCAGTCCGGCGAGGTGATGTCGGCCTCCGGCGGGATCGTGCCGGCGGACGCCGCGTGCACGGCGTTGTAGGCGTTGAGCCGCCCGTAGCCGTAGAACTCGTCGAAGCCCTTGCGCGCGTGGTAACGGCGGGAGTCGGGGAGCGGAGCCACCAGGCCGCCGTTCTGGTCCGCGTTGAACACGGTGTTCGAGTTCGGGTCCGTGCAGGTGGGGATGTCGGTGGAGCAGTCGGTGCCGGAATCGGCGAAGTGCACGTCGTCGGCCTGGCCGCCTGCGCCCTCGTCGGCGGGCTGAGAGCCGCCGATATGGCCGGATGCCATCAGCTCCCGGACCTCGGTGGGCGTGATCGCGCACGGGGACCCATCGACTCGGGTGCAGTCAGAGCTGGTCAGGTGCGCGTTCATGGCCGCGCTGTAGATCAACCCGGCGATGCCGGAGCTGCGGCCGGTCGCCTCGGACGAGCACGACGTGCTCGGCACCGCCAGCGTCACGCGCGTGGAGAAGTTCGTGCAGCCGTTGAACTGCAGATACGACTTCGGGATGCTCGTGAACGTCGAGTCGTAGTTGCGCACCGAGTTGACGACGATCGTGTGCGGCAGCGCGCCCGGCTGGTTGTGGTGCTCGGCCGCCTCGTCGGCGGCGGAGGCGATCACCGTCACGCCGTGGTTGTACGCGTAGTCGATCGCCTGGCGCGCGAACTTCGGCGCGTTCAGCGTGCCGAGCGCCTCCTGGACGATGCTCGTGCCGTTGTCGGTCGCGTACAGCGTGGCCTCGGCGAAGCGGTTGGCGTCGGCCACGAACGACTCGCCCACGCGCAGCGGCATGACCATGCAGTTGGGGCAGGTGCCGAGACTGTTCCCGTTGTTCGCCTCCGCGTTCGAGTCGCGCGCCTCGCCGGTTCCGTGCCCGTACTGGACGTCGTCGTACGGATCGTTCTTGTCGTCCACGAAGTCCCAGCCGGCGATGTCGTCGACGTACCCGTTGTGGTCCGCATCCGTGTGGTCGCTGAAGGCGATGATCAGGTCCTCCGGCGTGAGGTAGCCCGGCGGGCCGTGGCGGCGCGAGTCGGCCAGCGCGGCGGCCATGCGGGGGTCGCAGGCGTAGTCGCGCAGGTTGAAGACGCCGTCGCCGTTGACGTCGTAGCCGCCGGCGGTGTACGTCGAGCAGTCGGCGCCGGTCTGCCCGTGCTCCGTCGCTCCCACCTCCGGCTCCGGCAGCTCGCCCTTGTTCAGGTGCACCTTGAAGCGGAGGTCGCTCATGGCGTCGTGGTTGTTCCACTCGATGCCGGAGTCGAGCACCGAGATCAGGACGTCGGGACGCCCCGTCGTGACGTTCCAGGCGGTGTGCACGTCGCCGGTCGCGCAGGTTCCAGTCGGCTGCGTGGTCGCGAGGTCGTAGGTGCTGTCGCCGCGGATGCCGCACAGCTCGTCCTGCTGGTTGTTCACGGGCGCGTTGCCGGTCTCCGGCGTGGCGAGTCCCTTGAACTCGTTCGCGTCGAAGTCGTTCGGCGCCGTGGGCGGCGTGAGGTGGAAGGTCGTCGGGTCGTGCGCGTCCCCGCTTCCCGCGTACGGGAAATCGGCGTGCGCGGCGGCGGGCAGCACGAAAGCCAGCGCCAGCGCCGCGATCACTCCCCCTCGTCTCACCCCCGCTCCTCCCATGAGCGCGCGGGAGTATGGCGCTTCGGCGCGCGTCGCGCGCTAGTTTGCGGCGCCGTGGGGGGACGGCGCGTGGCGATCCTGGTCGGCTGCACTGCGGTGCTGCTCGTCGCGGCGCCGCCGGCGCTCGCCGCCGGCTTCCAGGCGGGCGCCGGGCGCGAGACGATCACGCCGCCCGCCTGGCCTTCGCCCGCGGCCGACGCCGCCAACGCCAAATTCGCTCCGCTCTTCGCCACAGCATGCGCGGCGTTCGCCGACCACGGCCGCTTCGCGCTCCAGGAGCCGTTCACCGACTCGGACGGCAACGGCCAGTGGGACCCCGGCGAGCCGTGGTGCGACGCGAACGCCAACGGCCGCTGGGACGGCATCTACGCCGACAACAACAGGGGTCCCGCCACGGGGGTGCACGACGACCTCGACGTGCGCGCGGTGGCGCTGTCCGACGGCTCGCACAAGCCGGTCGTGTACGCGTCGGTCGACCAGATCGGGCTGTTCGACTTCTACACCGAGGAGGCGCGCACGATCCTGAAGCGCGACTACGGCGTGGACGCCGACCTCGTCGTGAGCGCCGACCACAACGAGAGCTCACCCGACAGCATCGGCCTGTTCGGCCCCGTGACCACTCCGGTCGGCGTCGGGCTGCGCTCGGGCATCGACGAGTACTACATGGACTACATGGCCGACCGGATCGCGCACGCGGCAGCGGACTCCGTGCACGCGCTGCGCCCGGCGCGCCTGTACGCGCACCAGGTGCAGGGCGCGATCCCCGACGGGGCGTCGGGCAGCCACTACCCGCTGCTGCCCGGGCTGTCGGCGCGGATCTCGGACCAGTTCCCGACTGCCGTCGCGCTGCCGAACGACGATCGCATCGCGGCGGTCGACCCGAAGCTGGGCGTGCTCCAGGCGCGCGCCGGCGACGGCACGCCGATCTTCACGATCATGAGCTTCGCCGCGCACAACCAGGAGATGGGCAACGCCGGCGCCGAGCTGAGCGCCGACTGGCCGGGCGCGTTCGAGCGCTCGTTCGACTCGAGCCATCCCGGGATGGCCATGTACCTCGTGGGCGACAACGGGTCGGAGGAGGATCCGCAGACCGAGCCACCGGCCGTGCCCAATGGGTCGGAGAACCACACGAACGTGGCCACGCAGTACGTCCAGGCGCAGGCCACCGGCGAGCGCTTCGCCGCGGTCGTGTCCGACGCCGCGCGCGACGCGTCGGCGCTGCGGCCGGGCGACGTGCTGCTCCACCGTCGTCAGATCTGCGTGCCGCTCGAGAACAACGGGTTCGTGGCGCTCGCGGCGGCGGGCGAGTTCGGCCGGCGTCAGGGCTGGGCGTGCGACCCGTCGGGGAACCCGGTGGCGCCGGTGCCGAACGGAGCGATCGTGCCGACGGCCTCGAACTCGTTCCGCACGTTCGTGGGATACGCCGACATCGGCCCGGACCTCCAGCTGATCCAGAACCCGGCGGAGTCGTTCCCGGCGCTCATGCTCGGCTCGCCGTTCGGCGCCGACGAGGTGAGCTGCGACATGCCAAACCCCGCCGTCCCGACCTGGCACGCCCGCGCCGCCTACCGCTTCCAGGTCGGGCTGGCCGACGACCTGATCGGCTACCTGATCCCCGCGTGGGGCTTCGCGAGCGGGACGCCCGGGCTGTTCAGCAATCCCTGTTACCAGGACGAGCACGGCCACAGGCACAAGCTCGAGTCGGAGTCGGTCGGGCCGACCGGCGGCAACGACGTGGCGAACACGACGGCGGCGATGCTCGATGCATCACATGATCCGACGGCGCACGTGGACGACGGCGGCCGCTTCGTGCTGCCCGACGGCTCGCTTTCGCGCTGGCCGACCGGCGCCGTCGGCGCCCTGCTGCACGACGGCTCGCTGATCGGCGCGCCCACCACCGCCGGCTTCGGCACGCGCGCGGTGGACCGCACCGGCGTGTTCATGGACTACGACGGCCAGCCGCAGGCGCGGCCGGACGTGACCACGCGCGGGATGCTGGTGCTCGACGCCCGCGGCTGCCCGGTCGCGCGCCACTACCTGAACGTGTTCCCGGCCTCGACGGCCAAGCCCGTCGGCGGCGCCCGCAGCGGGCCGGCGATCACGCCTCCGGACAGGTGCGCAGGCGGGGCGCTCGCGGCCGGGCTCCAGCCCGCCGCCGCGGCCCAGGCGCTGTCCGGCTGCGCCGACCGGCTCGCCCCGCGCAGCGTGGTACGGGGACACGCCCGGTTACGGCACAGGCGTCTGCTGCTGCGCGGGACGGCACGCGACCGCGGCTGCCGCAAACGCGTGGCACGGGTCACGGTGACGGTGGGCAAGCGGGTCGCGCGCGGGCGCTGCCGCTATCTCGGCGCGAACGGCCGGCTCGGCAGGCGCCGCCACTGCCTGCGCGGGGCGCCGCAGCTCCTCGCGCGCGGGCGCGCGAAATGGACCCTTCACGTGCACGCGCGGCTGTCGCGCGGGCGCTACGTGCTGCTGGTGCGCGCGGTGGACACCGCGGGCAACACGGAGAAGGCACGCCGGCGCGGAGCGAACGTCACGCGCCTGCGCAGGCGCTGAGTTGATGTCCTGAAATCGGAGGGAAGCTCAGCCGCGCCGGTCTACCGCGGCAGGCCTAGCGGACCGAACGATTTCAGTCCGGGATCAGCCCTTCGCCGGTGAACTCGTTCGCCGCCTCCGCGAATGTGATGTCCTCGGGCGGCAGGATCACGTCGGAGCCCACGAGCTCGTCGTCGCCGACCGGTGTGCCGGAGCTCCGGACCAGCTCGATCATCTTGCCCCAGAGGTCGGCGAACTGGCCCTGGTCGCCGGACTCGACGGCCCCCACGAGCTGGTTGTCCAGGTCGTTGAGCTGCTCCGCCTGATCGTCAGGAAACTCGTACTGCTTGTCCTCCGCGATACGGACGATCACGCCTGGCCTTCCTTGCCCGGCTCGAGCGCCCCCTGCGAGCCGCCGCCCGAACCGGAGCCCAGCTCGGCCTTCATCTTCGCCAGCTCGTCCTCGACCTCGGCGCCCGACGAGAGCTGCGAGAGCTCGCGATCGATGTCGTCCTGGCCGCCCGAGCCGAGCTGCGTGATGTCCTCGAACGCGCCCGCCTTCTCGAGCTCGTCGACGGCCGACGCGCGTGCGCGCATGCCCTCGACCTTGTCCTCGGCGCGCTGCATGGCCAGTCCCAGGTCGGCCATCTGCTCGCCCACGCCGTTGGCGGCCTCGGAGATCCGGACCTGCGCCTCGGAAGCCGAGTACTGCGCCTTGATCACTTCCTTCTTGGTGCGGAAGGCCTCGACCTTCTGGCGCAGCTTCTTCTCGTTCTCGGTGAGCTGCTCCTGCTGCCCCTCGAGCTCGGTGATCTGCTGGTCGAGCGACTGGAGCTCGGTCTGCGTCACGTTCTTGCGCTCGAGCGCCGTGCGGGCGAGGTCCTCGCGGCCCTGCGAGAGCGCCTGACGCGCCTGGGTGTCGAGCTTCACGATCTGCTGCTCGAGCTTGCCCTGCTGCATCTGAAGGCGCTTCTTGGACGTGACCACGTCCGCGATGCCCTTCTTCACGTTCTGAAGCAGCTCGACCTGCTTCTGGTAGCCGTAGTCGAGCGTCTCGGCCGGGTCCTCGGCGCGGTCGAGCAGCTTCGAGATCTTGGCCTTCACGACTGTTGAGAATCGACCGCCGAGTCCTGGCATTTCCTGGGCGCTCCTTGAACCTTCGAAACCTGGGAGATACCTAGACTAACCGGCCCGTGACGCCGCGCCGCCCATCCGAGTCGATCTCGATCATGACCCACTGGATGGGGATCCTCGATGCGAACACGGCGGGCAACGTCCACGGCGGCAAGATCATGCACCTCTGCGACGAGGTGGCCGGCATCGCCGCGATCCGCCACTGCGGGATGCGGGTGGTCACGGCGGGCATGGACCGGATGACCTTCCTCGAGCCGGTGTACGTCGGCCAGCTCGTCACCTTCCGCGCGATGGTGAACGCGGCGTGGCGCACGTCGGTGGAGGTCGGTGTGCGGGTGGACGCCGAGGACATCCGCAGCGGGGTCGTGCGCCACGTGTCGACGGCGTACGTGACGATGGTCGCTCTCGGCGACGACGGCCGCCCGTGCCCCGTGCCCGCGCTCGAGCCGGAGACGGAGGACGAGCGGCGCCGCGCGCGTGAGGCCGGCTGGCGGCGCGACAACCGCCTGTCGGAGCGCGCCGCGATCAGGGACGCGCGGCAGCAGGACGAACAGACGTCCAGCTCACCTTCATAAACGCGGGCTGCGGCCGACGGCCGCCGACAACGTCAGTCCGTGCGGCTCCTGACCACCCAGTCCGACGAGCGCCTGGCCCTGCTCGCCCGGCACGGCCACGACTTCGCCTTCGAGGAGCTCGTGCGCCGCTACCGCGAGCCGCTCACGCGCTACCTGCGGCGCCTGCTCGGCAACTCCTCGGTCGCCTCCGACGCGCTCGAGCGCGGCCTGATCCGCGCGTGGGCGTCGCTGCTCAGCGGGTCGACGCCGCTCGACGTGCGCTCGTGGCTCTACGGCAACGTGCATGCGGCGGCGGTCGGCAAGCTCGCTCGCTTCTCGGAGGCCGACCTGACGCCGCGCCAGCGCTCTGCCCTGGCGCTCGCGGTGCGTGGCTACGAGCCTGAGGAGGCGGTCTCCTCGCTCGGCCTGACCGACGGCCTCATCCCGCAGCTCGGCGAGCGCATGCGCGCTTGCGCCCGCGGCGCCGCGACAGCTCTCGTGCCCTCGCACGCGGTAGTGGCCGCCGCGGCCGGCGTTCGCTAGCCGCCTCTCAGTCCGGCGGTCGTGGCACACTCGACCGTCCCGATGGACTACCCGGTCGAGACCTTCACACCCGAGGAGCGCGCGCGTCTCGAGCCGCACTTCACGAACCTCGACCGCCCCGTCTTCGCTTTGGTGAATCTGCCGGAGACGGTCAAGGGCGCGCTGTTCTCGCGCTATTCGAGGTATCGCGGCACGCTGCGGCGGCTGTTCCTCGATGAGTTCGCCGACTCGCTTCCCGAGTTGCCCGCGACGTTCGAGGGAAGCGAGGGCCGCCGCGCGGCGGAGCTCTACGAGCGGATGTTCCTCGAGTACGGCGACGACTCCGTGGCGCAGCTCGGCGGCGCGCACGTGGCGGTCGAGTGGTGCTCCAACGTCGTGACGAAGGTGCTCCAGCGGCCGCGGCTCGCCTCGTACCTCGAGCAGTCCACGCGCTACATCGCCTACGACCAGCCGATGGACTCATCGGGCGCCTGGCGCTACTGGCGGGACGACTCGCTCGGCCCGGAGTACGCCGCGGCCATGGATCGGCTGTTCGAGCTCTACTCGGAGACCTTCGCGCGCGTGCACGCGTGGGTTGAGGGTTCGTTCCCACCACCGGGCGCGGGCGGCGAGGCCGCACACAAGCGCGCGGTGCGGGCGAAGGCGCTGGACCTGACGCGCGGGATGCTGCCGGCGGCCGCGCTCTCGCACATGGGCGTCTTTGCGAGTGGGCAGGCGTACGAGTCGCTGATCCTGCACCTGCTCGCGCATCCGCTGCCCGAGGCTCAGGCCTACGGGACGATGATCCTCGAGGAGCTCGAGAAGGTCATGCCGAGCTTCCTCCAGCGCGTCCGGCGGCCCGAGCGCGGCGGCGTCTGGATCGAGCAGCTGCGCGCGCGGCGCGAGCGCGCCGACGAGGCCGCGGAGCGGCTGGGCCTGCGCCGCGACCCGCTCGAAGCCGAGCCCGCGAGCGTGACGCTCGTGGACGTGGACGGCGACGAGACGCGGCTCCTGCGCGCGCTGCTCGAGGAGAGCGCGAGCGTGAGCGAGGCCGAGGTCGCCGACGCGGTCGACCGCCTCGGCGCCGACGAGCGGATGCGGCTGATCGCCTCACTCGTGGGCGAGCGCGAGAACCGCCGCCACCGCCCCGGCCGCGGCTTCGAGGCGCTGCGCTACCGCTTCGAGATCGTCTCCGACTACGGCGCGTTCCGCGACCTCCAGCGCCATCGGATGCTGACGGCGCAGTGGCAGGAGCTGACGCCGCTGCTGGGCGCCGACGTCCCCGAGGAGGTCGGCCTGGCCGGCTGCGGCGCCGCCTACAACGAGGCGCTCGAGGTGTCCGCCGGCGCGTGGCGCGCGTTGCGCGACTCCGGGCGCGAGCTCGAGGCGCAGTACGCCGTCTGCCTTGCCTTCCGCCTTCGCTACGTCCTCGACATGAACGCGCGCGAGGCGATGCAGCTGATCGAGCTGCGCTCGGGCGCGGAGGGCCATCCGGGCTACCGCGCGGTCGCGCAGGAGATGCACCGCCTGATCGGCCAGGTTCACCCCGCGGTTGCCGCCGCGATGAGGCACGTGGACACCACCACGGAGCCGCGCCTCGAGCGGCTGCTGGCGGAGATGCGCACGCAGGCGAAGCGCGAGGCGCTGGCCCGCGGCGCGTAGCCGGTCGCTCCCGTAGCGCCCACCGGGTCGTGGTACTGTTAACCCAATGGTTAACGATCCGTTCAGGGCACTCGCGCACCCGATCCGCCGCGGCATCGTCGAGCGCCTCGCCGGCGGTCCCGCGACGGTGGGCGACGCCACGGCCGGCTTCGGCGTGTCGAAGCCCGCGATCTCGAAGCACCTGAAGGTGCTGGAGGAGACCGGCGTGGTGAAGCGCGTGGTCGACGGCCGCACGCACCGCCTCTCGCTCGAGCCCGAGGTGCTCAGCGTGGCGGCGGACTGGATGGATCGCCAGCGCGCCCTCTGGACGCGCATGTTCGACGTCGTCGACGACTATCTGAAGGAGGAAGGACAGCGATGAACGCCCCGCCGGTCGTGTCAGCGCAGGAATGGGAGGCCGCGCGCAATGAGCTGCTCGTGAAGGAGAAGGAGCTCACGCACGCCCGCGACGCGCTCGCCGCCGAGCGGCGCCGGATGCCGAGGATGGCCGTCGAGAAGGAGTACCGCCTCGAGGGCCCCGGCGGGCCCGCGACCCTGCTCGACCTGTTCGAGGGGCGGCGCCAGCTCCTGGTCTACCGCTTCTTCTTCGAGCCGGGCGTCGCGCGCTGGCCGGAGAGCGGCTGTCCGGGCTGCTCGTTCCTCGCCGACCAGGTCGCGCACGTCGCGCACCTGAACGCCCGCGACACCACGCTCGCGTTCGTCTCGCGCGCGCCGCAGGCCGACATCGAGCGCTGGAAGGCGCGCATGGGCTGGGAGATGCCGTGGTACACGCTCACCGACGACTTCGACGCCGACTTCGGCGTGGACGAGTGGCACGGCACCAACGCCTTCATCCGCGACGGCAGCCAGGTCTTCCGCACCTACTTCGTCAACAACCGCGGCGACGAGGCCATGGGCAGCACGTGGAGCTACCTCGACCTGACCGCGCTGGGCCGCCAGGAGGACTGGGAGGACTCGCCGGACGGCTTCCCGCAGACGCCGCCCTACCGTTGGTGGAACCTGCACGACGAGTACGGTGCCCGGTCGTGATCGCGCACGTCGCCGGGGTGCCGGTCGAGGAGATGCTCACCGCCGCGCCTGCCACCGGCGCCGCGCTGCTGCTGGCCGGCGCGTGGATCAGCGCACAACTGCGGCGCCTCGGGCATGGTCGCTGACAACGCCGTTCGCATCGAGCGCACGTTCGACGCGCCCGCGCAGGCCGTCTTCGATGCCTGGACGAGCGAGGAGGTCATGCGCCGCTGGTGGCACGCCGAGCACGACTGGGAGACGACCGAGGCCGAGGTCGACCTGCGCGTGGGCGGCGAGGTGCGCGTGGTCATGCGCGACCCGCACAAGGACGCCGAATACGGCGGTGGTGGCCGCTACACGGAGGTCGACCCGCCGCGCCGGCTTGCGTTCACCTGGATCTGGGACGACGAGCCGACGCGCACGCTGATCGAGATCGACTTCGAGGAGAGCGACGGCGTCACGACGGTCCGCTTCACGCACCGCGGGCTCCTGAACCTGGAGGCCGTGCGCTCCCACGAGGGCGGCTGGAACAGATGCCTCGACAACCTCGAGCGCGCGCTCGCGAGCTAGCGCAGCAGCCCGATCAGGCCACCCACGGTCCACATCACGGCGATCGCGCCGAAGCAGACGTCGGTCACGATCTGGAACGCCCGCGCCGTCTGCGGCGTCAGCCCGACGCGCGCGACCGCGCCGCCACGCCAGCGCCTGAAGGCCGGCCATGCCACGAGCATCGCGCACCCGGCGGCTGCGATGAGCACCCAGATCACGTCAGCAGACATGATGCCGCGCCCCGCTGCTGAAGGGCGCGACCTCTGGTGCGCGTCAGGCGAGGACGTCGATCCCGCCGCTCTGCGACTGAGGATCCGTGGGCGTGGTGCTCGCAGGGCTGGACACAGGCTTGCTGTGGTGATGGTGGTGGTGGCCGCCGCCGCGATGGCGATCGAACGCCCGGTTGACCATGCGGCCGAGCGACTGCTGATCGAGCGGTTGCGCGCCGTTGGCCGCGCGCGTCTGCTGAATCTGGTCCTCGACCGACTTCACGAGATCGTCACGGGAGACGCCCTCCTGCTGCGCCAGGTCCGTGATCGAGCTGCCCTGGCTCAACGCGTTGCGAAGCGCGTCCGGGGTCATCGAAAGCTGCTGGGCGATGCCGTCGAGGGGGCCGTCGAGATGAGGCGCCGGGAACAGGGTCGTCGGCGTCGTGCCGGCGACCGCGCTCGCGTCGTAGTACGAGGGATCGAGCGATTGGAGATCCATCACCAACTCCTAGGGTGTTCGCAACCCGGGGGGATTGCTCGGGACACCCATCGGTAATCGTCCTCCGTATCGGAACGCTGAGGGTCCTGGCAGCTTTCTCACTTCCGCGCGTGACGCGACGGCGGCGCGGGTCATCCATCCGTGGCGGACGCACGGTCGAAACCGTCACCCGCCGCGAGTCGCGCCCGCAGCTCGCCCTCGCGACCGGACGCAACGGCGCGCGCCGCGCGCTCCGGAGTGAGCGCCACGTCGCGGCTGGCCGCGAACTCGATCAGCTCCTGCTTGCGCTCGGACTCGGCGGCCGTGCGCATGAACAGCCACCCGAACAGTCCCAGCGTGACCACGCTGTCGGTGACCATCATGATCGCGCCCGCGATTCCCTGGTCCTGGAGCGCCCCGATGCCGTATTGGCGCTCGCCGCTCGCGTAGTACGGATAGAAGACGGTCCCCGACCAGAGGAACACGTTGGCGAGCAGCATGCTCGTGAGCCGGACCGCGATCACGTACCCGAGCCGCGCGAGGTTGCCGAACCATGCCGGCTTCGGCAGCGGCCCGAGCAGCGCGAACCACATGTTCAGGCCGAAGACGAAGAAGCTGGCGTGCTCGATGGTGTGCACGACATCGTCGCGCAGCGCGGCCTGGTAGGCGAACGGCGCGTGCCATGCGTACAGGTCTAACGCCCACAGCGCGAAGGCCGCCACGGGGTGGCTCAGGCGCCGCAGCGCGCGGTTCACGCGCTGGCGCAGGATCGGCTGAAGCAGCGGACCCGTCAGGCCGAGGGCGATGAGGAGCGCCCCGAGGTCGCCGAGCAGGACGTGCTGGGCCATGTGCGCCGCCAGCAGCCTGTCGGCCACGCCGTCGATCGGCGGCGTGACCGCCGCGACCACGAGTACCGCGCCGCCCGCGAAGCACGCCTGCCGCCAACGCGGCACCCCGCGCCCCTCGGCTGCGAGCGTGCGGCACCGCAGCGCGTAAACGGCGCCGTAGCTGCCCATCGCGAGCACAGGCGTGAGGAACTCGACCCAATGCACCGCGCCCTACCTCATCGACAAACGAGCGAGGCCCATGCCTCGCATTGTGACGCCGCGCGTCAGGCGGTCGCCACGGCCTCGACCGCTTCGCCGATCTTGTCGCCCTGCGGCGTGCCCGGCGCCTGCGCGTTCACGTCGGCCAGCCTGTCCTTGTAGTAGGCCCGCTGCATGCGCGCCACGACCAGCCGCTGGACCTGGGCCGTGCCCTCGAAGATCTGGTAGATCTTCGCGTCCCTGAAGAACTTCTCGAGCGGGCAGTCCATCGACTGCGCGTACGGCCCGACGAGGTCCATCAGCGTGGTGGTGGCCCACATCGCCATGTCGCCGGCCTTGAGCTTGGACATCGAGCCCTGGCCGGCGGTCATCGGCACGCCGTTGCGGCCCATCCACGCGGCGCGCCAGACGAGCAGGCGGGCGGCGTCGATCTCGGTGGCCACGTCGGCGAGCACCTGCTGGA
>JAICRZ010000038.1 GCA_025937135.1 Thermoleophilaceae bacterium
ACCTGCGGCGGCAGGTTCTTGCCCGCCTTGCGCTTCCAGATCACGAAGCCGCAGCCGGGGTCGTCCTTGGTCCAGCAGGAATAGCCCTTGCGATTCTCGATCACGTCGCGGCCGCAGACCGGGCACGGGCCGAGGTTGGCTCGCTCGATCTTCACGTCCTTGAGCTTGTCGAGCGCCTGCACGGTCTCGGTGGCGAAGGTGGCGATGTCCTTCATGAACGCGGGCCGCGAGTCGGTCCCCTGCTCGATCAGCGCCAGGCGCCGCTCCCAGTCGCCGGTGAGCTCCGGAGAGGTGAGCGGGTGGTAGTCGAGCAGGCGGATGACCTGGACGCCCTTCTCGGTCGCGTGCAGGGCGCGGCCCTCGCGCTCGATGTAGCCCACGTCCACGAGGCGCTCGATGATCGACGCGCGGGTGGCCGGCGTGCCGATGCCGGACTCCTTCATCGCCTCGCGCACCTCGCCGTCCTCGATGTCCTTGCCGGCGGTCTCCATCGCGCCCAGCAGCGACGCCTCGGTGAAGCGCCGCGGCGGCTGGGTCTCCTTGCGGATCGACTCGACCGACGGCACGTCCACCTGCTCGCCCTGCTCGAGCTTCGGCAGGAGCTGATCGCCGCCCGTGTCGTCCTCGCCGGTGTCCTGCTCGACCTCGGCGCCGTAGACGCCCTTCCAGCCGGCCTCGAGCAGCCGCCGGCCGCTGGTGCGGAACACGTGGTCGGCCACGACCGTCTCGATACGAGTGCGCTCGTAGACGGCGTCGGGGTGGAAGACGGCCAGGAAGCGCTTGGCCACGAGGTCGTAGACCTTGACCTCGTCGGGGCCCATCTTCGACAGGTTGTGCTCGGACTTGGTCGGGATCAGCGCGTGGTGGTCCTCGACCCGCTTGTCGTTCACGACGCGCCCGAGCGGCAGCTTGTCGAGCGACGTCACGTACTCGGCGCCCCGGCGGTACTGCGCGTTGCGGCCCACGAGCTCGGCGGTCGGCTTGATCTCCGCGATCTGGTCGCTCGGCAGGTAGCGCGAGTTGGTTCGCGGATAGGTGATCGCCTTGTGCTCCTCGTAGAGCTTCTGCGCGGCGGCCAGCGTGCGGCGCGCGGAGAAGCCGAAGAGCGTGTTGGCGTGGCGCTGGAGCGAGGTGAGGTCGTAGAGCAGCTGCGGCTTCTCGCGCTCCTCCTTGGTCTCGACCTTGGTGATGTCGCCGCGCCCGCCGGTGACCCCCTCGACGATCTTCTGCGCCTCGGCCTCGGCGATCCGCTTGCCGCCCATGTAGCGGCCGCGGTAGGCGCGCTGCCCGGTCGCCTCGAAGGCGGCCTCCACGAGCCAGTACGGCTCGGGCTTGAAGTTGCGGATCTCCTCCTCGCGGCGGGCCACGAGCGCAAGCGTGGGCGTCTGCACGCGCCCGAGCGAGACGGCGCCGTCGAACGCGGCGCGCAGGCGGATCGACGCGGCGCGGGTGGCGTTCATGCCCACGACCCAGTCGGCCTCGGACCGCGAGCGCGCGGCGGCCTCGAGCGTCTGCATCTCCTCGCCCTCGCGCAGGCGGCCGAACGCCTCCTCGATCGCCTTGCGCGTCATCGAGTTGAGCCAGAGCCGCTTGATCGGCTTCTGCACGCCGGCGGTCTCGTACACGTACGCGAAGATCAGCTCGCCCTCGCGGCCGGCGTCGCAGGCGTTCACGATCTGGTCGACCTCGTCGCTCTTGATCAGCTTGTGCACCGCGGTGAGCTGCTTGCGCGACTTCTCGTCGTTGGGGACGAGCTTGAACTTCTCGGGCAGGATCGGCAGGTCTGCGAAGCGCCACTTCTTCAGCTTCGGGTCGTACTCGTCCGGCGGCGCCAGCCCGACCAGGTGGCCGACCGCCCACGTGATGACGTACTCGTCGCCCTCGAGGTAGGTCTTGTCCTTGGACGGCTTGTACGTCCCGGGCAGCGCGGCAGCGAGGTCGCGGCCGACGGAGGGCTTCTCGGCTATTACGAGTGTCTTGCTCATATCGCTTGCCCGACGATACGCAGGTGCGTCGACAAGCGTCTAGTGCGCGCACGCGCCGGTGCCCACCGGCCCGCTTGCTTTCGCAAGCGCATCCCGCACCACGGAGTCCGGTACCCCGAAGCCGCTCCGCTCCCCATGCCCCACCGTCGCCGCGAAGATCGTCGTGACCACGCGGCCGCTGCCGTCGACCATCGGGCCACCCGAGTTGCCCGAGCGCACGCGCCCGCGCAGCGACGTGATCTTGCGCTGGACCGGGCCGCGGCCGTAGGCGTCCTCGGTGCGGACGGTCTCGGTGCGGCCGAGGCGGCCGGGCTCGACGTCGTAGGGGCCGTTCTCGGGGAAGCCGAGGATCGCCGCCGAGGTGCCGGGCGCGGCATTCACGTTCAGCGGCAGCGAGCGCGCGTTTGCCAGGGCGGGCACGCGCAGCAGCGCGATGTCGTTGTGCGGATCGAACCAGACCGGCTGGGCGTCGAGGTGCGGGCCGGTGCCCTGGGCCTGGACGGTGGTGTCGTCCTCGCCCGCCACGACGTGCGCGTTGGTGACCACGAGGCCGCCCGGCGCGATCCAGCCGGACCCCTCGATGCCCAGGCCGCACGCCGTCCCCAGCACGCGCACGACGCTCGAACTGGCTGCTCGCACCTGCGGGTCGCGGGCGATCTTCGAGTTCGGCGGGGGCACGTTCGCCGCCGGTCCCGCGATCTTCGGGAAGGGGTCGAAGCGCGCAAGGGCGTTGAGCAAAGCGCCCGACGGAGGTAGCGTTTCGTTCAGCGCCCGCATGATCGGGGAGCGCTGAATCGCCCGGCGGAGATCCCGCGCCCCGGGAGTTTGCAGCGCGACCGCTCCGGCGACCCAGATGAGCACCAGGCCGGCACAGGCGATGAGCACTGCGCCACCGAGCCCGTCGAGCAGGCCGAGTGTCGGTCCGAGGCGACGGCGAAGCTGAAACCCCAGGACCTCTAGCCCCGTTGCCAGCACCCCACCGATCAGGAACGCGCCCGTGAGCGCGAACAGCGGCGCATATGGCGAGTGCGCCCCACCCGACAGCACGAGCGGCCCGACGCGCGCGCCCAGGAACGCGCCTGCGACGAAGCCGGCCAGCGACAGCGCACCCACGACGAGCCCCTGCGAGTACCCCCACAGCGCCATCAGCACCGTGAACGCGATGATGATCCAGTCGATTGCGGTCATGCGAGGGGACGAACGCTAATGCCGCCGAACCTCACCGACGTCCGCCGCGCGCTCGCCCTCGACGGCGCCTCCGCCGAACGGCGCCGGCGGATCACGCACCGGCTCCTGCCCGTGGTGATCGCGGTGGCGGTGGTGTCGCTCGTCCTGGGGATCGTGATCGGCGCCGGGCAATCGCAGTCCGAGCGCACCGCGCGCGACTTCGCCGCTGCCTGGGAGCGCGGCAACTACTCCGCGATGTACCAGTTGCTGAGCCCGGGCGCGCGCAAGCGGGTGACCGCCGCGAACTTCGCGACCTTCTATCGGAACGCCGCCGCCACCGCCACGCTCGCGCGGCTCGAGCCGGGTCGCGCGAAGGACAAGGGCGACGCGGTGCGCGTGCCGGTGCGTGCCGTCACGCGCGTCTTCGGCGTGATCGACGGCGAGGTGGACATCCCGGTGGGCGACGAGGGTGTCGACTGGCGTCCCGATCTCGTCTTCCCCGGGCTGAGGCCGGGTGAGCAGCTCACGCGCCAGACCGTCGCGCCCGAACGCGCGAAGATCCTCGCCTCCGGCGGCGCCACGATCGTCTCCGGGCCCGCCGACAAGCGGGTGCCGGGCGGCGGCGCCGCATCTGCGATCGCGGGCAGCATGGGCCCGGCGAAGACGGCCGTCGAGCGCGCCGCCCTCTACTCGCGCGGGTTCCCGCTCGACCACCCGGTCGGGACGTGGGGGCTCGCGCGCGCGCTCGAGCTTCAGGTCGCGGGGCGGCCCGGCGGCACGCTGATGGCGGGCAACCGCCGCCTCGCCTCGAGCGCGCCCGTGCCCGCCAAGCCGGTGCGCTCCACGATCGACCTGGATCTGGAGGCCGCGGCGCAGCAGGCGTTGGCCGGGCGCTTCGGCGGCATCGCCGCGATCGAACCGCGGACGGGCAAGGTCCGCGCGCTGGCGGGCATCGCGTTCTCGGCCCCGCAGCCACCCGGGTCGGTCTTCAAGATCATCACCGCCACGGCGGCGCTCGAGGCGAAGGCGGTCAAGCCGACCACCCAGTTCCCGGTCGAGACGAAGGCGATCATCGACGGCGTGGGCCTCGAGAACGCCAACGGCGAGTCCTGCGGCGGTTCGTTCGCCGCCAGCTTCGCCCACTCGTGCAACTCCGTCTTCGCGCCGCTCGGGGTCAAGCTCGGCGCGCGCCGCCTCGTCGACACCGCGGAGCGCTACGGATTCAACGAGCAGCCGAAGATCACGGGCGCCGCAGTCAGCTCGATCCCGCCCGCGAGCGAGATCGACACGCCGCTGGCGGTCGGCTCGACGGCGATCGGGCAGGGCAAGGTGCTTGCGACGCCGCTCGAGATGGCGCTCGTGGCGAGCACCGTCGCGAACCGCGGCGTCCGCCACGAGCCGACGCTGCTCGAGGACTCGCCGCGGGGGCCGCCGCGCCGTGTGACCTCGCGCCACGTCGCGGACATGCTCGAGCAGCTGATGATCGGCGTCGTGGCGTACGGCACCGGCACCGCGGCCGCGCTGCCGGGCGTGAAGGTGGCCGGCAAGACCGGGACCGCGGAGCTGAAGACCACCGTCGGCCCGACCGCCGAGAACCCGGCCCCCGGCGAGACCACCGCCAACCCGGGCGAGGACACCGACGCCTGGTTCGCCGCCTATGCGCCCACGCGCAGGCCGAAGATCGCGGTCGGCGTGCTGTTCGTGAAGGCCGGCGCGGGTGGAGCGACCGCGGCGCCCGCCGCGCGCGTGGTGCTGGGCGCCGGCGTCAGCCGCTAGACGCCGCTAAATATCGAGTTCGATCAGGCCTGAGTCCCGGTTGCCGGACGCATCCGGCGGCGCGGTGATGCGCAGGTCGAGCGGGCGGTTCTCGAGCGTGGCGATCGGCAGCTTGAAGATCAGAAGCGCGCCGTTGGTCGGGCCGCCCGCCGCGAGCGAGCCGACCTCCGGGATGCAGGCGTGCTCCTTGAGCGGCCGCGCCTTGTAGGCCCAGATGTTGTTGGCCGGCAGCGGCAGCGGCCTGAACGTGTTGCCGGCGGTGTCCTCGATCTGGAAGTTGCTCGACGCCATCCAGTGCGGCTCGTCGACCTTGCCGCTCGGGTTGCAGGCCTGGAGGAAGACGCCGTAGAGCGCGAAGCCGGGAGGCGCCTCGGCGCCCTGGTAGTAGCCCTTGTCCTCGGCGTCGCGCAGGTTCAGCTCGCGCGTGATGTAGACGTTGTAGTCGAGGTGCCCGATCTTCTCGGGCAGTCCCTCGCGGCCGGCGTCGTTCTCGCGCGTGTTCTCGCAGCCGGTGAGGGCCACGAGCCCGGCCAGCAGGCAGGCGAGCACGGCGAATCTCCGGAGGGTCGAGCTCATGCGGCGCGGCATCCTATCCTCTGGCGGCCCTCGGGCTCGCTCCGAAGCGCGGCGACCGCAGCGGCTCGAATCCGGCGATGCTCACGCGCGCCAGCGGACCGTCGGGGCGCTCCTCGAAGATCACGCGCAGGCGCTCGAGCGCGCTCTTGAGCTGGCGGCGCGTCCAGCGGCGGCCGCCGAGCTTCTCCTTGAAGGCCTCGCGCGGCGTGCCGGGCCGCCACTCGAGCGTCACCGCCACACGCGTGAGCCCGACGCCCTCGCGCGAGAGCTCCCACGTCAGCTCGCCGCGACTGCGGCCATTGCGCCCGCCGTGCAGCCGCTCCACCATCCCGACCGGCTTCTCGGCCTTCACGAGCGTGGTCTCGACGTAGTGCCGGTAGCCGGGCGCCGCAAGCAGATAGCGCGCACCCGCGCCCTCCCCGGTCGCCCTTGGGTGAGCGAGGCGGTAGTCCTCCATGAAGTGGTCGCACCACGCCGGGCGCGCGCCGAAATCGGCGATGAAGTCGTAGAGGTCCTCGCGCGGGGCGGAGATGAAGGCGTGGACGGTGACTGGGATCATCGGCGGCCGGTGATGATACGGCCGCGCGGACTCGGATGATCGCTCAGGCGGCGCGTGCGACCGTCAGCGGCCGGTCGGTCGCGTGCACCCGCTCGCAGGAGATCGTCACCCGGTGCGGCTCGGGCAGGTCCGCGAGACAGAGCTGGCAGACGACGCGGCGCGACTCGAGCTCGTGGACGAGCTCGCCGGGAAGCGGCACGCGGTTGCAGCTCGAGCAGCGCGCGGGATCCGACTTGGTACTGCGCGCCTTGCGGCGCAGGAACGATGCGAGATCTCTTGCCATGGAGGGCGAATTCGTCCGAATTCGGAAGATCCCTGCACACGCTTGGAACATCCGTCCGAGTCGCTTGCAAACGGGCGCGAAGACGCGCATCACTTCAGCGCTGTGGAAGTTTCGACCCTTGGATCGCACGTTATGATTCGCACGATGATGCTCGGGCGGGAGCCTCTGGACACGTTCAACTCCGGCACGCTCGCGGGTGCCGGATGCTTCCGCTGCGACGAGTGCGGCTTCGCCGTCGCGCTACACGAGCGCGACCAGGTGCCGGCCTGCCCGCACTGCGGCGGCACGGAGTTCAAGCGCTCGTCGATCTTCGGCGACCTGAACGTGACGCAGGAGCCGATCGGCACCCACGACGCCGGCCCGCCGGGTTGGCTCGCGGAGGCGCGCGAGGCGCTCGACCGCGACGGCCATTACCTCGCGTTCGACGACGGCAGCCTGCGCGTCGTCGGGCTCGTCGAGGGCTGGACGCGGATCGGCCGCAGCCTGTCGGCGGACCTCCGCTTCGACGACCCGACGGTCTCCCGCCGCCACGCGATGCTGCACCGCGAGGGCGACAGCGTGCGGATCCTTGACGACCGCAGCCTCAACGGCGTCTTCGTGAACGGCGAGCGCACGGACATGCGCGCGCTCGAGGACGGCGACCAGGTGACGATCGGCCGCTTCGACCTCTTCTTCGTGATTCTGCACGGCACCGGAGCGCCGGAGCACCGGCGCGCGCCGGGCGCCGTCGCCTAGCTGCGACGCCTCGGTAGTCTCCGCCCCTCATGGCGACGACCATCGCTGTTCTCTCTCAGAAGGGCGGGACGGGCAAGACCACGACCGTCCGCACGCTCACCGACATCTTCCGCCGGATCGGCCTCGAGGTGCTCGCCGTGGACCTCGACCCGCAGGGCAACCTGTCCGACTATTTCGACGTCCCGCCGGACGCCGATCCGACCGTCGCAGACGTGCTGGCGGGGAAGTCGAAGGCCGCCGATGCGATCCACGACGGCGTGTTGCCGGCCAACCTCGGCCTGGCCGAGTCCGAGCTGGTCCTGAGCGGGAAGATGGGCCGCGAGATGACGCTCCGGCGCGCCCTGCGCGACGTCAAGCGCCGCTACGACGTGATCCTGATCGACTGCCCGCCGGCGCTCGGCCTCCTGACGGTGAACGCCGTCGTTGCGGCCGACTATGCGCTGATCTCCGCCGAGGCGCAGTACTTCGCCATGCAGGGCGTGGAGCAGGCGCTCGAGGTGATCGAGCTGGCCAAGGAGAACCTCCACCCCGACCTCGAGTGGCTGGGCGTGTTCCTCAACATCGCCGACATGCGCACGGTGCACTCGCGCGACGCGCTCACGCAGCTCAAGGAGCGCTTCGGCGAGCGCGTCTTCAAGGCTGCGATCCGCTCGTCGATCCGCTACGCCGAGTCGGCCGAGCGCGGGGTCTCGATCGTCGACTACCGCCCCGAGCTGGGCGCCGACTACCTCGGGCTCGCCGAGGAGATCCTGCGCGACATCGGCATGGGCGACGAGAGCGGCCGCGTGGCCGCCCTCCGCGACGAGCTCGTCCCGGCCTAGCGCCTACCCGCCGGCCTGCTTCAGGGCCGCGTCGATCGGCCCGGAGAACTCCGACAGCTTGAAGTTCTGGTAGTTGAGCTTCTGCGGCTTGCCCTTGCCGACCTGGATCAGGAACGACGGCGTCGAGTTGATGCCGAACTGCTGCGCCTGGTTCTGCGCCTCGCCGAGCTGCTGCTCCACGAACGGCGCGCTCTCGTCGGCCTTCATCTTGTTCACGTCCACGCCGGCGTTGGTGGCGATCTGCTGGATGAACTTGTCGGTCACGTAGCCGGTGTTCTCGGTGCCCTGGTTCTTGTAGAACAGGTCGGCGAAGTCCCAGAGCTTGTTCTGGGCGCCGGCAGCCGCCGCGGCGCGCGCGGCCGTCACCGAGTCGGGCCCGATGAAGGTGAGGTTGCGCCAGACCATCTTGACCTTGCCGGGCTTGACGTACTTCTGGACGATCTGCGGGAAAACCGAGGTCGTGTACTCGCGACAGAACGGGCACTGGAGGTCGGCGAACTCGTAGACCGTCACCTTCGCCTGCGGGTTCCCGAGCGTGATGCCGCTCTGCGCGATGCCGGTGAAGAGGTCGTTCGTGACCGTGCGCTCACGGGGCGAGACGTGGGTGTCGTTGCCGCCGGAGCTCGATACCGCGATGGCGATGAGGATGATGACCACGACGACCGCGGTCGTCGCCCCGGCCTGCCACAGCCGCCGCTTGCGCCGCTGCGTCTGGCGCTCCTGGGCCTCGCGCTCCTCACGCTGCCTGCGTGCCTCTTCGCGCTGTTCTTTCCTCGAAGCCAAGCTCGGTTCCCCTCCGGTTGCCAGGTCGCGACGGCGAAAGGGTAAAGATCCTCTTCCAGGTTTTCTTAAAGACCCGGCGGGTGCCTGACCACGAAACCGTCGTAGGAGCGCCCGTTCGCGGGCTGCCAGCGTGTTCCTCCCTGCGCGCCGCTCGTGTCGAAGCGCAGCCCCGCCACGACCATGAACGCGTGGCCGGAGTTGGCGAAGATCGAGATGTAGCGGCCGGGACCCGGATCACCCCAGTGCATGAAGCGCGTCGAGTCGAGCGGACTGTCGAGTAGACCGGCGCCCGCGAGCGCGAACGAGACGGACCCCGAGCAGTCGTAGCCGCTGTCGCTCCAGGCGCCGTGACCGCCACCCCACTTGTAGGGCTTCGTGGCGATCTCGTTGCCCGCGGCGATCACGACCGCCACCACGTCCGGAACGCTGCGCGGCGCCACGGCGGTGCCGTCCGGGCGCACGCTCGGCACGCGCCCACGCGCCAGGCCGACGCCGGTCAGGTGCTGCCTGAACTCGGTCAGCTCACCGCGGATCTGTGCGTCCGACTGCACGGCGCGAACGGTGCCGTTGCCGGCGGTCACGCCCGCGCTCGGCGGAGCATCGCCGGGGGCGACCGCCTCCACCACGCGCGGGTGCGGCTTGAGCGGCGGCGGCTCGCCCTTGACGGCGGCCGGGTGACCGGCGACGCGCGGTGCGACCGATCCGTCACCGCCCGAGGCCAGGGCAACGGCTGCAACTGCGCACGCGCACGCGGCGGCGGCCGCGCTGATCACGAGGCGGCGCGGCCTGAGGATGCGACGGGCGGCCTGCACCCGGTCCTGATCGTCTCCGGACGCCGTGTGCTTGAGCGACGGGGGCACTGGGGAAAGCGTAGGCGCCGGGCCGTCTGGCGGCGTCGGTTCGGGGGGTTCCGCGAAAAACGTCCATACGACGTCAGAGGCTGCAGCTGACCCGCCCGCCGCTCAGCGCGCCGACGATCGTGTTCGTGTTGGCGGCCAGCGAGCCGAGGTACGTCGCGCCCGTCGAGCCCTTCGGCCCCAGCGAGTCCGCCCACAGCGCGCCCGCCACCCGGGCGTGCGCCTCGCGCGCGATCGCCGCCTCGAGCTTCGGGTTCAGCGCGCTCTCGTGAAAGATCGCGCGCACGTGCTGGCGCCGGATCCGGCCGATCAGGCGCTGGGTCGAGGCGGCCGAGGGCTGCGCGCTGCTCGAAAGCGACGGAATCGCCGCACCCACGATCTCGAAGCCATAGCGGCGCGCGTAGTAGCCGAGCGAGTCGTGGCTCGTGACGAGCTTGCGCGCGGCCGGCGGGAGCCGCCCGACGCAGCCGCGTATCCGGGCGTCCAGGCGCTTTAGCCGGGCCTCGTACGCCGCCGCGTTGCGCCGGTAGATCGCGGCGCCGCCGGGGTCGGCCTTCGCGAGCGCGTCGCGGATCGCGGTCACCGCCAGTTCGCCGTTGCGCGGGTCCTGCCACCAGTGCGGGTCGCCGCCGTCGCGCTGCACAGAGTCGATCAGGGTGACCACGCGCGCGTCGCCGCCGGCCTGGCCGATCAGCCCGCCGAGCCAGTCGTCGACATCCCCGCCGGAGCGGATCACGAGCTTCGCGCCGGCGAGCGCCTCGGCGTCGCTCGGCCGCGGCTCGTACTCGTGCGGGTCGGAGCCCGGGTGGAGGATCTGCTCGACGTGCGCGCGGCCACCGGCCACGTTGCGTGCGATGTCGCCGACCTGTGTGGTCGTCGCAACGACCTGCACACCGCCCGGCCCAGCGTCGCGCGACGAGCAGCCGGCGATCGAGAGCGCGAGAACCAGGAAGGCAGCGGCGGCACGCATGAGCGTGCCGAGCATAACGAGAATGATTCTCGTTTCCTTGTAGGCCCACGCACATCATCCCTTCTTCGAACCGATCCGCACCCGATTCATTTCAGGACCGGACGATCGGGGCCGCGACGCGTCGGCGAAGCGATTTCGCCGGCCGCACGCGGCGATCGTCCGCCTTTGAAATGAATCGGGTGCGGGATGCTTCTGCAACAGGGACGCGTGCGCGGAGGTCCTACAGCGCGCGTACGTCCGCCCCGCCCGGGGCGAACTGCACGCGGCGCACCTCGCAGTCGCGCGCCTCCGCGCGCAGCGCCTCGAACAGCGGGCCGGTCTGCTGCCAGTGGCACCAGAAGAGCACGGTCGGCCCCGCCCCCGAGATCGACGCGCCGATCGCGCCGAGGTCGCGGGCGCGTTCGAGCAGCTCCATCGAGCGCGGGTAGAGATGCGCTCGGCGCGGCTGGTGGATGCGGTCGCCGAGTCCGCGCGAGACGAGGTCGAGATCGCCGCGAGCCAGACCGAGCACCAGCAGCGCGGCGTGCGAGGCGTTGTAGACGGCATCCGCCATCGGCACCTCGGCGGGCAGCGCAGCGCGGGCCTCCGCGGTGGGCACGCGCTCCGGCGGGATCGCGATCACGGCCTCGAGGCCCGGCAGCGGGTCGAAGCGCGTCGGCGGCACGTCCTCGGCGCAGATCACGAAGCCGCCGTACAGCGCGGCCGCGACGTTGTCGGGATGGCCCTCGAGCGCGACGGCGTGGTCGAAGAGCGGGGCGTCGAGCTCGAACATGTGGTCAGCCGCCACGAGGCCGGCCACGATCGCCGCGGCGCTCGAGCCGAGCCCGCCTGTCACGGGGATCTCGGAGCGGATGCTGAAGCTCAGGCCGTCGGCCGAATGCAGGCGCTCGAACGCCTGGACGAGCAGGTTCGAGCGGTCGCGGGGAACGCCGGGCACGTCGCAGTCGACGGCGAACTCGCCGGTCTCCTGCACCTCCACCTCGAGGTTGAGCGAGAGCGCCGCGGCCAGCGAGTCGTAGCCCGGCCCGAGGTTCGCCGACGAAGCCGGGACGCGGACGACCCGGTGGCGCTTCACAGCAGCGCCCGCTCGAGCGCGTCGATGTCGGCCGCGCACGGCACGACCGGCGCCGCGCGGCTGAGCGCGCTCTGCGGGTCCTTCAACCCGTGTCCGGTCAGGACGCACACGACGCGGCCCTCGGCACCGTACTTCAGGAGCCCGGCCACCGAAGCGGCGGACGCCGGCTCGCAGAACACGCCCTCGCGCGAGCCCAGCAGGGAGTACGCGTCGAGGATCTCCTCATCGGTGACCGCGCGGATCTCGCCGCGCGAGGCGGTCACGGCCCCCATCGCCTCCTCCCAGCGCGCCGGGTTGCCGATCCGGATCGCCGAAGCGACCGTCTCGGGGTTCTCGACCACCTTCCCCTCCACCAGCGGAGCGGCGCCGGCGGCCTGGTAGCCGTGCAGCTTCGGCGCCACGCCGTACTCGCCGAAGCCCTTCCACCAGGCGGTGATGTTGCCCGCGTTGCCGACGGGGATGCAGAGCACGTCGGGGGCCTCGCCGAGCTGGTCGCAGACCTCGAACGCCGCCGTCTTCTGGCCCTCGATGCGAAACGGGTTGACCGAGTTGACGAGCGCGATCGGCTGGCGCTCCACCAGCTCGCGCACGAGCGTGAGCGCCTGGTCGAAGTTGCCGCGCAGCGCGATGACCTTGGCGCCGTGCATCAGCGCCTGCGCCAGCTTGCCGGTTGCGATCTTGCCCTCGGGAACGATCACTGCGCCCCGGAGCCCCGCGCGCGCGGCGTAGGCAGCGGCCGAAGCGGCGGTGTTGCCGGTGGACGCGCACACCACCGCCTCCTGTCCCTCGTGCAGCGCCGCCGAGACCGCCACGGTCATGCCGCGGTCCTTGAACGACCCGGTCGGGTTCGCGCCCTCGAACTTGAGCCACACGTCCGCGCCGACGCGCTCGGACAGCGCCGGGGCCGGGATCAGCGGCGTCCAGCCCTCGCCGAGGGTGACGAGCGGCTCGACAGGAAGCCGCTTGCGATAGCGCCAGAGACCGTCCTCGCCCGGGCTCACTCCTCGAACGTCTCCTCGATCACGCGGATCGGGCGCGGCGCCGAGCGCAGGAACGGGAGCTGGCCGATCAGGTGCACCGCCGCCATGAAGCGCGACTCGAGCACGGGGTGCACGACCATCGCGAGGCGCGCGTCCTCCCCCAGCCCCTTCTGCACCACGGACTTCACCGATACGCCCTGGAGCCCCAGGATCTCCGCCACCTGCGCGAGCACGCCGGGCTCGTCCGCCACCTCGAGCGAGAGGTAGAAGGCTGAGCGCACGTCGGGCACGAGCGGCGTCTCGACCGCCGGCGCCGGCAGCGTGGTGGGCGGGATCATCGCCGAGATCACGTCGCCCAGGACGGCGGAGGCGGTCTGCGAGCCGCCCGCGCCCGGGCCCGACAGGGTGATCTCGGTGATCGCGGGAGACTCGATCGTGACCGCGTTGAACGATCCGTTCACGGCCGCGAGCGGGTGCGACCCGTACAGGAACGCCGGGTGCACGCGCACCGAGACGCCGCCGTCGAGCCGCTCCGCGGTGCCGAGCAGCTTGAGCGACAGCCCGAGCTCCTTCGCGTACTCGATGTCGTCCGCGGTGATCCGCTCGATCCCCTCGTAGGCGACCTCGTCGATCGTCACCCGCGCGTTGAACGCGAGGCGGGCGATGATCGCCATCTTTGCGGCGGCGTCCCTGCCACTCACGTCGTCGCTGGGATCGGCCTCGGCGAAGCCGAGCTCCTGGGCCTGCGCGAGCGCCTCCGCGTAACCCATGCCGGTGCGCGTCATCTCGGTGAGGATGAAGTTGGTCGTGCCGTTCACGATCCCGTGCACGCGGTCGATGTGGGCGGCGGCGAGCGTCTCGTGGATCACGCGAATCACCGGCACCACGCCGCCGACCGCCGCCTCGAAGCGCAGCTGCACGCCGGCCTCGCGCGCCGCCTCGTAGAGCTCCTCGCCGTGCTCTGCGAGCACCTGCTTGTTGGCCGTGACCACGTGCCGCCCGGCCCGCATCGCGTGCAGGATGTACTCGCGTGCGGGCTCGAGCCCGCCGATCAGCTCCACGACGAGGTCCGAGCGCTCGACGATGTCGGCGAACTCGCCGCGCGAGCGCGTCAGGACACCGGAGATCTCCGGGCGCATCCCGGTGGTGGCCTCGATCGCGTCCGCGCGCGCGTCGATCAGCTCGTGCAGCGCGCCGCCGACCGTGCCGTGGCCGAGCAGGCCGACCCTAAACGGCGTCACGCGCAGCCAGGTCCTCGTAGGTGTCGCGCCGGACCACGACCCGGGCGTCGCCGTCGCGGCAGAAGATCACCGGCGGCCGCGGGATGCCGTTGTAGTTGTTGGCCATCGCGTGACCGTATGCGCCCGTGGCGGGTGTGACCAGCACGTCGCCCGGCCGTGGGTCGTCCAGCAGGACGTCCTCGACGAGGATGTCGCCCGACTCGCAGTGCTTGCCCGCCACGGTGCACAGCGACGCGCCGCCGAAGCGGTCGGCGATCTCGGCCTCGTAGCGCGCGTTGTAGAGCATCGGCCGCAGGTTGTCGGACATCCCGCCGTCCACCGCCACGTAGGTGCGCACGTTCGGGATCTCCTTAACGGTGCCGACGCGGTAGATCGTCACGCCCGCGTTGCCCACGAGCGAGCGCCCGGGCTCGCACAGGACCGTCACGCCCTCGGGCGCGCCGCGCAGCAGCGACTCGACGTAGGCGTCGATCGATGGCGGCTCCTGGTCGGCCGTATATGCGATGCCGAGGCCGCCGCCGAGGTTGAGCAGCGGATAGTCGCCGACGGCGGTCAGCACCTCGGCGAGCTTCTCGTACGGGTCGAGCTGGAAAACCTGGGAGCCGATGTGCGCGTGCAGCCCGACGAGCTCCAGCCGGTCGATCCGGTCGATCGCGCGCGGCACCTCCTCGACGCCGAAGCCGAACTTCGAGTCCTCCTGGCCGGTCGAGATGTAGGCGTGCGTGTCGGGCTTGATACCCGGCGTCACCCGCAGCATCACGCGCTGGCCGGGCGCCATCTCCTCGAGCCGCTCGAGCTCGTCGAACGAGTCGATCACGATCGTGCCCACGCCCGCGTCGAGCGCGTACCGGATCTCCGCGACCGACTTGTTGTTGCCGTGCAGGTAGATCTTCTTCGGGTCGAAGCCGCCGCGCAGCGCCAGGAACAGCTCGCCGCCGGACGCGACGTCGCAGGACAGCCCCTCCTCGGCGAGCAGCCTGTAGACCGCCGTGCAGGGAAAGGCCTTGCTCGCGTAGACCACCTCGAAGCGATCGGTGCGGCGCCGGAAGGCGTCCTGGAACTCCCGCGCGCGGGAGCGGATGTCGTCCTCGGCGTAGACGTACGCCGGCGTGCCGAACTCCTCGGCCAGCTCGATCACGTCGCAGCCGCCGATCTCGAGGCGTCCCCGCTCGTTCAGGCGCGAGCCGTGCGGATAGACGTGCGAGACCCGGGCGGCCGCAGGGGTTTCCGCGGCTCCTGCCATAGTCGCGCCCGATTATGAAGCACCCCCTGCCGGCGCGACCAGAGATCGGCACGCACGACGGGCTCGCCTATGCGCTGTTCCTGCCCGTGGAGGAGACGAAGGCGGGGGTCGTGATCCTGCACGGAGCCGGTTCGGCGAAGGAGAGCCACTTCGACTTCGCGCGCACCGCGCGCGAGCGCGGCGTCGCGGCGCTGGCATACGACGCGCGCGGCCACGGTCGCTCGGACGGCGCGCTCGGTGCCGGCGCGATCGAGGACGCGCTCGCCATGTGCGACCTGCTACGCCGGCACGCGGCGGGCATCGCCCTGCGCGGGTCGAGCATGGGCGGCTTCTGCGCGATCCTCGCCGGAGCGGCGTCGGACGGCGCCGTGGAAGCGGTGGCGGCGATCTGCCCTGCATCGGAGGAGATGCTGCTCCGCGGCCTGCGCGCCGGACGCTTCGACTTCCCCTCCGCTCCGGACGCGGAGTCGTGGCTCGAGTCCGTGAGCGTCCGCGACGCCGCCGCCGCGCTGAGCCCGCGGACCGCGCTGCTGCTCATGCACGCGCGCGGCGACGAGCAGGTGCCGTACACGCACTCGGAGGAGCTGTACGCGGCAGCGGGCGAGCCGAAGCGGCTGCTGCTCGTGCCGGGCGGCCATCACCGCTCGCTCCAGCACGACGTGGAGATTCAGAACGAATCGCTGCGCTTCATCGAGCGGGCACTGGCGGCACCGTGAGCGTCAGCCCCACGAGCGGCACGTTCACCTGCGTGTCGTCGCCCTGATCCGGTGGCGGCGGCAGCTCGCCGGCGATCTGCGTCAGGAGGATCTGGATCGGCGCCGTCTCCGACGGGGGCGCCGGCGGCTTCGGCGGCGCGGGGTCGGCCGGAGCCGAGTTGTGCTGTGCGGGCTCAGGCGCGGCGGGTGGCTGGGCCGGCGTCGGGACGACCTGCCCCGGCGCCAGCGCCACGGGCAGGCCGACCGCCTGCGGCGACCGGACCGGCACGACCTTGACGAGGCCGGCTGTGCTCAGCGCTGGACGCGCTGCTCGCGCGGGCGTCGCTCGCCCGACCGGGTCCGCCTTGCGCACCGCGCGCACGGCGTGCAGCACCGGCCGCGGCGGCGCCGTGACCGGCACGGACGGGACCGTCTCACCCACGGCGCCTTCGGGCCAGCCGTGGAATCCCACCAGCGCGCTGACCACGCCGAGCATCAGCAGCGCTGCCGCGACGAGGATGCTCGTCGTGCCGAGGCTCCGGATGTACGCAGCCCGCGCTCGCATAGGGGCGGCTTGTATATGCCCGATCAGGGCTGGTTCGTACCGTCGAGCCCCTCGACCGCCCGAACCTCGCCCTTGACGGTGCCGGGAACGGTGGTCGAGCCGGGACGTGCGTCCACGGTCGGGGGCGGCAGCGGTGCCTCGTGCGCGGCCAGCGGCTGTCGCGGATGGGGCTTGCGTGGCTGGTCGGCCTGCGGGCTGCCTTCGACTGCGGTCGGCGCGGGAGCCGCCGGTGCCACGGGGGGCGGAGCGGCCTGCGCGAGCTGCTGATGCGGGACGACCGCGCGCGGCGCGGGCGCCGGGGCGGGGCGCTCAGCGGGCGCGGGGACCTTGGGGGCGCTCGGCAGCGACAGGCTCACGACCTGCTCGCGCGGGGCGTGCGGGGTCGCCGTGGGCCAGTCGTGAAAGCCGAAGATGCCCGGCATCACGACCATGGGCACCACGACCGCCGCCACGAGGACGACTGCCAGGGAAACCGCCGCGATGAGTGCCTTTGCCATTCGCATTTACAGCCGTTATCGGCGGCTTGAGCGAAAAGCTTGAGCCTGGACGGATTGGCAAAACCCCTATTTTGCGGCTATTTCCCGGTCTTCAGACAGCTTTTACAGACGCCGACCAGCTCGGCGTTGTGCTCGACCTGGGCGAAGCCGTGGGCGGCGGCGACCTCGCCCGCCCAGTCGTCGAGTCGGCAGTCGCGCACGCGCTCGACGCGCCCGCACACGCGGCAGGTCAGGTGGTGATGGTGGCCGCCGCCGCAGATCAGGAAGGCCTGCTCGCCGTTGTCGCGGCGCAGCGTCTCGGCGGTCCCCTCGTCGGTGAGGCGCTGGAGGTTGCGGTAGACGGTCGCCAGACCGACGCCCTCGAGCGTCCCGTGCAGCTCCTGCGCGGTGACGGCGCGGTCGGAGCCGCGGAGTGCGTCGAGGATCGCCTCGCGCTGTTCGGTTCGCCTGCTCATCGCCGCTAACGATAATCAATCTCAATTAGGATGTGGCGCGTGCCGTCGCCCACCGACCTCGTGGACCTGCCGTTCATGCGCACCGCCGTGCTCGAGCTGGGCCTGCTCGGCGTGGCCGGCGGACTGCTCGGCGCCTGGATCGTGCTGCGCCGTCTGGCCTTCTTCGCGCACGCCGTGGGCAGCGCGACGTTCCCCGGCCTGGTCGTGGCCGACGCCGCCGGCATCAGGCCGATCGCCGCCGCCCTGGCGGTGGCGCTCGCCTACGCGGCGGCGGTGTGGCGGGCCGGGGCGCGCGCGGCCGGGCGCTCCGCGGACGCCGTCACCGGCGTGGTGCTGGCCGCCGCGCTGGCCATCGGCGTCGTGCTGGCCAGCGACGTCTTCCACTCGAGCGCGCGGGTGGACAACCTGCTCTTCGGCAGCCTGCTCGCGATCGCGCCGGCCGACGTCTGGGCCGCCGCCGGCGCGGCGCTGCTCGCGCTCGTGGCCACGGTCGCGCTCGGCCCGGCATGGCTCGCCTCCGGCTTCGATCGGGACGGCACGCGCGCGCTCGGGGCGCCGGTCGGCGCGGCCGACGCGCTGCTGCTGGCGATAGTGGCCGCGACGGTGGTCAGCTCGCTGCCGGCCGTGGGCGCACTGCTCACGGCCGCGCTGTTCATCGTGCCGGCCGCGACCGTGCGCCTGCTCGCGCGCAGCGTGCGCGGGCTCCTGCTGGGGTCGGTCGCGCTCGCGGTGGTCGAGGGCGTGGTGGGCGCTTACGTCGCGCTGTGGCTCGACGCCCCTCCCGGCCCAGCGGTTGCCGTGCTCGGCGGAGTCGTCTTCGCGCTCGTCGCCCTTGCGTCAACGGCCGCGCCGCGCGCCGT
The DNA here is from genome assembly GCA_025937135.1 of Thermoleophilaceae bacterium. GTDB lineage: Bacteria > Actinomycetota > Thermoleophilia > Solirubrobacterales > Thermoleophilaceae > JAICJV01. The sequence goes on from JAICRZ010000038.1 coordinate 18,124, forward strand.
TCGGGTGGCGGCATGAGCGCGCTGATCGACTGCCACGACCTGGCCGCGGGCTACGGCGGCCCGCCGGTCCTGCGCGGGGTCTCGTTCGTCGCCGACGCCGGCGAGTCGGTTGCGATCCTCGGCCCCAACGGCGGCGGCAAGACCACGCTGTTCCGGGCGCTGCTCCACGAGATCCCGCTGACCGGCGAGGCCCGTCTTAACGGACGCGCCGCGTACGTGCCGCAGACCGACCGCACGAGCCTCGACTTCCCGGTGAGCGCGCTCGACGTGGCACTGATGGGCGCGCTGGCGCGGGGCCGCTGGTGGCTCCCCGCGCGGCGGTCGGACCGGCACGCGGCTCAGCGTGCGCTCGAGCGCGTGGGCCTGGCGGCGCAGGCGCACGCGCCGTTCGGCGAGCTGTCGGGCGGCCAGCGCCAGCGCGTGCTGCTGGCGCGCGCGCTGGTGCAGGAGGCCGAGGTGCTGTTGCTCGACGAGCCGCTCGCGGGCGTCGACCCCTCGAGCTCCGACGCGCTCGTCGCCCTCTTCGGCGAGCTCGCCGGCGAGGGGCGCGCGCTGCTCGTGTCCTCGCACGACATCGAGGGCGCGCGCCGCTACGACCGCGTGCTCTGCCTGAACCGCGAGCAGGTGGCCTACGGCGCGCCTGAGCAGGTCCTCACGCGGCCGGTGCTCGAGCGCACCTACAGCGGTGAGATCGTCGTGCTCGAGTCAGGCGTCGAGGCGGTCGGCATGCAGCACCAGCACCACTGATGTTCGAGCCCCTCCAGTCCGGCCTCGGCCGCCACGCGCT
>JAICRZ010000267.1 GCA_025937135.1 Thermoleophilaceae bacterium
GCCTGGTAGCAGACGTCGCCTGACTTCGAGCAATAGCTGGAGCGGGCCGACGCCGTTGCCGGGACCAGGAGCGCCAGCGCCACGAGCAGCATGAGGGTTCGTTTCATGGCGCCATCAGAACACATAAGCTGCCGGATCGTGCTGAATCCGCTGCGATCCGAACGCGAGGCGTTCCGCTTCCTGATCTACGTGGCGGTGGCGTTCGGCGTGATCGTGGCCATCGTCCTGATCGCTCGAGCGCTCTGACCGATCTCGAGCTTGCAGAGCGGGCCGCCCGGCATGCGGGCGAGCTCCTGATGGCGCGCTACGGCGGCCCGGCACGCGGCGTCGATACGAAGTCGTCGTCCACCGACATGGTCTCCGAGGCCGACCGCGAGGCCGAGCGCGCGATCGTCGAACTGCTGCGCGCCGAGCGCCCCGACGACGGCCTGATCGGCGAGGAGGGCGCCGACGAGTCGAGCGCGAGCGGGCGGAACTGGGTCATCGACCCGCTCGACGGCACCACCAACTACCTCTACGGCTGCCCCGCCTGGTGCGTGAGCGTGGCACTGGAGGACCGTGAGGGCGGCCTGGCCGGCGTGGTCCACGACCCCGTCGGCCGCGAGACGTTCGTGGCCGAGCGCGGTGGTGGCGCGCGCCTCAACGGCGAGCCGATCCACGTGAGCGAGGCGAGCGAGCTCGCCACCGCGCTGATCGGCACCGGCTTCGGCTACGAGCCTGCCGTGCGAGCCGGCCAGGCGGACATCGTGCGGCGCCTGCTCCCGCAGGTGCGCGACATCCGCCGCGCCGGCGCCGCGGCGCTCGACCTCTGCTTCGTCGCCGCCGGGCGGCTCGACGGCTACTACGAGCGCGGCGTCCATCACTGGGACTACGCGGCGGGCGCGCTGGTCGTGCGCGAGGCGGGCGGCGAGGTCGTCGAGCTCGAGGGCGGTCGCTTCGGCGTGGCGGCAGGCCCGGCGGGGCTCGTGCGCCGGCTCGCCGAGCTCGTGCGCGAGTGACGCCCCCGGGTCAGGAGTCGTCCTCACCGGGGAACAGCCAGGCCGCCAGCCGCGGCCCGCGATGCAGCAGTCCCGCGCGCGTGACCGCATCGGTGCCGAAGCGCTCGCGCACCTCGTCGAGCACGAGGTCGAGCGCCGCGTTGTCGGCGCCGTCGAGCGGCAGCTCGAGCTGAGCCGCGTCGTGGAGCCCGCTCACGGCCACGCCGATGAGCGTGATGCCGCGGCTCTCGATCGCCGGACGCGCGGCCGCGAGCAGGTCGCGGGCGGTGGCGAGGATCGTCTCCGTCGCGGCGGTCGGCCGTGGCAGCGTCCGTGAGCGCGTCACGCGGCGGAAGTCGCCGAAGCGCAGCCGCAGCGTGACGGTGCGTCCGGCTCGGCCCTTCCGGCGCATCCGCCGGGTCACGCGGTCGGTGATCGCGATGAGGGTGACGTCGAGCGACTCGAACGACGTCGGGCCGCGCCCCAGCGCGCATTGAGAGCCCACCGAACGCCTGCTGCGCGTCCGCTCGACGCGGCGCGGGTCGCGGTTGTGGGCGAGCGCGTGGACGTGGCGACCCGACGCGCGCCCGAGCATCGCGACGAGCGACCCCTCGCCGTGGCGCGCCAGCTGGCCGACCGTCCTGATCCCGCGCGCGTGCAGCTTGGTGGCGGTCTTCGGCCCCACCCCCCAGAGCGCCTCGACCGGCAGCGGGTGGAGGAACGCCTCCTCGCCGTCCGGCGGCACCACCAGGAGCCCGTCGGGCTTCGCTGCGCCGCTCGCGACCTTCGCCAGGTGCTTCGTCCGCGCCACGCCCACGCTGAGCGGCAGCCCCACGCGCTCGCGCACCTGACGCCGCAGGCGCTCTGCGATCTCGACCGGCCGGCCCGAGATCCGCTCGAGACCGCGGACGTCCAGGAACGCCTCGTCGATCGACATCGCCTCGACGACCGGCGCGGCGTCGCGGAAGATGTCGAAGACCGCCCTGCTCGCCTCCACGTACGCGGAGAAGTGCGGCTCCACGATCACGGCATCCGGACACAGCCGACGCGCCCGGGCGCCGCCCATCGCCGAGCGCACGCCGTGCGCACGCGCCTCGTAGCTCGCGGCCATCACCACGCCGCCGCCCACGATCACCGGCCTGCCGCGCAGGCTCGGATCGTCGCGCTGCTCGACCGACGCGAAGAATGCGTCGAGGTCCGCGTGCAGGATCGTGGCCTCGCCGGACACGAACGCATGTTCGCA
>JAICRZ010000148.1 GCA_025937135.1 Thermoleophilaceae bacterium
CAGTCGATGATCGCCTCCGGCGCGAAGGCGATCGTGAGCTTCCCTGTCTCGCCGACCGCCCTGAACAACACGATTCGCCAGGGCTGCAAGCAGGGCGTGAAGTTCTTCATGTACGACGCCACGGTCACGGAGCCGTGCGCGTGGAACGTCTCCTACATCACCGGGGCGCCCAAGGACAGGCCGAACGATCCGTTCTTCGGAGCTCAGACTGCCCAGGCGCTCGTCGACATGCTGCACGGCAACGGCAACATCTTCATGAGCCGTGGCGTGCCGGGCAACTCGGTGGACCAGACCCACTACGACACGGCGATGGCCGTGTTCAAGAAGCACCCCGGGATCCACATCCTGGCCACCTACTACGGCATGTGGGACGGGTCTACGACCCAGAAGGAGACTGCCAAGGCACTCGCGGCACACCCGAACGTCGACGGCGTCTGGGCCGAGGCGGGCGAGGGCGGCGCGATCAAGGCGCTCCAGGCTGCCAACCACAAGCCGATCCCGGTCACGGGCGAGAACAGCAACTACTTCCGTCTCGCCCTCTCGAAGAACTGGCCGGGCGTGTCCGCGGGCTCGCCGCCCTCCTCTGCCGGCATCGCCATGAAGATGGCGCTCCAGGTGCTGGACAAGGGCGAGAACTCGGTGCCGAAGGACATCGAGCTTCACCTCCCGTGGGTTCCCAAGGACCAGGTGAAGATCTGCACGGGCGTCAAGTTCACCGGGGGCTGCAACGTGTTCCCCTCGGGCAAGGTGCCGGACGAGTTCGTGACGGAGATCTTCGACCCGGACCTGCTGCCCGAGTCGTCGCTCACCGCGGCGCAGGACGGCCATCTGGCGGCCGGCACGAAGCTCCAGCCGCTGCCATCGGACCTGAAGGAATGGACCCAGCCGCCGTCGCGCCGCTACATCACGCGGCACGCCTGCGACAACGGCTGGAAGCCCGGCCCGCTTCCGAGCGGCGTGCAGGGCTGCGTCCAGTAGAGACGGTGTTGTTCCCCTCCTGACACCGGGAGCCGGGGGGTGGCGCGAGCAAAGCGGTCCGCTCGCGCCATCCCCCCGGACGCCGTCGGTGTCTCCATGCCGGCAACGGAAGGTGCGCAGTACGTGAGTGAGTGGACCTCTTTTCGGCTCGATGGACGGGTGGCGCTGATCACGGGCGCGGCATCCGGCATCGGGCAGGCGACGGCCGAGCTCTACGCCCGGGCCGGCGCGGACCTGGTGCTCGGCTGGTACTCGGGCGACCCGCACGACATCGGCGAGACCGTGGAGCGCGTCGAGGCGCTGGGTGCGAACGCCCTGGCGGTCGAGGCCGACGTCGGATCCACGGAAGGGCCCGGACGGCTCGTGTCCGAGGGCATCGACCGCTTCGGCCACGTCGACATCGTGGTGGCCAACGCGGCGATCGCCCGCAAGGTGCCCACGGTGGACGTCACCGACGCCCAGTGGGACCAGATCATCAACGTCGACCTCGCCGGCGTCTTCCGCTGCTTCCGGGCGGCGCTGCCGGGGATGATCGAGCGCGGCTGGGGCAGGCTCCTGGCCACCAGCTCGGTGGCGGGGACCGTTCAGGCCTGGGCGGAGCATGCCCACTACGCGGCAGCGAAGGGTGGCGTGGCCGGGCTGGTCCGCAGCCTTGCCGTCGAGGTGGCGCCTCACGGCGTGACCGCCAACGCGCTCGCGCCCGGAGTGATCGTGTCGCCGCAGACGCTGGACGGCGTCAACTCGTTCGGCGAGCGCGGCCTCGAGGAGTTCGCCCCGAGCGTGCCCACCGGTCGCAACGGGACGCCGGAGGATGTGGCGGCCGCCTTCCTCTTCCTCGCGAGCGAGGAGGCCGCGTTCGTGAACGGCCAGGTCATCGTGATCGACGGCGCCGTGACGCTAGCCGCCCTGTGAGCTACGCCCTCGGCGTCGAAGGCGGGACGGTCGTGGGTTCCCGCGGGCGCCGGCGGGCGAACGTCTACGTCGCCGACGGGCGCGTGGCGGAGATCACGGCCGACTTGCGGCCCGCCGCTGAGCGCGTCGACGCGGGCGGACTGTTGGTCCTGCCGGGCATGATCGACGCCCACGTCCACTTCATGGATCCGGGCGATCCCGAACGCGAGGATTTCCCCACCGGCACCGCTGCGGCGGCCGCCGCGGGCGTCACCACCGTGATCGAGCACACGCACGGCCACCCGGTGCGCAGCGCTGCCGAGCTCGACGCCAAGCGGGAGCACCTGCGCTCGCGCGCGTGCGTGGACTACGGGCTGGCGGCGCACGCGTGGCCCGACCGGCTCGACGAGGTGGCGGGCGTCTGGCGCGCGGGCGCGGCGTTCGTCAAGGCGTTCACATGTGCGACGCACGGCGTTCCGGGCTTCCACGCCGGCCCGCTGCGCGAGCTGTTCGAGCGCATCGCGGCGGCGGATGCGGTGTGCATGGTGCACTGCGAGGACGAGTCCCTCACCGGTGAGGCCGAACGCGCGCTGCGGGAGGCCGAGCGAACGGACGGCGGGATCGTTCCAGGCTGGCGCAACCGCGACGCGGAGCAGACCGCCCTCGCCACCGCCGCTCTCCTCGCACGGAGCACCGGAGCGCGGATGGTGGCGGCGCACGTCAGCCACGCCGAGGCGCTCGACCTCATCGCGCGCGAGCGTGCGCGTGGCGCGCGGATCATCGCCGAGAGCTGCCCGCAGTACATGGAGCTCTTCGAGGACGAGGTGCTGGAGCACGGTCCGTTCCGGAAGTTCACGCCGCCCGCCAGGGCGCGCAGCAGGCGCGAGTTGGACGCCATGTGGGATGCGCTGGCGCATGGCCGTATCGACTACGTGTCGTCGGATCACGCGCCGTCGACGCGCGAGCAGAAGAACGCGGGATCGATCTGGGACGTCCACTTCGGCCTGCCGGGGATCGACACGACGCTTCCGGTCCTCCTGAACGCTTGCAGCGCCGGACGGATCAGCTATGAGCGGGTCGCAGAGGCCTACGCGGAGGTCCCCGCCGCGGTGTACGGGTTCGCTCCGGCGAAGGGCCGCATCGCTCATGGTGCCGATGCCGACTTCGTGCTCGTGGACCCGGAACGGCGCTGGACGGTGCGCGACGAGGACATCCGCTCGCGCGCGGGCTGGTCGCCGTACGCCGCCCGCGAGCTCGTGGGCGGTGCCGTGCGCACCTATGTGCGCGGCCGGCTGGTCGCGGCGGACCGGGAGGTCGTCGCCGGACCCGGCGCCGGCCGCTTCGTCGCAGGCGCCGGAGCCTGAGTGGATGCTCGGGGTCGCATCCGAGCCACGAACGAGGCGACCGGCACACGCATCGCGGTTCTCGACGACGACCCCACCGGATCGCAAACGGTTCACGGGGTGGCCGCCGTGACCGTGCTCGACCCGGAGCAGTACGCCGCCGGCCTCGCCGAGCCCGGGTCCACCTGCTTCATCCTCACCAACACGCGCAGCCGGACAGAGGCCGAGGCAGTCGACGTGAATCGCTCCGTCGCGGGCGACCTCTTCGACCTGGGGGCGCGGCTCGGCGCGCCGATCGCGGTGGTCAGCCGCGGCGACTCGACGCTGCGCGGTCACGTCATCGCCGAGGTGAGCGCGCTCCAGTTCGCGCGTCGCGAGGCAACGGGTCGCGCCTACGACGGTGTCCTGCTCGTGCCGGCGTTCATCGAGGCGGGGCGGGTCACCGAGGGCGACGTGCATTGGGCGCGCGCGGGTGGCGAATGGGTGCCGGTGGGCGAGACTGAGTTCGCCCGCGACGCGACGTTCGGTTACACCGCGTCGGACCTCAAGGAGTTCGTGGCCGAGAAGAGCGGCGCCGCCATCGCCGCGGCGGACGTCCGCAGCATCGGGCTCGACGACATCCGCGACGGCGGACCGGCGCGCGTGGCCGAGATCCTCGGCGGTGTCAGCGGCGGGACCTTCGTCGTCGTGAACGCGATCGAGTACAGCGACCTCGAGACGGTCGTCCTCGGGATTCACGAGGCGGAGCGCGCCGGCCGCTCGTTCCTCTACCGCGCCGGCCCGTCGTTCGTACGCGCGCTCGCCGGCCTGGAGCCGCGCGACCCGCTGCGCGCGGCCGACATCTGGCCGGCGGGTGCTCCAGATGGGCACGGCCTGGTGGTGGCCGGCTCGCATGTCGCGGTCACGAGCCGCCAGCTCGACGTGTTGCGCTCGCGCCCAGGCGTGATGTGGATCGAGCTGGACGTGGCCGCGGTCGCCGATGGGGCCCGCCGCGACGCTCATGTGGAAGAGGTCGCCGCGCGCGTGCGTTCGGGACTGGCTTCGTCCGAAGTCGTCCTCTTCACCAGCCGCGCGCTGTCGCGCGGCAGCGATGCCGACGACAGCCTGCGCCTGTCGCGCGCGGTGTCGGCTGCCCTGGTCGACGTCGTGCGCGCTGCGCGCGCGGCGCGGCCGGCATGGGTCGTCGCGAAGGGCGGCATAACCTCGCATGACGTGGCCGCGCATGGGCTCGGCATCCGGCGCGCCGAGGTTCTCGGGCAGATGAGGACGGGGCTCGTATCGGTGTTCCGGCCGGTCGAGGCGGCGCCGGAGGCCGTGGGGGTTCCATATGTCGTGTTCGCGGGCAACGTGGGCGACGACACGCTGCTGGCCGAGGTCGTGGACGTCCTGAGGGGAGTCGCCTGATGCTTGCGAAGGGAATCGAGCTGCTGACGGATGCGCGCACCGAGGGCCGTGCCGTGCCCGCCTTCACCACGTACACGCTGGAGTCCACGCGCGCGATATGCGAGGCGGCCGAGCGCACCGGGCTGCCTGCGATGATCGCGGCAGGCTCGAGCTCGTTCCGCGGCGCCGGTCGCGAGGGGCTCGCCGCCGCCGCTCTGGCCGCAGCCGAGGCAGCGCGTGTGCCGGTCGGCGTGCACCTCGACCATTCGACCGACCCGGACGAGATCGCGGCCTGCATCGAGCTCGGCTACACGTCGGTGATGATCGACGGCTCGCGCCTGCCCTTCGACGAGAACGTCGAGCTCACGCGCGCCGTCGTCGAGCGCGCGCATGCCCACGGGGTGTGGGTCGAGGGCGAGCTCGGCGGCCTGGCGGGCGACGAGGACTCCTCCTCCGACGCGGTCGCCGGCGACCTGACGGATCCCCGCCAGGCCGCGGAGTTCGTCGATCGCACCGGAGTGGATGCGCTCGCGGCAGCGGTGGGCACCGTCCACGGCTTCACGGCCGTTCCGGTGCACGTCGACTTCGAGCGCCTGCGGGCGATCGTCGCGGCGGTCGACGTGCCGTTCGTGCTGCACGGCGCGTCCGGGTTGGACGACGACGAGCTGGCGGCCACGGCCGCGGCCGGGGTCGCGAAGGTGAATGTGAACGCGGAGCTGCGGCGCGCGTATCTCGAGGCGCTGCGGGACGCGCTCGACGGCGGCGGCGACGACGTCCCGCGGCTCCAGGGGCGCGCGATCGCGGCTATGGCCGACGTCGCGGAGGCCAAGCTGCGAGTGCTGGCGGGGCGGCGATGATGATGAGCGTCGGCTGGATCGGGCTGGGCGCGATGGGCGGCCCGATGGCGGCATGCGCGGCACGCGCCGGCCACGAGGTCCTCGGCTTCGACATCGATCCGAGCCGTGCCGCGGCGCTCGCGGGCGACGGGGTGAAGGCGGCCGCAACGGCCGCGGACGCGGCGGCCGCCGCCGACGTGCTCGCGCTCATGGTGGCCACGCCGGAGCAGGTGGAGAGCGCGCTCTACGGCGAGGCGGGCTGTGCCGCGTCGCTGCGTCGCGGCGCCAGCGTGGTGGTCATGGCCACGGTCGGGCCGGTCGCGGTGCGGGACTGGGCCGGGCGGCTCGCCGGCGCGGGCGTGGACCTCGTGGACGCGCCGGTCTCAGGCGGGGTCGCGCGCGCAGCCTCGGGCGACCTGCTGATCATGGTCGGCGGCCCCGAGCGCTCGGTCGAGCGAGTACGGGCGCTGCTCGACGCGCTTGCGCGCACGGCAGCCGTTGTGGGCCCGGAGGTCGGTGACGGCCAGAAGGTGAAGCTCGTCAATCAGTTGCTGTGCGGCGTCCACATCGCCGCCGCGGCCGAGGCCCTGGCGCTGGCTGAGGCGCTGGGTCTGGACGCGCGCGCGTGTTGGGAAGTGGTTCGCGGCGGCGCCGCGGCGTCGTTCATGCTCGACGATCGCGGCGCCCGCATGGTCGACGGCGACTTCGAGGACCCGAAGAGCGCGCTCGACATCTTCGTCAAGGACATGGGCCTGGTGACCGACGCCGCCCGTCAGGCCGACTATCCCGCCCCACTGGCGGCCGCCGCCGAGCAGCTCTTCGCGGCGGGCCGCCGCGCCGGGCTCGGCCGCCTCGACGACTCGTCGGTCATCGAGGTCCTGCGCCGCGAGCGCGCTTGATCAGAGCGCGAGCTCGAACCAGACGCGCGTGGGCCTGCCGTCGTCGACGCCCCACGTGCGCGACAGCGTCTCGACGATGTGGAGGCCCCACCCGGAGCCCGGGTCCTGACCCTCGTAACGCTCGCGCGGCAGAAATCCGCCGCCGTCGTCGGCGATCTCGACCTGGAGCCGCGACCCCGCAATGGCGCAATGCAGGCCGATGGTCGTGGCGTCACCCGCAGGCCCGTGCTTGACGGCGTTCGTTACCACCTCCGAGATCAGCAGTGAGCCGGTCGTGGTCACGTCGTCGCCGAGGTGCGCTGCGAACGACCGGAACTCTCTACGCGCCTCGCCCGGCGCGTCGGCGCCGCTGAGGATGACCCGGTCCAGTGACGAGGCCGGCGCCGGTGCGACGGGAGGCAGGGGGGCGAATGCCGTGTCGCGGTGCAGCCGCGCACAGCAGTCGGGACAGATCGTCGGCGGCTCCATCGTCACTGCCGCCGAGAGGGTCACCCCGCAGTTCGGACACGTGACGTAGCTCATGTGCCCGCTCCTTCCTGGTCCCAGCGCGAGCCTATTCGAGCCCCGCCGTCCCATCGGATGTATCGAAACCGCCCCGTCCGCCTACGAGGCCCTCGTGTCCGCACCTGCGAGCTGGTCCGGCAGGGTGAGGCTAGCGCGAATCGGGGCCCGTGTGAGGACCAGTTCGAAACGTGGCGGCGAGTCCTGCGCCAAGAAGAGCTCGCCGCCCTCCGCGCGCGCCAGAACCTGCGCCAGGTGCAGTCCGATTCCCGTCCCTCCCGATGCCGACGAACCGCGCTCGAAGATGTGCTCCGAGGCTTCGGGACCGATGCCCGCACCCTCGTCCTCGACACAGATGCGGACCCTGCTCGGCTCGTCGATCACCGTCACGCGCGCGCGGCCGCGGCCGTGCCGCAGAGCGTTGTCGAGCAGCACGTCGAGCACCTGTCCCACGGCGCCGGGGGACGCACGCATGACCGTCGGCCCGCCGCCGTCGACCTCCAGCCTCCGGCCCGCGCGGCGGAACAGCATCTGCCAGCTCGCCGCGTGGCGCCGTGTCAGGTCCGCGAGGTCGAGCTCCGCCGTCTCTCCGGCACGGGCGCGGCGGGCGTAGCCGAGCAGGTCGGAGATCGTCGCCTCGAGGCGGTCGGTCTCGCGCAGCGCGGCGTGGATCTCGTCCTGCTCTTCGGGAGTCGATGCGTGCAGGCTCAGCTCGTCCAGACGCAGCCGTAACGCCGTGAGAGGCGTCCTGAGCTGGTGCGAGACGTTCGCGGAGAACTCTCGCTCACGACCCACGAGGTGCGCGATGCGTTCGGCGGCCGCATCGAGCACGCGCGCCAGCGCGTCCACCTCGGGGACGGAGAAGTTCCCCGCGCGCGTGGAGAAGTCGCCCTCGCCCAGTC
>JAICRZ010000273.1 GCA_025937135.1 Thermoleophilaceae bacterium
CCACACGCGCTCCCCGCGCGTCGAGCCGCAGCGCCGCCGGGCGCCCGGACGCCTCGCGTTCGGCGCGCTGCGCGGCGGTGAGCTGCCGGCACGTGCCGGGGTACGCGCCCTCCGGCAGCGGCCCGTGCGGCGCCTCGGCGGCCGCGCGGATCTCCGCGCGCGTGCACCAGCACGGGTACACGCGACCCGCCGCGCGCAGCTCCTCGAGCGCCTCGCGGTAGCGCTCGGTGCGCGTGGACTGGCGCGGCGGCTCGCCGTCCCAGTCGAGCCCGATCGCGCGCAGGTCCTCGATCTGGCCGCGCTCGTACTCCGGCTTCGAGCGCGCACGGTCGAGATCCTCGATCCGCAGCAGGAACCGCCCGCCGCCCGAGCGCGCGAACAGCCACGCCAGGAGCGCGGTGCGCAGGTTGCCGAGGTGCAGCCGGCCACTCGGGCTCGGCGCGAAGCGGCCGTCGGACGAAGAGCTCATCGCCGCTAGTCTGCCGCCACATGGCGTCCGCCCTCCTCGACGAGCTGATCGACTGGCTGCGCATCCCGTCGATCTCCACCGGAGGCGGCGACCCTGCCGACATCGCGCGCGCCGCCGACTGGGTGTGCGAGCGAGTGGACGCGGCCGGCGGCAACGTCACGGCGGACACGAGCTTCGGCGGCAACCCGCTGGCGGTGGGCGAGCTTCGCGCGTCGAGCGGCGGCGAAGCCCCCACCGTGCTCATCTACGGCCACTACGACGTGCAGTCGGTGGGCGACGAGAGCGCGTGGACCTCGCCGCCGTTCGAGCCGGACATTCGCGACGGCCGCATCTACGCGCGCGGCGCCGCCGACGACAAGGGCAACTTCCTGCCGCTCCTCCACGTGGCGTGCGAGCTCGCGCGCGAGGGCTCGCTGCCGGTGAACGTGCGCGTGCTCGTTGAGGGCGAGGAGGAGGCAGGCAGCGAGGCGGTGGCCAAGTGGATCGCGGCGGACGAGCGCGGGGCCGACTGCGCGCTCGTGTTCGACTCCGGCATGGCCGACGAGAACACGCCCGCGATCACCATCGGCCTGCGCGGCATGGCGATGGTGGAGATCGAGGTTCGCACGGCGCAGCGTGACCTTCACTCGGGGATCTACGGCGGCAGCGTGCTCAACGCGCTTCACGTCCTGCACGGGATGGTGGGAACGCTGGTGCCCGGCGCGGACGGCCGCCCCCGGGAAGAGCTGCGCGCCGGGATCGAACCGCCGTCACCCGCGGAGCTCGAGTCCTGGGAGCGGCTCAAGCCGGGCGACGAGGTGATCGGCGAGGTGGGCGGCAGGCCGGTGTCGCCGGACGCGGGGCGCGAGTACTACCTGCGAAACGGCGCGGACGCCTCGCTCGAGGTGAACGAGCTGCGCGGCGGCGAGCCGCGCACGGTCGTGCCGGCGACGGCACGCGGGACGATCAGCATCAGGCTCGCGCCGCGCCAGGATCCCGAGCGCATCAAGTCGGAGATGGAGCGCCTGCTGCTCTCGGCGGTGCCCGAAGGAGCGGAGGTGGCGATGAGCTGGCATACCGCCGAGCCCGCGCTGTCTGATCCCGACTCGCCGGCCATCAAGCTTTCGGCCGCGGCACTCGGCCGCGCCTGCGGCGTGCCCGCCGCGCTCGTGCGCAGCGGCGGCTCGATCCCGGCC
>JAICRZ010000206.1 GCA_025937135.1 Thermoleophilaceae bacterium
ATGAGCACGAGCGGAGCGTCGGCCAGCCCGAGGGCCACCACACCCACGAGACCGGCCACGTGCCCGAACGCCAGCGGCACGATCACGCGCGGCTGCCCGAGCCGGTCCACGAGCCTGCCCTGCAGCGGCGCACACAGCGCGCTCGCGAGCGCGAAGACCCCTGCGACCGCACCCGCCGCGCCGTAAGACCCGGTGTGCTGGCGCAGGAACAGGACCAGCGCCAGCGCCAGGACCGCGATCGGCATGCGCGCCACGACGCTCGCCGTGACGAGCGGCACCACGTGCGGCATGGCGAGCGTGCGGCGGTAACGGGACAGGGCGGCGTTCACCGCGCCCAGGCTACGATCCGCCGCGTGGAGGAGGCACTGATCGTGGACGCCGTGCGAACGCCGATCGGGCGCTACGGCGGAGCGCTGTCGAGCGTGCGTCCGGACGACCTGGCCGCGCGCGTCATCGCGGCGGCGGCCGAGCGGACCGGCCTCGAGCCGGAGCGCGTGGACGACGTGGTGCTCGGCTGCACGAACGGCGCCGGCGAGGACAACCGCAACGTCGCGCGGATGGCGCTGCTGCTGGCCGGACTGCCGGTGGAGGTGCCGGGCGTGACCGTCAACCGCCTCTGCGCGTCGGGGCTCGAAGCCGTGGCCCAGGCGGCGCGCGCGATCCGCTGCGGCGACGCCGAGCTGATGCTGGCCGGCGGCGTCGAGTCGATGAGCCGCTCTCCGTTCGTGATGCTCAAGCCCGAGCGCGGATTGCCGCGCGGCGACATGCAGCTCGTGGACACCACCCTCGGCTGGCGCTTCGTGAACCCGCGGATGGAGTACTCGACCGAGTCGATGGGCGAGACCGCCGAGAACGTGGCGGAGCGCCACGGGGTCGGCCGCGAGGACCAGGACGCGTTCGCCCTCGAGTCGCACAGGCGCGCGGTGGACGCTCAGGAGGCCGGCCGCTTCGACCGCGAGCTGGTCACCGTGGACGCGCCGCAGCCGAAGGGCGAGCCCGTGGTCGTCCATTCCGACGAGGGCCCGCGCCCCGACGCGTCCGCCGACCGTCTCGCGAAGCTGAAGCCGGCCTTCCGCGCCGGCGGCTCGGTCACCGCCGGCAACTCGTCGAGCCTGAACGACGGCGCCTGCTGCGTGAGCCTCGCGAGCGAGCGCACGGCCACCGACCTCGGGCTCGAGCCGCTGGCGCGCGTGGTCGCGACCGGAGTGGCGGGAGTCGACCCGGCGTACATGGGCATCGGTCCTGTCCCCGCAACGCGCAAGGCGCTCGAGCGCGCCGGGCTCACGATCGACGACATCGACCTCGTCGAGCTGAACGAGGCGTTCGCGGCGCAGGCGCTGGCAAGCGCACGGGAGCTCGGCATCGACCACGCCAGGCTCAACGTGAACGGCGGCGCGATCGCCCTCGGCCATCCGCTCGGCTGCTCCGGCGCGCGCCTGGTCACGACGCTCGTGCACGAGCTGCGCCGGCGCCGCGCCCGCTTCGGCCTGGCGACGATGTGCATCGGCGTCGGCCAGGGCATGGCGATGGTCGTCGAGAACGCGCGCCCACCCGGCAGGTAGGGTCCGGCACCTCATGATCGACTTCGAGCTGACCGACGAGCAGCGGCTGATCCGCGAGACCGCGCGCGAGTTCGCCGACCGCGAGATCGTGCCGGTCGCCCGCGAGAACGATCGCAACGAGCACTTCGACCTCGAGCTCGTCAAGAAGCTCGGCGACATGGGCTACCTGGGCCCGATCGTGGCGGAGGAGTACGGCGGCCGCGGCCTCGACTACCGCACCTACGCGCTGATCGTGGAGGAGGTCGGCCGCGGCGACTCATCCGCGCGCACCGTCGTGTCGGTGCAGACGTCGCTCGTGTGCTCGTCGATCCAGCGCTGGGGCAGCGAGGAGCAGAAGCACGAGTGGCTGCCGCGCCTGTGCAGCGGCGAGATCCTCGGCTGCTTCGGCCTGACCGAGCCCGACACCGGATCGGACGCCGCCAACCTCAAGACACGCGCGGAGAAGACCGGCGACGGCTGGCGCATCAGCGGCCAGAAACAGTGGATCTCGATGGGCAACTTCGCGAAGGTCGCGCTTGTCTTCGCCCAGACCGACCCCGAGCAGAGGCACCGTGGCCTGGCGGCGTTCCTCGTGCCCACCGACTCGCCCGGCTTCAGCTCGAGCGCGATCCACGGCAAGCTCGGGCTGCGCGCGGCCGATACGGCGGAGCTGTCGCTCGACGGCGTCGAGGTCGGCGATGAGGCGCTGCTCGGCAGGGTCGGCGACGGCTTCAAGGTCGCGATGTCCGCACTCGACTCGGGCCGCTACAGCGTGGCCGCGGGCTGCGTGGGGATCTGCCAGGGCTGCGTGGACGCGTCGGTCGAGTACTCGAAGGACCGCATGCAGTTCGACCGCCCGATCGCCTCGTTCCAGCTCGTCCAGCAGATGATCGCCGACATGGTCGTGGACGCCGAGGCCGCGCGGGCGCTCGTGTGGCGCGCCGGCTGGCTGAAGGACACGGGCAAGCCGAACACCACCGAGACCTCGATCGCCAAGCTGTTCGCCACCGAGGCGGCGGTGCGCAGCGCCAACACGGCGATCCAGGTGCACGGCGGCTCGGGCTACGTCGACGACTACCCGGTCGAGCGCTACCTGCGCGACGCGCGCGTGACCACGCTGTACGAGGGCACGTCGCAGATCCAGAAGCTGATCATCGGTCGCGCGGCCACCGGCATCAACGCGATGGCCTGATGGCCGAGGTCGTGGTCGCAGAGCGCCGCGAGCACGTCGGCATCGCGCGGCTGAACCGGCCGGACGCGCGCAACGCGCTTTCGATCGAGGTCATGGAGATGCTCTGCGAGCTGGTCGAGGCGTGGGACCGCGACCCGGAGGTGCGGGCGATCGTGGTGGCCGGCTCGGACGAGTACTTCGCCGCCGGCGCCGACATCAAGGCGATGCGCGAGCGCAGCTTCCAGGAGGCGCTCGTGAACCCGATGACCTCGTACTGGCCGCGGCTTGCGTCCGTGAGCACCCCCATGATCGCCGCGGTCTCCGGCTACGCCCTGGGCGGCGGCTGCGAGCTGGCGCTGACCTGCGACATGATCGTGGCCTCCGAGACCGCCGAGTTCGGCCAGCCGGAGATCATGCTCGGGATCATCCCGGGCGGCGGCGGGACGCAGCGGCTCGCGCGCGTCATCGGCAAGCAGCGCGCGATGGAGCTGGTGCTGACCGGGCGCCGGATCGATGCTCAGGAGGCGTTCCGCATGGGCATCGTGAACCGCGTGGCCAAGAAGAAGGAGTGGCTCGATGCCGCGGTCGAGCTGGCCGACGTGATCGCGCGCCGTCCGCCGCTCGCGGTCCGGTTCGGCAAGCAGGCCGTGCTCGCGGCCGACGAGACGCCGCTCAAGGCCGGCCTCGACAACGAGCGCCGGCTCTACGAGCTCTCGATGGGGACCGAGGACCGGCTCGAGGGCATGAGCGCGTTCATCGAGAAGCGCCGGCCGGACTTCAAGGGGCGGTGACGGAGCTACCGGAGGCGGTCGGCGTCGTGGGCGCCGGCACGATGGGCGCGGGCATAGCGCAGCTCGGCTGCCTGGCCGGCTTCGACACCTTCCTGCACGACCCGATCCCCGAGGCGCTCGAGCGCGGCGGCGAGGAGGTGCACCGGCGCCTGGCCAAGCGCGGCGAGGAGGAGGCCGAGCGGCGGCTGGTGCTGGCCGGCTCGCTCGACGAGCTCGAGCGCTGCGGGCTGATCATCGAGGCCATCCCGGAGCGCCGCGACCTCAAGCTCGAGCTGTTCGAGCGCCTGCGCGCGATCGCGCCCGGCGCGGTGCTCGCCACGAACACCTCGTCGATCCTCGTGAGCTCGCTGGCAGGCGACTCCGAGAACGTGGTGGGCATGCACTTCTTCAACCCGCCGCCGGTCATGCGGCTGCTCGAGGTGATCCCCGCGGAGCAGACGGGCGAGCGCGCGCTCGAGCTGGCGCGCGCGGTGGGCGAGAAGATGGGCAAGCGCGTGATCGTGGCCAGCGACGGGCCCGGGTTCCTCGTGAACCGCTGCGGGCGGCCGTTCTACGGCGTGGCGCTGCGGCTGCTCCTGGTGGGGGTCGCCGACGCGGAGGCGATCGACCGCATCTGCCGGCTGGGCGGCGGCTTCCGGATGGGTCCGTTCGAGCTGATGGACCTGGTCGGCATCGACGTCGGCTTCGAGGTGGCGAAGTCGTTCGACGAGCAGTCGTTCGGCGAGCCGCGCTGGCGGCCGAGCCCGCTCCAGGCGCGCATGGTGGCGGCGGGCAGGCTCGGGCGCAAGACGGGCCGCGGGTGGCACGAGTACCCGCGCGAGGTGAACGACCCCGAGCCGCTCGAGCCCGGCGGCGGCGACGGCAAGCCGGTCGCGATCGAGGGCAACACCACTCTCGCGCGCGCCCTGCGCGAGCGCGCCGCGGCGGCGGGATTCGACGTGCGATCCGACCGACCCGAGCTCGTGATCGACTGCTCGGTTCCCGCGCCGCTCGCCACGATCGGCTACGGCGACGACATCCCGCACGCCATCCTGTGCGCCGATCGCAGCCTGGCCCAGCG
>JAICRZ010000173.1 GCA_025937135.1 Thermoleophilaceae bacterium
ACGAGGTTCGCGTCCGCCTCCTTGACCGCCTGCTTGAGCTCCACGAGCTTGCCCTTGCCGAAGTAGCGATCGGGGTCCGGCGACGGCCGCCGCTGCGTCATCTCGCCCGCGACCGCCACGCCCGCGGTGCGCAGCAGCTCGTGCAGCTCGGACAGGTCCGGCTCGTCCTGCGATACGGCGATGCAGAGCGCGCGCTGGCGCGCCCGCGGGTTGCGGATGCCCGCGCCGTTGCGGTTCTCGCCCGTCCGTCCGTTGCGTCCCTGGTCCACGCCGTCCAGTGTAGGGTCAGGCCGGTGAAGGTCTTCGTCACCGGCGGCACCGGTTTCATCGGCGGTCACGTGGTCCGGCTCCTGCGCGAGCGCGGCGACGAGGTGATCGCGCTCGTGCGCTCGCGCGAGAAGGGCCGCGCGCTCGAGGCGCTCGGCGCGAAGCTCGCCGAGGGCGACCTGGCCGCGAGCGAGGCGATCCGCGCCGCATGCGAGGACTGCGACGCGGCGATTCACGGCGCGGCCGTCTACAAGGTCGGCATCCCGAAGAGCGAGCGCGAGCCGATGCACGATGCGAACGTGCGCGGCACCGAGCGCGTGCTCGATGCGGCGTGGCAGGCGGGCGTCGGGCGGATCGTCTACGTCTCGACGATCAACGTCTTCGGCAACACACGGGGCGAGGTGGTCGACGAGACCTACGAGCGCTCACCCGGCGACTGGGTCTCGGTCTACGACGAGACGAAGTACCTCGCGCACCAGGCCGCGAAGGAGCGGATCGGGAAGGGCGCGCCGATCGTGATCGTGCAGCCGGGCGCCGTCTACGGACCCGGTGACCACTCCGAGGTCGGCAACGTGATCGACCAGACGCGGAGCGGCAAGCTGATGGCCGTCCCATTCGGGGACATGGGGCTCAACCTGATCCATGTCGAGGACGCCGCGGAAGGGATCGTGCTCGCGCTCGACAAGGGGAAGATCGGCGAGTCCTACGTCATCGGCGGACAGATCGCGACGATGCGCGACCTGGTCGACAGCGTGGCGCGAGTCGCCGACCGCAAGCCGCCCAAGCGCGAGATGCCCACCGGCGTCATGAAGCTCGTGGCGCCCGCGGGCCCGGTGCTCGGCAAGCTGATGGGCTTCCCGCCCAACTTCAAGGAGCTGATCTCCGCTTCCGACGGCGTGACCTACTGGGCCAAGGACGACAAGGCGCGCCGCGACCTCGGCTACTCGCCGCGCGATCTCGACACGGGGCTGCGCGAGACGCTGTCGGCCGGCGGCGACTGATCGATCAGCCGCCGCCCGGCAGCGGGCGGCGCGGCACGGGCGGCACCGCGCCCTCGGCGGAGAACATCTCCGGCAGCCGCGAGCCCGGCAGCACGATCACGCCCTCCGACGGGTCACCCACCCAGCAGGCGTGGCCGACCGCGTAGCGGTGCGCGGCGAGCGCCGACGCGGCGGCGTCGATCTCCTCGATGCGGCGGAACCACAGCTCGCCGCCGTCGTCCTCGACGTGGTCCTCGAGCAGCTCGACGATTCGCCGCTGCACGCCGATCGGGTGGCGCTTGGCCGGCACACGCTGGCCGTGGAGTGCTGAGAAGACACCGTCCGGGTTGGTCTCGAACACGGGCATCTCGCTGTAGGCGCCTTCTGCGATCGCCCCGTCCTGCGCCTCCTCGCCCTCCGGCGGCGCGAAGATCCCGCGGTTGGCGAGTGCCTGGAACATGCGCCGGCCCTGCTCGTCGTACTCGAGCGGGAAGACGCCACGCCGGCGCAGCTCTTGGTCGCAGACGCGCAGCTCGCGGCCGTCCTTCGGCGGTGAGAACGGCGCGGCGATCGCCACGGCGGCGTCACCGAACGAGCGCACCGCCGCGGCCACGTCCTCGACCGAGCCGGGCTCGAAGAACGTCGCGCGCAGGCGGATCGGCGGCTCCGGCTCGCGCACCTCCTCGATCGCGCAGAGGTGCTGGTAGCCGCCGCCGCTGACGATGCCGCAGTAGCGCATCAGCCCCCGAGACTCGAGCGCAGCCGCTCGACGGCCTCAGTCAGCCGCGCGTCGTCGATCGTGAGCGAGATGCGGAAGAAGCCCTCGCCGTTCGGGCCATACGCGCCCCCCGGCGAGACCACGACCGCGGACTCCTCGAGCACCATCTCGCAATAGCTCTCGCTCGTGTGACCCTCCGGCACCGGCGCCCAGACGTAGATGGTGCCCTTCGGCGGCTCGACGTCGACGCCGATCTCGCGCAGCGCGCCCACCACGAGATCGCGGCGGCGCTGGTAGATCCCCGACATCTCGCGCGCGGCGGCATCGCCCTCCGTCGACAGGGCGGCCACGGCCGCGAGCTGGACGGCGTCGAACATGCCCGAGTCGATGTTCGTCTTCAGCCGCCAGTAGTGCTCGACAGCCTCGGCATTGCCCACGATGGCGGCCGTTCGCCAGCCGGTCATGTTGTAGCCCTTCGACAGCGAGAAGACCTCGATGCCGACCTCCTTCGCACCCGGCGTCGCGAGGAAGCTCGGGGCCACGTAGCCGTCGAAGGTGGTCTCGGTGTACGACGCGTCGTGCACCACCAGCACGTCGTTGCTCCGCGCGAACTCCACGACCTCCTCGAAGAAGCCGTCGGGAACGATCGCGCCCGTCGGGTTGTTCGGGTAGTTGAGGTAGATCAGGCGCGCGCGCTCGAGGTCGGCGGCGGCGATCGCGCCGAGATCGGGTACGAACCCGCGCTCGGGCACCAGCGGCATCAGCACCGGGTCGGCGCCCACGAGCAGCGGCCCGCCCGTGTAGACCGGATACCCGGGATCGGCGGCCAGGGCGGCGTCGCCGGGATCGAGGAACGCGAGGTTGAGGTTGAAGATCGTCTCCTTCGCGCCGAGCCCCGGCATGATCTCGGTCGCGGGATCGAGGCTCACGCCGAAGCGCCGGGCGTAGAACGCCGCGACCGCCTCGCGGAACTCCGGCCGGCCGCGGTTCGCCGGGTAGCGGTGCGTGCCCGGGTCGCCCGCCGCCGCGCGCAGCGCCTCGACCACGAGCGGCGGCGTCGGCGTGTCGGGGTCGCCGATGCCGAGGCTGATCACGTCGATCCCCTGCGCCTTCTTCTCGGCGATCTTGCGCTCGAGCTGGGCGAACAGGTACGGCGGGATGCGCTCCAGGCGCTTACTCGATCTCATTCAGCTCCTTCACAAAATCGTCGCTGAGGGACGCGGCGTAGACCGGACGCGCCCAGCCTGTCAGATCCACGTGCAGGTCCTCGCCCACCTCGACCTCGAGGTCGCCGCCGTCGAGGTGCACGGTCACCGGGCTCTCGCCGCCGCGCAGCACGAACGCCACCGCCGCGCCCGTCGCGCCGGTCCCGGACGAGAGCGTCTCCCCCACGCCGCGCTCGAAGATCCGCGCAGTGATCTCGCCGTCGCCGTCGCGGCGCCAGAACGAGACGTTCGTGCGGTTCGGGAACAGCTCGCTCGCCTCGATCGGGGGGCCAATGACGTCGAGATCGATCGCCTCGAGGCCGTCGCTCACCTCGATCGAGCACTGCGGGTTGCCGATCGACACGTGCTGGAAGCTGTACTCGCCGACCGTGCCGATGCCGTCGTCCTCGCCCGTCGGGAAGTCCTTCGACGTGAGCTTGGCGCGCCCCATGTCCACGCGACAGGTGTCGGGGCCGGTGATCGTGGGCCGGATCTCGCCCGCCGCTGTGCGGATCGAGAACGTGTCCGAGCCGGTCCAGCCGCGGTGGCGCAGGTACATGATCGCCTCGCGGGCGCCATTGCCCGACAGCTCGGCCTCGGAGCCGTCCGGGTTGAAGATCTTCAGGTCGGCGACGAAGCCGCGCTCCGACGGCTGCGACAGCAGCAGGATCCCATCGGAGCCGACCCCCATGTGCGGCTCGCAGATCCGCCGGATGCGCGGCGGCGTGAGCTCGAACGGAAGCTCGTCGCGCTCGACGATGACGTAGTCGTTTCCGAGCGCCTGCCATTTCTCGAAGCGCGGTCCCAAGGCGGGCGCAAGGGTATAAGCCCGCAGCCGGCGGCCCGCAGCCCGCGGAAGCGTTCATCTGCGGGCGCGGGCCGCGGGCCGCGGGCTACCTGGGATCCCTCCACATCAACCACATCGGCGGTCCATCCGGCAGCTCGACGCGCTCGGTCACCCTGAAGCCGTGGCGCGTGTAGAAGCTGACGTTGCGCTCGGTTCCGGTCTCCAGGTAGGCGGGGATCTCGAGGCGGTCGCACTCGCCCAGCACGGGCTGGAGCACGGCCGACCCGAGGCCCTCCCCCTGCCGCGTCGGGTCGGTGCCGAGCACCGACAGGTACCAGTGCGGCGTCGCCGGGTGCCGCTCCTCGATCACGCGCAGGCCGGCGAGCGACCGCGGGATGCGGCGGCCGAGCGCCGGCACCAGCTGGGCGAACTGCCTGAGCACGTCGAGCGGCGGGTCGTGCCACTCGCCCGGCCGCGCCCACATCGCGGCGGACGCGCAGCCGTCGACCGTGTAGCTCTCGCCCTGGCGCAGCAGGATCCGCGCGCGGCCCGCGAAGTAGCGCCGCGACTGCACGAGCCGCTTGCGGTCGTCCGGGAACAGCCACCGGAACACCGGGTCGTCGTAGAACGCACGCGCGAGCATCTCCGTGAGTGCCCGCGTGTCGGCCGCGGTCGCCTGACGCGCCGCGCTCACTCGAGCAGCCCGGCGATCTCACTCGCCACGTCGAGCGAGCCGCGGCCGGCCACGTCGATGGTGCGAACGCCGGCGAGCTTGCGCATCCAGGTGAGCTGGCGCTTGGCGTAGTTGCGCGTGCGGCGCTTCATCGCGTCGACGTCTCCGCTCAGGAGCTCGTCGAAGCCGAGCGCCTTGCGCGCCGTCTTCGACGCGCCGGCGGCAGCCGCGCGGCGCACCTCGTCCGCGGCGCCGGCGGCGACCATCGCGTCCACGCGCGCGTCGATCCGGCGGTAGAGCTCATCGCGCTCCATCACGAGCCCGAACAGCAGCGTCGGGCGCCGTACCGCAGACGTCCAGAGCTGCGACTCCTCGGGCGGCTCGCCCAGCTCCCCCATCTCCGCGAGCTCGAGCGCGCGGATCACGCGGCTGCGGTCGGTCGGCTCGATCGTCGCGGCCACGGCGGGCGCACGCTCGGCCAGCTCGCCGTGCAGGCGCTCCACTCCCTCCGCCTCCACGCGCTGCTCGATCCGCTCGCGCAGGCCAGACGGCGGCGGCGGCTTGAGGTCCATGTCCGTCAGGGCCGCACGCAGGTAGAGCCCGGTGCCGCCCACCACGATCGGTCGCCGCCCATCCGCCAGCGCGCGGTCGATCTCCGCGTGCGCGCGGGGCGCGAACTCGCCGACGGAGAACGTCTCAGTGACCGGAAGGATCGAGACGAGCCGGTGGTCGAGCCGGGTGCGGTCGCGCTCGTCGGCCGCGCCGGTGAGCGTCTCGAGCCCCTGGTAGACCTGGAGTGCGTCCGCGGAGATCGCGACCGGCCGCTCGCCGCGCACGCGCAGCAGGTCGGCGAGTGCGATCGCCAGCTCGGTCTTGCCGACACCCGTCGGCCCGAACAGCGCGACCACCGCGCGGCCGCTGCGCGGATCGCCCGCGGCGGGCAGGTCCACGTCAGGCCAGGCGCGAGAGCAGCCGCTCCTCGCCGGCGAGCGTGGTGCTGGTTGCCGAGCCGATCTCGACCTCCACGAACTCGCCCGGCGCCGCGGTGCCCGAGAAATTGACGGTTTTGTTGTGGCGGGTGCGCCCGCGCAGCTTCGCGGGGTCGGTGCGCGACGGCCCCTCGACCAGCACGTCCATCGTGCGGCCGACGAAGCGCTGCGCCCGCTCGGTCGCGCGCCGTTGCACGACCTCCACGAGCCGCTGCATCCGCTCGCGCTTGACCTCGTGCGGGACCTGGTCGGCCATGTCCGCGGCCTCGGTGCCGCGGCGCGGCGAGTAGATGAACGTGAAGGCGCCGTCGTAGCCGACCTCCTCGGCCACCTCGAGCGTCTCCCGGAAGTCGGCCTCGGTCTCGCCCGGGAAGCCGACGATGATGTCGGTGGTGATCGCGCAGTCGGGCACGTGCTCGCGGATCAGCGCGACGCGGTCCATGTAGCGGTCGCGGTTGTAGGTCCGGCGCATGGCCTTGAGGATGCGGCTCGAGCCGGCCTGGAGCGGCAGATGGATGTGCTCGCAGAGCGACGCCAGCTCGGCGTGCGCGCGGATCACATCCTCCTTCATGTCCTTCGGGTGCGGGCTCGTGTAGCGGATCCGGTCGATCCCCTC
>JAICRZ010000045.1 GCA_025937135.1 Thermoleophilaceae bacterium
CGTCCGTATTGTGGGCGTCCGAATGAATTACGCGCTCGCCATCGTCGTCCTGGCCCTGATCGCGGCGCTGATCCTGGCCGTTCCGCTGCGTCGCGGACCAGACGTGGACCGCCGCGAGGACGAGCGCCGCGCCGCGCTCGAGGCCGCCAAGGAGGCCAAGTACCGCGAGATCCGCGACGCCGAGCTGGACTTCCGGATGGGCAAGATGACCGAGCCGGACTACCGCGCGACCGACCGCGAGCTGCGCGCCCAGGCCGTCACGATCCTCCGTGAGCTCGATGAACTCGAGGCCGAGCGCCGCTAATCTCTGGGGCGATGGTCGGTTTCTTCAGCGCCACCCAGGTAGTCATCTCGATCGTCGTGATCCTGCTGATCCTGCTGCACTCCGGCAAGGACGCGGGCCTCTCGGGCGCCTTCGGCGTCGGCACCGGCGCCGGACCCTTCGGCGGCGGCTCGCTCGTGGAGCGCAACCTCGATCGCTGGACGATCTTCTTCTCGATCCTCTTCGCGGCGAACATCATTCTGCTGCTGAAGATCGAGTAGGCGTCTTGCTGCGCCCGCTCGGGCGATGCGCCCAGGCGGGTTCGCGCGGACGTGGGACCTTTTGCCGTACCTATAGGGGCCCAAAAAGGTCCCACGTCGCTCCGGGTGGACCGCGCCGGGCCCTCGGCGGCCGCTCGGGCGATGCGCCCAGGGCTGGGGCGTCGGTCGGTCTTGCAATTACGGGGTAGTGGCAGCGGCTGCTGCTCTCACGGATGCGGCGGGTTCGCGTGGACGTGGGACCTTTTGCCGTCCCTATAGGGGCCCAAAAAGGTCCCACGTCGCTCGGTCCTGAGCGGCCTCTGCGGCACTTCCCTTATTGACAATCTGGCGAGCGCACGTCCCCCGGCGCGTCGCCCGAGCGGAACGCACTCAGCCCGTGAAGCGCATGCTCGACACCCGCATCGGCGGCGCAACCACCCCGTGCGCGTACCGCCGCCCGTAGAACTCCCCCTCCGAGACGAGCCGGGGCCGCGAGCCCAGCTCCTCGCAGCGGTCGAGCAGGCCGAGGGCCGAGTCGGTCAGCCGCATGTCGACCAGCGGACGCGTGATCTCGCCGTCCTCGATCAGGAAGGTGCCGTCGCGGGTCACGCCCGTGATCAGCGTCTCCTTGGGGCGGACGGGGTTGGTGTACCAGAGGCGCGTCACGTAGATGCCGCGCTCGATCGGCTTGGCGAGATCGGCCTCGTCAGCGGCGCCACCGCCGATCAGCACGAGGTTGGTGGGGACGGGCCCGAAGCTGTCGCCGCCCGGCACGGTCGCGTGGCCGGTCGTATGGCCGCCGGCCAGCGCCGCGCTGTTGGTGTCGTGCACGACCCGGTGCGCGACGCCGTCCTGGATCAGCGGCATCGGCGCCTTCGGCACGCCCTCGGCGTCGAACGAGCGCGGCAGCGTGCGCGCGTAGCGCGGTGAGTCGGACAGGTTGATGCGCGCCGCGGCCACGCGCGTGCCGAGCCGGTCGCAGAACGCGCTGCGGCCCTCGGCGTAGGCGAGCCCGTTCGCGGCGAGATGGCCGACCCAGGCGACGATGTCGCCGACCGCGTCCGCTTCGAGCACGACCGGGTACTCGCCGGGGGGCAGCCGAGCGGGCTCGCCCTCGAATGCCGCCTTCGCGGCGGCGGCCAGCGCGATCTCGCGGCCGTCGATGTCGCCGGCCGCGGTCGCGGTGCGCTCGACGTACCCGGAGCGGCCGCTCGGCGCGATGGCCGTCACCTTCATGAACGCGTCGGTCACGCGGTCGATCCCCGCCGTGCCGCTCGTGGAGGCGACTGCGGTCCGGACGTCAGCCGCGCTCCATGTGCCATGCGCCTCGACGCCGCGCTCGGCACACGCCGCGAACGCCGCCTCGAGCTGGGACCCGCCCATCGCCGGGTCGAGCCGTGCCGTTGCCAGGTCGAAGCCCTCGTGCCCGCGCGAGTGGCCGCCGGCCGGGAAGCCCGGGTAGTCGCCGGCGCCGGCACTGCGAGCGGCCGCCTCCGCGGCGTCGGCGGCGGCCTGGGCCGTGATGGCGAGCGCGTCGTCGTCGAGCCGGTTGGTCGAAGCCGTGCCCACGCGGCCGTCGCGCAGCACGGCGACGGTGATGGTCACGTCGTCGACCGCCGTGGCCTGCGTCGGGCGCGAGCGCGCGAAACGCAGCAGCAGCGAGCGCTCGGCCGCCACGTGCGCCAATGCTTCGCCGGGCGGCGCGGCGTCGAGGGCGCGCTGCGCGAGTGCGAGCGTCTCGTCGCTCACGCCACGCCGACCTGCACGTCGCGGAAGCGCGCAGGCGCGGCCCCGTGCGAGACGCGCATCGACTGGCCGGGCTCGCCCTTGCCGCAATTGAGCAGACCCCAGAGTCGCCACTCGGACGGCGAGCAGATCGCGTCGAGCTTGCCCCAGAACTCGGGTGTGACGCCGGCGTAGCTCGGGTTCTTCACGAGCCGGCGCCGCTCGCCGTCGCGGATCTCCCAGCCGGCCTCGGTGGCGAACTGGAAGTTGAGCCGGCGGTTGTCGATCGACCACGACCGATTGGTCTCGAGGTAGAGCCCGCGATCGGTGGAGGCGATCAGCTCTTCGAGAGTGCCGGCGTCGCCCGGCTCGAGGTTCACGTTCGTCATCCGCACGATCGGCTGGCGCGCGAACCCCTCGGCGCGCATGCAGCCGCCGGACCGCTCCATCCCCACCTCGGCGGCCGACTCGCGCGAGGACAGGAACCCGTACAGCACGCCGTGGCGGACGATCGGCTCGCTGCGGCCGGCCACGCCCTCGTCGTCCCATCCGAACGTGCCGAGCCCGCCGGGATTGGTCGCGTCGGCGGTCACGTTCATCAGGTCGGAGCCGTACCTCAGGCTGCCGACGTCGGCGAGCGTGACGAAGCTCGTGCCCGCGTACGACGCCTCGGTGCCGAGCACGCGGTCGAGCTCGACGGCGTGGCCCACGGACTCGTGCACCTGGAGCGCGACCTGCTGGCCACTCAGGACGACCGTGGCGGGGCCCGCGGGGCAGGGCGGCGCGCTGAGCAGCGCCACGGCCTCTTCGGCCACGCCCGGCGCGGCGTCGGCGAGCGCGAGCGAGACGAAGTGCTCATAGCCGCGCCGCATCACATCGCCGCGGAACGACGCGGGGTAGGAGCGCACCTGCGTCTCCGACTCGCCGACCGCGGTGGCCATGATGCCGCCGCCGCAGTCGACCTTGCTCTGCTCGTAGAGAGCGCCCTCGGTGGAGGCGAACGTCTCGTCGTCGGAGAACGCCATGAAGTACGCGCTCGTGAGGGCCACGCGGCTGTCGCCGCGCATCGCCTCGTCCGCCGCCACGAGCGTGCCGAGCTTGTCGTCGAGCGCGACCTCGAAAGGGTCGATCTCGACCTCGCTCTCCCAGCGGCCGCGCGCGGCCGGCTCGGGCGCCAGCGGCGTGGCGGGCGCGCTCGGCTGCGCTTCGGCGATCGCGAGCGCCTGGTCGAGCGCGCGCTCCACGCCGCCGCGGTCGAGCTGGCGCGTGGCGGCAAAACCCCAGGCGCCGCCCACGCGCACGCGCACGCCGATCCCCTCGGCATCGGAGGACTCGACCTCGTTCACGGCGCCGTTGCGCGTGGCGAGCGACTGAGCGCGCGAGCGTACGTGGCGCGCGTCGGCGTAGTCGGCGCGACGCGACGCGGAATCCATCAGGTCTTCGAGCAGCTCCTTCATCGGCGCGCGAAGCTTGCCAAACGGGTCACCCGGAAGGGGGATCAAGCCGCGCCGGGGGACTCCGATACCAACAAGGTGATCCTCCGCCGGAAGTACCTCAGCCTGCTCGCGCTCGCCGCGAGCCTCCTCGTCTTCACCCCCCAGCAGGCGCACGCCGCGCGCCACATGGAGCTGGCGCTCCAGGACGACGCCGTCCTCCTCCAGAAGCTCTACTACAACCAGGATCTGGCGTTGCAGCAGATCCGTGGCCTCGGCGTCCGCCACATCCGCGCGAACCTCCTCTGGACGCGCGTGCTGCCGAGCTGGGAGACCAACCGCCGCTTCCAGCCGCACACCCTTCACTACGACTGGTCCCAGTACGACCAGCTGATCGACGCCGCGGGCCGCTACGGGATGCAGGTGCAGCTCACGATCGCCGGCCCGGCGCCGGCCTGGGCCACCGGCAACCACCTCGTCGGGGTCTACAAGCCGAAGTCGGCCAAGTTCGGCGCCTTCGCCCGCGCCGCCGCCGCGCACTTCCGCGGCCGCGTGCACCGCTACTCGATCTGGAACGAGCCGAACTACGTCGGCTGGCTCAAGCCGCTGCGCTCGGGGCCGAAGGTCTACCGCGGCCTGATGGCGTCGGGCTATCGCGGCATCAAGTCCGTCGACCGCGGCGCGCAGGTGCTGTTCGGCGAGACCGTGCCGTACGCGATCAAGGGCCGCGCCACCTCGCCGCTCTGGTTCCTGCGCGGCGCGACCTGCGTGAACCGCCACTGGCACCGCGGCTGCCGCAAGGGCCTGAGGGCCGACGGCTACGCCCACCACCCGTACGAGTTCACCCACTCGCCGCACTACCGCTACCCCGGCAAGAACAACGTGACGATCGGGACGCTGGGCCGCCTGACGAAGGCGCTCAACCGGCTCGCCCGCAACGGCGCGCTGCGCACCTCGCGCGGGCACCGGCTGAACGTCTACCTCACCGAGTTCGGCTACTTCGCCTCCGGCAAGCGGCGCATCTCGGCCCACCGGCGTGCTTCCTATCTCCGTCAGGCGTACCGGATCGCCCGCCGCAATCCGCGCGTGAAGCAGATGCTCCAGTACCTGCTGGTGTCGCCGCCGAAGGCACTCGGCAACTTCGACACCGCCCTGCTGGGCCGCAACGGGCGCCTGACGTCCGTCTACCACGCGGTCCGCAAGGCCGGCCACTAGGCCCTTTATTCGCCGGCGTCCGGATGCGAGGTAGCATCCGGGCGCTTCGATGAAGGTTCTTGTAACCGGGGGATCCGGGTTCATCGGTTCGCACGTCGTCGACGTGCTGGCTGCGCGTGGGCACGAGCCGGTCATCTTCGACCGCCTCCGCTCGCCGTACGGCTCGTTCCCGACCGTGATCGGCGACGCGACCGACTGCGGCGCCCTCGAAGCCGCGATGGCCGGCTGTGACGCGATCGTCCACCTGGCCGCGATGGCCGACGTCAACGACGTTCAGGCCGACCCCGAGGGCGCCGAGCGCGCGAACGGGCGCGCCACGCTGGCGGTGCTCGAGGCGGCGCGCCGCGCGAAGGTGGGGCGGGTGGTCTACGGCTCCACGATCTGGGTCTACAGCGACTGCCCGGAGACCGCCGTGGACGAGGACACGCGCTTCGTCATGCCCGGCCACCTGTATACGGCGACGAAGCTCGCCGGCGAGCTGTATTGCCGCTCCTACGCGGAGCTCTACGGGGTCGAGTACACGATCCTGCGCTTCGGCATCCCGTACGGGCCGCGCGCCCGCGACGCGACGGTGCTCGCCGCGTTCGTGAAGAAGGCGTTCGCGGGCGAGCCGCTGACCGTCGCAGGCGACGGCAGCCAGGGGCGGCGTTTCGTCTATGTCGAGGACCTGGCCGACGGTGTCGAGCGTGCGCTCGCGCCGCAGGCGGCCAACCGCGTCTACAACCTGGCCGGCAATGAGACCACCACGATCCGGGAGATCGCGACGACCGTTCAGGAGCTCGTCGGCGACGTCGAGATCGTGCACACCGAGGCGCGCGCCGGGGACTTCGGCGGCAAGGAGGTGTCGAGCGAGCGGGCGCTGTCGGAGCTCGGCTGGCAGCCCAGGACACCGTTCGCGGAGGGCGCGCGGCGCTACGTCGAGTGGCGGCGCGCTCGCGATGCCATGCCCGCGCCACGGTTCGCCGGCCTGCGCACTCGGACGGCGGCCGCGCTTGCCTGGCGACCGCAGCTGCGGCCCGCGCTCACGGCGCTCGCCGTCACGGCCGCGTTCTTCTGGGGCTTCGCGAGCGACGACGGCATGTCGATCATCGCCAAGGCATTCCCCGGGACGAAGCCCGTCACCGCAGTGGACACCTCGAGCCCGCAGGTCGGGCTGATCGTGGACGCGCCCACGTCGATCGCGCCGCAGGTCGCGCGCGAGCTCGACCGCGAGGGCGCCGCGGCCTCGATCGCACTGACCGGCCGCGCGTCCGACCGCACGATCACGGCCATACGCGCCGAGGGCAGCGATCCGGTGCCGCGGTTGCGGTCGGGCGGGCCCGTGCGCTGGATCGGCACGCGCACGCAGATCCACAGGGCGGCGAAGGACCTCGGGATCGACGGCCACGTCTACTACGCGGTGCCGGGCACCGGCTTCACGCTCGCGCAGGACCTGCTCGGCCACACAGCGGGCGCCACGCCCGTGTCGGGCGGCGTCAAGGTGCCTCCGTACGGCAGGCTAGGTGCGCTCCAGCGCGGCGACCTGGTCGAGGTCTCGGTGCCGGACGGGCCGGGCTGGCGCGAGTGGGTCGGCTCGCTCTGCGGCCAGGTGCGCGGCCACGGCCTCACCGCCGTCTCCGCCGCCACGCTGCTTCGCAGCGGGCCCGCGGACCGCTGAGCGGGGGCCTCTCACGGCGCACGCTGCTGCGGCGCGGCGCGGCGGCAGGACTGGCGCTGGCGCTGGGCGGCGCGCGTCCCGCGCTGGCGTTCGGGCCGCGTCCGATCGTGCGCGCGGTGGCGCTCGGCCCGGGCGGGGTGGGGGTTGAGCAGACCTATGCGGCCAACCGCACGCGGTTCGTGGACACGGGAACCCCGTGGGTGCGGCTGTGGGCCGACTGGCCGGCGCTCCAGCCCGATCCCGATGCGGCTCCGGACTTCTCGCGTCTCGACGCCGACGTCGCGCTCGCCAGGGCCGACGGGACGCGCGTGATGGTGACCGCGTGGCGCTTCGGGCCGGCCGCCGGCGCGGATCCCCACGGGGTTCCCTTCGACCTGTCCCCGGCGGGCGCCTGGGGACGCTGGATCGAGACGCTGATCGAGCGCTACGCCGGCCACGCGGACGCGCTCGAGATCGTCAACGAGCCGAACCTCCAGCTCGCGCCGCAGGCGGGCATCGACGCGGCGGTGGCGACGATGATCGAGACCGCGACCGCGCTGGCGGCACGCCACGGCGACGCGCCGCTCCTGGTCGGTCCCGCGACGGCGGACGTGCCGGGCTACGAGGAGTTCACGCGCGCGCTGCTCGACCGCCTCGACGAGCGCGGCTTCCGTCCCGGCCCGGGCTTCGCGTGGTCCCACCACAACTACACCGACGTCGAGCAGGAGCGCGCCGGCGCCGCCAACGGCGTCGCGCGCGTGCGGGCACTGCTCGCGGCGCGCTGGGGCGCGCCGCCGCCGATGCTGATCACCGAGTCGGGCGCGCGCATCGAGAAGGCCGGCTCGCCGGCGAATCAGGCGGCGTTGCTCGAGCGGAGCTTCCAGCGGCTGCTGTTCGGCCCGGAGGGCGAGGGCGTGGCGATGGTCTGCCAGTACCTGTTCATCACCGACCCGAACTACGACAGCGGCCTGTGCGCCGTCGACGGCACGCCGCGTCCGGCGTACTACGCGTGGTCGCGGATGCCGACGGCGCGCTGATACCGGCGAGCCCCGCGCGGCGTCAGCGCTTCAGGGTGAGCTTGCGATTCGCGGTGCCGGTGGGGTGGCCGGGCGAGCTCGCTGTGATCGTGATCAGGAGATGCGTCGTGCGCCGGTGCTTGAGCAGCGACCTGACCTTCCGCGAGAGCTTCACGCGCAGCTTCACCCTGCCCTTGTGCCGGCCACGCCTGACCGCCTTGCCGAAGACCTTGACCTTCTTGCGTGCCTCGCCGAGCTTCTTGACCTTGCCGGTCGAGCCGATCACCACGACGCTGTCGGTGGTGCCTGAATAGCCGTTCACAACGGTCACCGTGATGCCCTTCTTGAGCGCCTGCGCGAGCCTGATCGAGTGCGGCGCGTGCGCGGCTCCGAGGTCGTTCGGCTGGGGCAGAGGCTGCGGCGGCAGCGGTGGCGGGAGCGGCTGCGGACCGGGCCCCGGATCCGTCCCGGGTTGCACCACGACGGCCTTCGTGAGCTGGAGCAGCGGATCGCCCTGCCCGTCCGCGACCTTCGTCAGGCCGACCAGGCAGTCGCAGCCGCCGGGATGGGAGTCGCCGAGCAGCGGCGCACTCGAGACGAGCGGGAACTGGATGTCGAGCTCGACGCCTCGGTCGATCGTGTAGACGTCGTTCGCCGGCGGGTTGAGAGCCGTGCCGCCGAAGTAGCCGTCGGACGGGCCGGTCGGACAGTCGGCCGTGTCCTGCTGCGGCGCCTGGTTCACGGTCGTGACGAAGCACTTGATCGGGTTCTGCGCGGAGACGGCGAACTGCGTCGCCCGTGGCAGCAGGACCTCGAAGTGCGCGCCCTGCGTCTCCGGCTGCGAGTCGCTGACTCCGCACGTGTCGCCCACCGCCCCGAAGACGGTGTGGCCGTAGTAGACGTCGCCGACCCGCGGTGGCGCATTGGGGTCGGCCAGGAAGCCGACGTGCGCGTAGGCGCCCGTCTCCGCGTTGCCGATGCCGCAGGCGAAGATGTTGGTGAACGCATCGACGCCGTTCAGCCACTGGACGTCGGCGGACGCCGGGGTGGCGAAGGCGCAGGTTAGAGCCGCGGCGAGCGTTGGCACGACCACCCGCCACGTGGGCGCTGAGAGCTTCATGTGGGGACCTCCTGCGTACTCGTCGCCAACGTAAAACGAGCCGCGCTGCCGTCGCCACAGGGCCGTCAGGTTCCTGACAGATGCGAGATGAGCTCGCGCCGGCTGCGCACGCCCGTCTTGTCGAAGACCGCCTTCAGGTGGTCCTGCACGGTGTGCCGCGAGATGCAGAGAGCGTCCGCGAGCTGTCTTGTCGCGAGCCCGTCGAGGACGAGTGCGACCAGCTGACGCTCGCGACGCGTGAGGTCGTACGTCCTGCAGAGAAGGTCGAAGATCTCCTCGGTCGCGGCGGCGCGCATCGTGATCGCGACGTGGCCGTGGCCGGCGCCTTCGAGTGCGGCGCCCTCGATCGCCGCCCAGCGGCCGGCCCAGGTCCGCACCCGCACCGATGCCGGCAGCTCGGTCGCGGCTTCGGGCGGGGTGAGCACTCGGGTGCCGATCTCATAGATGGCGGACGGCAGCATCTCGGCGCCGGCGCCGGGCGGGCTCAGCTCGGCCAGCCAGTCGCGCGCCGTCGGCGTCCAGCTCGTCGGACGCAGCTCGGCATCGACGATCAATGTCGCGGGCGCGAGCGACGTCGGCTCGGCGCGATCTGCGGGCCAGCTCTGGGGCAGGCTGCGCCGAAGCAGCTTGCCGAGCGTCGGCGAGAGCTCGTGGAGCAGCCGCACCTCGTCCTCGCCGAAGGGGGCCTCGTCGCTGTCGCGCATCAGCTCGACACTGCCCCAGCAGCCGTGGCGGTCGCGGCAGGCGGTCATCAGCTCGTCGCCGATCCCGTAGGGGCGCAGGCATTCCTGCCAGCGCAGGCTGCGAGCGAGGTCGCCCCCGGTGGCCGCGTTCAGGCTCACGCTCGCGCGGCGACCTAGTGCGAGTCCCGGCTTGCTCGTGAGGTCGCCGTGCTCTTCTAGCGCGATCAGACGCGGCAGCGACGGCCACAGGTCGAACTCGGCGATCCCGTTCGTCGCGAGCGCGCTGCCGGGGTCGGTCAGTGGCCAGCACCAGCGTTCGAAGCCGACCGCGCTTCGCAGCTCGGTGATCGCCTCGCGGCGGGCCTCGTCGGGGCCGAGCCCCGCGTCGCTGAGTGTCTCCAGACGCTCCTTGCAGCGGGTCCGCACGCTCTCACGCATGGCCATGCCGCCAGAGTAGACCTGGTCGGGGCGCCCGAAAACCCCAGCTTGCCGGGATTGTCAGACATCTGAGCGGCTCGCCGCCGCGGGGGCATGCGCCACGGGCCGTCGCCGCCGACGGTCGGCGATGTTGCCTCGCGGCGCGCATGACCAGGGGGGCGAAGATCGGGACGCCGGCGGCTTACGCGACCATGGATGTTCACGTCGCGCTGAAACAGGTCACGCGTTGGTGCGCAGAGCGCACGGCAGATCGCGACCCGGAGCGGATCGAAGTCGAGTGTCACGGGATGGTGGTGATCACAATCGGCGAATCCGCGCCGCCCTGGCATGTGCGGCGGAAGCGCCGCTGTTCCTCTGGTGCGAGTTCGCCGGTGGCCCAGCTGCGCTACTACCCGGAGACGCGCGAGTGGGCGCTACATCACAGGCAGCAACCGCCGAGCGGCTGGTGCGCGGATGAGGATGCGGTGCATGCGCGGCGGCTCGCCCCGTTGCTCGACGAAATCGCCGGTGGTCGCGACGGTCTGTATCAAGGGCTGCCGCCGGACTATGACTGGCCGTTTGCGGGGCCGCAAGCCTGACGCTGGACCTTCGGGTTCGTCAGAGCGCGCCGGTGCCGACGCACGCCCGTGGACACGATCCATCAACTGCTTGCAGCTCGGAGCGCCGTGGAAAGGCTCGGCGCACGATCGATCTCGATCGAGGAGGCGCAACAACTCATCGAGAACCGCTACGCGATCGTCCGAAACCCGCGCAGTCGTGGAGGACGACCTCGGCGCCTTGTTCTTGGCCAGACCCGTGGTGGGCGGGCTCTGACGCTAGCCGTGGAGCGAACGGCCGAGCCGACAACGTGGCTCATCGTCACAGGCTGGGCGGCGACGGCGCGCGAGCGTAAGATCCTCGGTAATTGAGATGAAGCACGATCCGTGGAATGAACCAGACCCCCAGCCGGGAGATTTCGACGATGAGCTGGCAGCCGTCGACCCACGTGACGTGCAGGTCGTCGAAACCGGCTCCGGCGGCAAGGTGACGATCGTGGTGAGCGTGGAGGGCGAGGATGCCAAGCGACTGGCACGAATCGCGAGCGAGCGCGGACAGCCGGTCGATGAGGTAGTGGCCGACCTCGTTCGCCAAGCCTGAGCAGCCACCGGCTCCTCACCGCGACTCACCGAAACTGCGAGTGCGCCCAGGGAGACTCGAACTCCCACGGGCCATACGGCCCACAAGGCCCTCAACCTTGCGCGTCTACCAATTCCGCCACAGGCGCGTGACGGCGCCGAGTATAGACCGGTGTTCCCGCTCCGACGGGCGCCCTTGCAGCCGTCCGATGGCCTCGCTACGGTAACGAACACATGTTCGCTTCACCGACATCCAGCGACCGGGACGGGGGTGCCTGATGGTCGACCTGAACCTGACCAAGCGGCAGCGCGAGATCTTCGACTTCATCAAGCGATACTCGTCCGAGCACGGCTATCCACCCACGGTCCGCGACATCGGCAAGGCGATCGGGCTCACGTCCTCGTCGACCGTCCACGCGCACCTCTCGAACCTCGAGAAGCTCGGCCTGGTGCGCCGCGACCCGACCAAGCCGCGCGCGCTCGAGCTGCTCGGCGAGGCGGCGCGGAAGGTCGTCCCGGGGCCGAGCGGGCTGCCGCTCGTCGGCCGCGTCGCGGCGGGCTCGCCCATCCTGGCCGAGGAGAACGTCGAGGAGTACGTCGAGGTCCCGCCGATCGCGGGCGGCGAGGAGGGTGAGTACATCCTCCGCGTCCGCGGCGACTCGATGAAGAACGCCGGCATCCTCGACGGCGACTTCGTTGTCGTCCATCGCCAGGAGACGGCGAACAACGGCGAGATCGTCGTCGCGCTCGTCGGCGAGGAGGCCACGGTCAAGCGCTACTTCCGCGAGTCCGACCACATCCGGCTCCAGCCCGAGAACGAGGAGATGGAGCCGATCCGCACCCGCGAGGCGGCCGTGATGGGTCGCGTGGTCGGGGTCTTCAGGAGGGTCTCGTGAGCGCGCTCGCGGCACCGCCGCCGCTCACGCAGATGCCGCTCGCACCACAGGGCGGCAACACAAGCGAGCAACTTCGTCGTTCCGACGGCGGCAGGCTCACGCTCGAGCAGCGGCTCGATCGCGTATGGGAGGGCCTGCTCGCCGCCGGGGCGGCGGACTGCCCGCTCTGCGGCGCCGAGATGGAGCGCTCCGGCGACGGCGGCCGCTGCGGCGGCTGCGGGACGACCCTGAGCTAGATCTTCTCGAGCGCCCGGTGCGGCTCGGCCGGCAGCTCGACCGCCATGGGGTCGCCAGGGCGCACCTCGCCGCCCTCGAGCACCACCGCCATCACGCCGGACTTGCGGACGAGGTTCCCTTCGGCGTCGCGATCGAGCACCGCCTCCATCAGGCCCGGCTGTACCTCATCGAGCTGCTTGCAGGGATTGCGCAGCCCGGTCACCTCGATCACCGCCTCATCCCCGAGCCGCAGCAGCGCGCCGGTCGGCAGCCCGAGCAGGTCGACACCCGACGTGGTCACGTTCTCACCCATCTGACCCGCCGCCACATCGAAGCCCCGCTCCCGCAGCTCCTTGTGCAACTCGGCATGAATGAGATGAACCTGGCGCAGATTCGGCTGCGTCGGATCGGCCCGCTTACGCGACCGGTGCTGAACCGTCTCACCGAGATGAGCATCCCCCTCGACCCCGAGCCCAGCGAGCAGCCGAATGCTCTCCCGCGCCTCCTTGAACACCCCGTGCCCAGCCTTCGAATGAACAGCTTCGACACGAGGAGCCATGGCCAGATCAGCATACGTACGCGCGCCCCGCTCGCGCGACGCGCCCGACGACCCCCGCGCCGCCGGATCGGCTGGGTGGGGAGGAGGCTGAGCCGAACAACCCGGTTGGAAAGAAGCACACGGTCCACCTCAGCGGCTGTCGGGCGGGTGGCGCGCAGCGTGTCAGGCCCCGCCCGCCACAAACGCAAGAGCCAAGGGTGGACCGCAGCAGCAAACGAATCTAACCTTGTGAGGCTGGTTGGACAGCCGCGTGCCGGAGAGAAAACCGGCTCGAGGAAAGTCCGGACACCGTAGGGCAGGGTGGTCGGGAAATCCGACCCGGGGAAACCCGCGGGAAAGTGCCACAGAAACAAACCGCCTAAGCGGCGGGGACGCACGTGCTCCCGTCGCCGGCAAGGGTGAAATGGTGCGGTAAGAGCGCACCGGCGGCGTGGTGACACGCCGGCCGGGCAAACCCCACCCGGTGCAAGGCCAAGCAGGGACGTCGACGCTGCCCGCCGAGTCCCAGGTCGGCCGCAGGGCGAGAGCCCGCTTCGCCCGAAAGGGCGGGGCAGATGGATGGCTGTTCACGACAGGATCCGGCTTACAGACCAGCTACGGGAGAGGGCGCCGATGTGGCGCCCTCTCCTATTTTCCGGCGCCCTTCACCAAAGATGCCTAGCTGCCGATTACGAAATCAGTGAAAGCGATCGGCCGGCTGCCCGCCGGCGAGGGGTTTGCCTGAAGATGAGCGATCAACGCTGGCTTGGAGTTGGCAAGGCCGACGGGAACACCGTCGATGCCGCCGCGCGCGCGTACGACAACGCGATAGCCGGCGAGGACCCGAAGCTGCTGGTCGTCTTCTGCTCGCAGTCGCATGATCTTCAGGCGCTGGTCGACACGCTCGACGAGCGCTCCGGCGGCGTCCCGCTGATCGGCTGCTCCACCGCCGGCGAGTACGCCGGGACCGGCCCGGGCGAGAACGGCGTGGTCGTTACCGCGC
This sequence comes from Thermoleophilaceae bacterium, assembly GCA_025937135.1. Lineage (GTDB taxonomy): Bacteria > Actinomycetota > Thermoleophilia > Solirubrobacterales > Thermoleophilaceae > JAICJV01. The sequence continues at coordinate 13,557 of JAICRZ010000045.1, forward strand.
TCGGCGGGCCCGGCTTCTCGGTGAGCACCACGGCCGTGCGCGGCGCCTCCGACCGGCTGCGCGAGTCCGGCGCCGACGCCGCGGCGAGCATGGCGAACGTGGACGCCGACCTGCCGCACCGGATCCTGATGCTGCTCACCGACGGGCTCGCCGGCGATCAGCAGGAGATCGTGCGCGGCGCCTACAGCGTGCTCGGCGCGTCGGTCCCGCTCGTGGGCGGATGCGCGGGCGACGACCTCGCCATGAAGCAGACCCAGCAGTTCCACGGGCGCGAGGTGCTGACCAACTCGGTCGTCTCCGCAGCGATCGCCAGCGATTCCCCGTTCGGTATCGGCGTCCGGCACGGCTGGCGCCGGGTCGGCGAGCCGATGCTCGTCACCGAGAGCTCCAACAATCGCGTCTACAAGCTCGACGAGCGCCCCGCGCTCGACGTCTACCTCGAGCGCCTGAACGCTCCCGCCGAGGCCCGCACCGACGAGGCCGCGTTCACCCGCTTCGCGCTCACCCACCCGCTCGGCATGAGCCGGCGCAGCGGCGAGGAACAGGTCCGCTTCATCGGCGGCGCCGACTTCTCCGACGGCTCGCTCTCGGCGATCGCCGAGGTGCCGCCCGGCGCGCTCGTGTGGTCGATGGAGGGCGACGCCGACTCGGTCCTCAGCGCCACGTCGTCCGCCTGTGACGACGCGATCGCCGCGCTCGACGGCCGCCCGCCGATCGGCGTCCTGGCCTTCGACTGCATCGCCCGCCGCGGCGTCCTCGGTGACGACGGCGGCATCCAGAGCGAGGTCGCGCGCATCGCAGAGCACGCCGGCGGAGCGCCGGTGTCCGGCTTCTACACCTACGGCGAGATCGCGCGCACGAACGGCGTCAGCGGCTTCCACAACCAGACGCTGGTCGTCCTCTCGGTGAGCTGAGCGTGACGGTCCCGCCGACCTGGTCGACGCAGCAGCTCGCGGAGTTCCTCGCGGCCGTCTCGGTCGCGCCGGACTACGCCTGCGCCGCGCGGCTCGCCGTCGAGCGGGCGGCCGAGGCGCTCGAGGTCGAGATCGCCGCGATCGTCCGCGACGGCGCCGTGGAGGCCGCGATCGGCTTCCCCGAGGGCAGCGTGCCGGAGGCGGAGCTCGTGGCGGCCGTGGACCATCCGGTCCTGGCGCTTCCGGGGGTCGGTGCCTGCCGCACCGCGACCGCGCCGTTCGACGACAGGCGCGGGGCGTGGCTGGTCGTGGGCCGCATCGGACAGGAAGGATTCACTGCCGAGGAGCTCGTCCTCGCGCGCAGCATGGCGCGGGTGATCGGGCTCACCGAGCGCGGGCTGCGGGTGCTCGAGAACGAGCGCGCGCTCCGCGAGGCGAGCGAGCGCCAAACAGCGCTGCTCGGCCGGCTCGGCGAGATCCAGCGCGCGATCGTGCGCCGCAACGACCGCGAGCAGGTGCTCGACTCGATCGTCCAGGCGCTCAGTGAGCTGACCGGTCACGACACCGCCTTCCTGCGCCTCGTCGACCCGGCCGACGAATCCTCGACCGTGATGATCGCCTCGCGCGGCATCGCTCCCGAACTGCTCGAGGACATCCGCCATGCGCCCGTGGGCATGGGCGCGTCGGGTACCGCGATCGCCGAGGACCGCACCGTACTCGTCGAGGACTACGGCGCCGACAGCCGCAGCAACCCGGCGAGCGCGCGCCACGGGGTGAAGACCGCGCTCGCCGCGCCGGTCCGCCGCCAGGGCGCAGTCGTGGGCGCGCTCGTGATCGGCACCTACGACGCCGCGAATGCGCTCACGGACGAGCACCGTGAGGTGCTCGAGGCGCTCGCGGAGAACGCGAGCATCGCGCTCACCGACGCCGCGATGGTCGACGCCGCCTTCCACCAGGCCTTCCACGATTCGCTGACCGGGCTGCCGAACCGCGCCGCTTTCCTCGACCGCCTGGACCACGCCCTCGCGATCGCCGAGCGCAGCGACGCGGAGGTCGGCGTCCTGTTCCTCGACCTCGACCGCTTCAAGACGGTCAACGACAGCCTCGGGCACGCCGCGGGCGACGAGTTGCTCGTGGCGGTGGGCGAGCGGCTCTCGAGCTGCCTGCGCGACGGCGACACTCCGGCGCGCTTCGGCGGCGACGAGTTCGCCGTCCTGCTCGAGGGCGTGAGCGGCAGCGAGGAGGCCGAGGCCGTGGCAGCGCGCGTGCTCGACGCGATGCGCCGCCCGTTCACCGTCCAGGGCCGTGACCTGATCGTCAGCGCGAGCGTGGGAATCTCGACCGCCACCACCCGCAGCGCCGACGTCCTGCGCGACGCCGACCTGGCGATGTACCGCGCCAAGACCGGCGGCCGCGACCGCCTCGCGGTCTTCGAGCCCGAGATGCACGAGGCGCTCGTCGAGCGGCTCGAGCTCGAGTCCGACCTGCGCGCCGCGCTCGACCGCGACGAGTTCGTCGTCCACTACCAGCCGATCGTGCACCTGGCGACCGGCGAGATCCTCGGCGCCGAGGCGCTCGTGCGCTGGGACCACCCGACTCGCGGCATGGTGCAGCCCGGAGGCTTCATCCCGCTCGCCGAGGAGACGCTGCTCATCGTCCCTATCGGCCGTCGCGTGCTGCGCGCCGCATGCGAGCAGGCGGTCCACTGGCTGAAGCGCCACGGCGAGCTGACGATGTCGGTGAACCTCTCGGCCGCCCAGCTCTCACAGCCCGATCTCGTCCAGGACGTGAGGGACGCGCTGCGCGACAGCGGCCTCCCGGCTCGGCACCTGACGCTCGAGATCACCGAGACCGTCCTGATGGGCGACGACGAGGCGACCATGCAGCGGCTGCGTGAGCTCAAGGAGCTCGGCGTGAGGCTGGCGGTCGACGACTTCGGCACCGGCTACTCGTCGCTCCAGTACCTGCGCGACTTCCCGCTCGACGTGCTGAAGGTGGCCAAGTCCTTCGTGGACGGCATCGCGGACGAAGCCCAGGGCGTGGCGCTCGCGCGGGCGATCGTGGAGCTGGGCGAGAGCTGCCAGCTGGACGTGGTCGGCGAGGGAATCGAGCTCACCGAGCAGCGTGAGGGCCTGCTGGAGCTCGGCTGCCGTCTGGGTCAGGGCTTCCTGTTCGCCCGCCCGGCGGACCCGAAGACGATCGACGCGCTGCTGGCCGAGCGGCGCGCGTCCGGCGGCGCCGAGCTGCCGGAGCCGCGCCCGACGCGGCACGGCGACCCGGTCTAGCTCCGCGCCGGCCCCGCTCAGCCCGAAAGAAATTTCTACCGGCGGGTGACGGATCATCCTTAGTCACCGCTAACATTCCGCATTCGCCGCGGCCCCGCGTGGGTCAACCCGTCCCTCCTCACCTATATGGACACCTTCCAGCGACCTACGGCCGCGGGGATGTACGACCCGGGCTACGAGCACGACAACTGCGGAGTCGGCGCAGTTGCCGATCTCTCTGGCGAGCCTCGCCACGAGACGCTGGTCCGCGCCCTCGACGTGCTCGACAGCCTCGAGCACCGCGGCGCCACCGGGCCTGAGATCGACACGGGCGACGGCGCCGGCATCCTGCTCCAGACCCCGCACGACTTCCTCCGCTCGGTCGTCGACTTCGAGCTGCCCCAGCCGGGCCGCTACGCGTGCGGGATGGTCTTCCTGCCGCGCGAGGACGAGCCGCGCGCCGAGATCGAGGCGCTGATCGAGCGCCAGATCGAGAAGTACGGCCAGCGGATGCTCGGCTGGCGCGACGTGCCGGTCGACAAGACCGTGCCGGGCAAGAGCGCGACCGAGGTCATGCCGGTCATCCGGCAGGTGTTCGTCGGCTCGACGCTCGACGACCAGGACGCGTTCGAGCGCAAGCTCTACGTGATCCGCCGCACGATCGAGAGGGAGCGCGGCCAGGAGCTCGCGATTCCGAGCTTCAGCTCGCGCACGATCGTCTACAAGGGCATGCTGCTCTCGCCGCAGCTGCGCCAGTTCTTCCCGGACCTCTGCGACGAGCGGATGAAGACGGCGCTCGCGCTGATCCACTCGCGCTTCTCCACCAACACCTTCCCGAGCTGGCAGCTCGCGCACCCGTACCGGATGATCGCCCACAACGGCGAGATCAACACGCTGCGCGGCAACATCAACTGGATGCGCGCGCGCGAGTCGCGCCTGCTCTCCGACGCGTTC
>JAICRZ010000077.1 GCA_025937135.1 Thermoleophilaceae bacterium
CGGAGCAGGGACTCCCCGCCCCGCGCTGGCCGGAGTCGTTTCCGTTCGACAGCGAGCTTGCCAAGCGCGCCGCCACCGTCGCCAAGCAAACAGGCCGCACCGTGGCGTTCTCGCTCGCGGCGATGCGACAGGCTTTCGCAGCAGGCCGCGACCTGAGCGTGGCCGACAACGTGCTGATCGCCGCGGCCGCGTGCGAGCTGCACCCGCGCGCGATCCTGGCCGGCATCGAGACGCGCACCGTGCGCGACGCGATGGTCACCGCCGAGTCGCTCGGCATCGCGCAGCTCCCCGCGCTGCGGGTCGGCGACGAGCTGGTCGAGGGGCCGGACGCGCCCGAGCGCGCGACGGCGTGACCGACGACGAGATCCGCGCAACGCGCATGCGCGCCCAGCGGCTGGACGGGCCCGCGACCGATGTAGCCGGGCTGGTCCGCCACGTCGTGGGCATCCAGGCGCAGGAGCCGCGGGCCGGAGCGCTCTCGATCCGCGCGCGAACGAAGGGCGTCACCGCCGGGGACGTCGCCCGAGCGATCGCGGAGCGCAGGATCGTTCGGACCTGGGCGATGCGCGGCACGATCCACTTCGTGGCAGCGGAGGACGTCGGCTGGCTGACGCGGCTCTTCGCGCCGGCCGAGATCCCGCGGGCGCACCGCGCGCTCGACAAGCTCGGTGTACCGGACGCGCACAGGCCCCGCGCGATCGAGACGATCGTCGAAGCGCTTCGCCGGGGCCCACTGACGCGCGGCGAGCTCTGCCGGCGACTCGAGCGGGCGGGCATCGCGACCGACGGGCAGCGGGCTGCCCATCTGCCGCGGCTCGCCGCGCTCGAGGGCCACGTCTGCTTCGGGCCACCACGCGATGGGACGGACACGTACGCGCTCGTGGGCGACCTGTCCGCGAGCGACCCGAGCGACGCGGTCGGTGAGCTCGCGAAGCGCTACGGCGCGGCCTACGCGCCGGCGACCGCGCGAGACATGGCGGCGTGGTCGGGGCTGCCGCTGCGCTCGATCGAGCCGGTGTTCGAGCCCGTGGAGCCGACCGTCGATCCGCCCGACCCGCCGCTCGTCCGCCTGCTGCCCGCCTTCGACACCTACCTGCTCGGCTACAGGGGGCGCGACCTTGCGGTGCCGGCCGCGCACGCGAAGAAGGTCCGGCCGGGCGGCGGGATCATTCGCCCGACGGTCGTGGAGAACGGCCTGGCGGTGGGCACGTGGAGCCGAACGGCCGCGCGCGTGACGATCGAGCCGTGGGAGCACGAGCCGGACGCCGTCGAGGAGATCGCCGACGTCGAGCGCTTCCTCAGCCGCTAGCTTCCCCGCCCATGACAGCCAACGAGAAGCCCGAATTCGACATTCCCTCCGACCAGTCGCCCTCGTACCAGCTCGAGATCGAGGACCTGACCGTCGGCGACGGCGAGGAAGCCACGCCGGGACGGGTCGTGGAGGTGCACTACGTCGGCAAGTCGTGGTCGAACGGTCAGGAGTTCGACGCGTCCTGGAACCGCGGCTCGACGTTCAAGTTCGGCCTCGGCAAGGGGCAGGTCATCCAGGGCTGGGACCAGGGCGTGGCCGGCATGAAGGTGGGCGGGCGCAGGCGCATCACGATCCCGCCGATGCTCGGCTACGGCAAGCGCGGCGCGGGCGGCGTGATCGGCCCCGACGAGACGCTCGTCTTCGTCGTGGACCTCATTGGGGTGGCTTGAACCTGACCGTCCCCGTGGGCCGCAGCGTGCGTGCCCACGCAAGCGGATAGCCGACCCGGATCGGGCCCATCACCAGGCCGCTGAGCCCCTTGATGTTGAGTCCCACCGTCGGCACGACCTGCTCGGTCCCGGGCACCGGGTCGCGGTTCTCCTGGATGGCAACCGCCCAGGCGTGCGGATGCTTGTACCAGTCGCCGGTGTCCCAGGGATCGCCCGGCGCCTCCAGCACCGTCACGTCGCGCCGGTAGTGGTCGAGCGCCTGCACGCCGCGAAGCGGTGCCAGCGCCGTCCAGGACGCGAGGATCGTGCCGTTGCGCGGCATCGCGGCAAGTGTCGAGCGGGCCCACGTCCCGGCCTCGCGATGCGAGCGCTGTAGGTAATAGACACCCGCCGCGACCGGGATCAGGAGCGTCACCGCGGCCACGGCTATCGCCAGCCGCTTTCCGCGCAGCCACTCGAGTGCCGGCTCGACTCCGACGCCGCACGCGATCGCACCCACGAGCAGGATCCCGACGTGCCGGTAGGCGAACGCGCCCGGCGTGGTGAGGATGATCACGCTCGAGATCACCGAGGGCACGACCCCGCAGAGGATGTACGAGCGGTCGCGCCACAGGTTCCGGAACGCGGCGGGCACCAGCAGCAGCGCGGCGGGCGACAGCGACGTGAGCATCATCACCACGAAACGCTCCGAGTGGATGCGCATCGCGTACTTGTTCGCGCCCAGCGTGTCGGCCTCGGTGATGTTCTGCGCCGTCCCGGTGATCCAGGCGACCAGGTTGTGCCGTCCGATGATGCCGTCCGCGCCGATGAGGTTCGGCCAGCCGTCCCAGTTCTGGCGCAGCGGGATGTAGAACATCGTCGCCAGTGGGATCAGGATGGCGAGCAGCGGCAGCACCGACCGGCGGTCGAGATGCTCGCGGTTCAGCACCATCACGCCGGCCGCCCCCGCCGCGAAGAAGATCCCCGTCTTGTGCGCCAGCAGCACGAGGCCGATCGTCACGGCGAACAGCGCGAGCCGCGTGGTTGTCGGCCGCCTGACCCACGCGTCGCCCGCCGTGATCAGCAGCGCGATCGACAGCATCAGGAACGGGTACGCCGACGCGACCGTCGCCTGATACCAGAGCACCGGCGCGACCGTGAGCAGGATCGCGGCCACGGCCGCACCGACGAGCGAGCCGCCGCGCACGATCACGTAGCGCGCTGCGAGCGCGATCGCCGCCGCCGCGCACACGGCGCTCCAGGCGTTCGCCTGCGTGGCGGGATCGCCGAACGGGATCAGCTCGGTGAAGACGTAGCCGAGGAGGACGTACGTCGGGTAGCCGGTGGGATGCACGACGCCGAGCTGCGCGACGCCTGCCGCGAGCTCGCCCGAGTCGTCCCAGGTGACGCCGTGGGCGAGCGTCACGAGGTAGACCACGAGCGCGAGCGCGCCCAGGAGCCACGCAGCCCGCATCGGGTTCTGTGCGATGCGACTGCGCAAGCGGGCAAGGATAGGAAGGACGAAAGGCGCGATCCGGCGGCGTCCGCCCCGCCGGTCAACATCGCGTGCGTGCGGCTCTCTCTGGTGACACGCGTGCTCGGCGGGGCGGCCCTCGCGGCCATCCCGTTGCTCACCGCCCGCAAACTGCGCGGGGCACGCGACGGAGTATCTTCAGCCCCAATGGCGGTCAAGCAGACCGACGCGACGAGCGAGCTTCCCGACAGGGAGACGAGCGTCGCGATCCTCGAGCGGATGCTGCTCATCCGGCGCTTCGAGGAGCGCGCCGGCGAGATGTACGCGAAGGCGAAGATCGGCGGCTTCCTGCACCTGTGCATCGGCGAGGAGGCGACGATCGTCGGCGCCGTGAACGCGATGCGCGCCGAGGACTACCTGATGTCGACATACCGCGAGCACGGCCAGGCGATCGCGCGCGGGACCGACCCGAACAACGTCATGGCGGAGCTTTTCGGGCGCGTCGACGGCGTTTCCAAGGGCCGCGGCGGCTCGATGCACCTGTTCGACTGGGAGCGCCGCTTCCTCGGCGGCTACGGCATCGTGGGCGGCAACCTCCCGCTCGCGACCGGCGTCGCGCTGGCGTGCGACTACAGGGGCACCGACGACGCGATCGTCTGCATGTTCGGCGACGGCGCGTCCAATCAGGGCACGTTCGGCGAGTCGATGAACCTCGCGGCGCTGTGGAAGCTGCCGGTCGTGTTCATGGTGATCAACAACCAGTTCGGCATGGGCACCTCGCTCGAGCGCCACTCCGCGGTCACCGACCTGTCGCGCAAGGCCGAGGGCTTCGGCGTGCCCGGCTCGCGCTGCGACGGCATGGACGTGCTCGACGTGCACCGCGTGGTCGGCGAGGCGCTGCGCAAGGCGCGCGAGGACCGTCAGCCGCAGCTCGTGGAGGCGGTGACCTACCGCTTCCGCGGCCACTCGATGGCGGACCCCGAGGAGTACCGCACCAAGGACCAGGTCGAGGAGTGGCGCAAGCGCGACCCGATCCTCGTCTTCAAACAGCGCATGGCGGACGCCGGCCTGATCACCGACGACGACTATCAGGCGCTCGACGAGCAGGCGGTCAAGCGCGTCGACGCCGCGGTCGAGTTCGCCGACAACTCGCCGTTCCCCGACCTCGACTCGCTCTACGACGACATCTACGTCTACGGCGACCAGGTGAAGGGCTGGTACGCGGTCGACGAGCGCGCGCCGAAGCCGCACCGCGGCGAGGAGGAGCGCGACGCCGGCGACCTGGCGCACGAGCTCGCCGAGGCGGGCGCCGCGTATGCGGGCGCGGAGTACGAGAACGACCGCCAGCGCCACTCGGGCGACGACACCTTCGGCACCGGCGAGCCCGCGGGCGAGACACGCGACGAGGAAGGCGGAGGCGACTAAATTGGCGTTCGCTCCCCTCATCGCGCGAAGCGGCCGTCCCGCGCTCAGCGCCAACGCGCGGACGCGCTCTTCGGGGATCGATCGCTGATGGCCACGATGCGTTATCGCGAGGCGCTCAACGCGGCGCTGCGCGAGGAGCTCGAGGCCGACGAGGACGTCTTCCTCCTCGGCGAGGACATCGGCGTCTTCCAGGGCGCGTTCAAGGTGACCGCCGGGCTGCTCGAGGAGTTCGGCGAGAAGCGCGTGCGCGACACGCCGATCTCCGAGAACACGATCGTCGGCGCGGGGGTCGGCGCGGCGATGCTCGGGCTGCGGCCGGTCGTGGAGCTCATGACCGTCAACTTCTCGCTGCTGGCGCTCGACCAGATCATCAACTCGGCGGCGTCGATCCGCTACATGTTCGGCGCGCAGGTGAAGGTGCCGATGGTGATCCGCATGCCGGGCGGCTCGGGCCACCAGCTCGGCCCGACGCACTCGCACAACTTCGAGGCGATGTTCCTCCACGTGCCGGGCCTGCTCGTGGCCGTGCCGTCCACCGCCGCGGACGCGAAGGCGCTCCTCAAGGCGTCGATCCGCGACGACAACCCGGTGATCTTCCTCGAGCACGAATGGCTCTACGGCCAGCGCGGCGAGGTGCCCGACGACGGCGACGCCGAGCCGGTTCGCTTCGGCCAGGCCGCCGTCCGGCGCGAGGGCGACGACGTGACGATCGTCGGCATCTCGCGCATGAACGTGACGTCGCTCAGGGCGGCCGACAAGCTGTCGGAGGAGCACGACATCGAGGCCGAGGTGATCGACCCGCGCACGCTGCGTCCGCTCGACCTCGACACGATCATCGAGTCGGTGAGGAAGACCAACCGCGCGATCATCGTCGAGGAGGGCTGGCCGCACGGAGGCGTGGGCGCGAACCTGGCCGCTCTGATCCAGGAGCAGGCGTTCGACTACCTCGACGCGCCGGTCGGCCGCGTGGCCGCGGCGGACGTGCCGATGCCCTACTCCAAGCCGCTCGAGCAGGCCGCGTTCCCGCACGAGGAGCACGTCGTGCAGGCGGCACTCGCCACCTTCCGCGACCTCTAGGAGACCGACCGCATGGCTTCCGACATCACGATGCCGCGGCTGTCCGACTCGATGGAGGAGGGCACGATCCTGAAGTGGCTCGTCTCCGAGGGCGACGAGGTCGAGCGCGGGCAGGAGATCGCCGAGATCGAGACGGACAAGGCGAACATGATGTTCGAGTCCGATACGGCGGGGACGGTCATCGAGATCGTCGTGCAGGAGGGGGCCACGGTTCCGCTCGGGGAGGTCATCGCGCGCGTTGGCCGGGCGGGTGAGGAGAAGCCCGAGGAGCAGAGAGCGGAGAGCAGAGGAGCGGAGGAGCGGGGAGCGGAGGAGCAGAAGGCGGAGAAGCCCGCCTCGAAGCCGAAGGCCTCCTCCAATGGCGCCGGTGAGCGCGTCAAGGCTTCGCCGGTTGCCCGCCGGATGGCCGAGGAGCGGGGTATCGACCTCGGGTCGATCGAGGGTTCGGGCCCCGGCGGCCGGGTCGTCAAGGCCGACGTCGAAGCCGCGGGCGATGGCGCTCCTGCTCCTGCCCCCACGCCCGCCGCAGAGAAGCGGGAGGTCGAGGCCGAGCCGGCTCCAAGGGCGCCCGAGCCCGCCGGCGACGCCGGCCCGAAGGGCGACATGCGGGTGCAGGAGCTGACACGGCTCCAGCGGACCGTGTCGCGGCGGATGGCGGAGTCGAAGGCGACCGCCCCGGACTTCACGCTCGAGGTCGAGATCGACATGACCGAGGCGGTGAGGCTGCGCGAGCGCCTCAAGGCGATGACCGAGCACGCGCCGTCGTTCAACGACATGATCGTGCGCGCCTGCGCGCTCGCCCTGCGCGACCACCCGCGCGTGAACGGCGCCTACCGCGACGGCCACTTCGAGCTCTTCTCGAACATCAACATCGGCGTGGCGGTGGCGGCGCAGGACGCGCTCGTGGTGCCGACCGTCCTCGACGCCGACAAGAAGTCGCTCGGCGAGATCTCGCGCAACGTCCGCGAGCTCGCCGAGAAGGTGCGCGACGGCAAGATCACGCCACCCGAGCTCTCCGGCGGCACGTTCACCGTCTCGAACCTGGGCATGTACGGCATCGACTCCTTCACCGCGGTGATCAACCCGCCGCAGGCGGCGATCCTGGCGGTCGGCGCGCTGAAGAAACGCCCGGCAGTGGACGACCACGGGGCGCTGGTCGCGCGCGACACGATGTTCGCCAACCTGGTCAGCGACCACCGCATCCTCTACGGCGCGGACGGCGCCCAGTTCCTGGCGCGCGTGCGCGAGCTGCTCGAGGAGCCGCTCGCGCTGGCGCTGTAGCGACCCGCGGGCCGCTAGCCCCAGCGAAACCCGATCGCCGACGGCACCGGCGCCAGCGGCGAGACCGGCAGGCCGGCCGGCGGCTCGACCTCGTTGAAGCCCACCGGCGCGGTGTCGTTCGGCGTGTCCGGGTGGAAGAGCGACGCCAGATACTGGATCTGGCCGCGGCCCACGCTCAGCTCGAACTGGCCGCCCCCGTACATGCGGATGCCGCGCGAGGCGCAGTAGTCGTAGGTCTCGCAGAGCTCGCGCACGCCGCCCACGCGCGACGGCTTCACGTTCACCATCTTCGGCGCCCACGGCAGCGCCTCGATGTCGGCCACGCCGTGGATCTCGGCGTCCCACGTCACGCGGTCGTGGACAGGCTCGATGATCGGACGCGTCTCGTCGGTGAGCGCCGGGTCCTCGATCCACGCATCGGGGAAATAGCGCACGCAGCGCTCGTACAGCACGGGATCCGGCGTGGAGTCGACGACCGTCCCGCGGTAGAGCCCCTTCAGGTCGACCGACTCGACGGCGCCCGTCGCCACGAGCTGCTCGAAGATCTCCTCGCTCCAGTCCGATGTGGGGTCGAGCTTGAAGCGCAGCGACGGGTAGCTCTCCAACCGGCGCATGACCGGGTCCACCGTCGGCGGGTCGCCCAGCTGCAGCGAGACCACGAACTGCACCGGCCGCGGCTCGATCCCGAGGTGCTGGTGCAGCGACACCCCGGCCTGGCGCAGCGCCAGGTCCAGCGCCGCGGACTCGAACGCCCAGCGCCGGTAGAGCCGCGACACCGGCCGCACGGGCTCCGCCGGAAAGAGGTCGAGCGAGTGGATCAGGTCGCAGAACTCCCCGAGGGTCGACGGCCCCGTCAGGTCGTGGACGGGCCCGGCGTCCTGGAACGCGACGTGGTCGAGCGCGTCGTAGACCACGTCCTCCCCGAGCCCCTCGTGGCCACCGCCGCGCAGGTGGATCACCGTGGTCAGCCGCGTGAACGCGGACGACACGTCGCGCTCGAGGCCCTCGAGCTCGTACTGCTCGACGGACAACGGCAGGTGGGCAAGTTCATCGAAGAGGGCCATGGACAGGGACCCTACGCCACGACTAGCGTGGCCCGCCTCCATGCGAGTGCTCGTCATAGGCGCAGGCGGAGTGGGCGAGGCGATCGCGGCGATCGCGCGCCGGCGCGACTTCTGGGAGCGGATGGTGCTGGCGGACGTGGACCTCGCCCGCGCCGAGCGCGTGACGCAGCGGCTGGGTGACGGCCGCCTGGCCGCGGCCCGCGTGGACGCCACGAACGAGGGTGAGATCGTCGCCCTCGCCCGCGAGGAGCGCGCCGACCTGATCCTCAACGCCTGCGACCCGCGCTTCAACCCGCCGATCTTCGCGGCGGCCCGCGCGGCGGGCTGCAACTACCTGGACATGGCGATGACGTTGTCGGAGCCGCACCCCGACAAGCCGCACGAGCAGCCGGGCGTGATGCTCGGCGACGCGCAGTTCGCGGCGGCCGCCGACTGGGAGCAGGCCGGGCTGCTCGCGCTGGTGGGCATGGGAGTCGAGCCCGGCTTCGCCGATGTGGCCGCGCGCTACGCGGCCGACCACCTCTTCGCCACGGTCGACGAGGTGGCGGTGCGCGACGGCGCCGACCTGGTCGTGGAGGGCTACGACTTCGCCCCCACCTTCTCGATCTGGACCACCATCGAGGAGTGCCTGAACCCGCCGCTGATCTGGGAGCGGGAGCGCGGCTTCTACACCACGCCGCCGTTCAGCGAGCCCGAGACGTTCGTGTTCCCGGAGGGCATCGGCCCGGTGGAGTGCGTGAACGTCGAGCACGAGGAGGTCGTGCTGGTGCCGCGCTGGGTCGACTGCCGCCGCGTGACGTTCAAGTACGGACTCGGCGACGAGTTCATCGAGGTGCTGAAGACGCTCCACAAGCTCGGCCTCGACTCGAACACGCCGGTCGACGTCCGCGGCCAGAGGGTGTCGCCGCGCGACGTGGTGGCAGCTGCGCTGCCGAACCCCGCCGAGCTGGGCGATCGCATGAAGGGGCGGACCTGCGCCGGCACCTACGTGACGGGCACCGGCAGCGACGGCAGCCCGAAGGCGGCGTACGTCTACCACGTGGCCGACAACGAGACGACGATGGCCCTCGACGGCTGCCAGGCGGTCGTCTGGCAGACCGCGGTGATGGCGGTGGTGGCGCTCGAGCTGCTCGCGGACGCCACCTGGTCCGGCGCCGGTGTGCTCGGCCCCGAGGCGTTCGACGCGCTGCCGTTCCTCGACCTGCTGGCCGAGCACGGCAGCCCGCACGCCGTCGAGCGGCGCGCTCCCTAGAGCGGCGCCTCGTAGGACACGAGGAAGGAGCCGAGCGCATCGTTGAGGCCGCAGTGCGGGACCTCGCCGGCCACGTAGTGCAGCGCGTGCACCGCGCCGCAGCGGCGGCCCGGGATGAGGACCTCCTCGGCAGGCGCGTCCTCGTCCGCCCGCCAGAGCAGCACGCGCCGCGGATACTCGGACAGGTTCACGATCACGCGGAAGACCTGCGGCGCGCCCGCCATCGAGGCCGGCGCGAACATGTCCTCCGGCGGCGCGTCCCCGTCGGCCGCCTTCATGAACGCGAGCGCGAAGCGCAGGCCCCTGCGCGCGCCGAGCGGCCTGATCAGCTCCGCCCGGAGGATCCGGTCGAGATCCGCGGCGGCGGGCGGAAGCTCGCGCGCGCCGTCCACGCGCCCGGCGGCGAACCCACCGTCGCTCCCGCCGCGACCGAGCACCTCGCGAAGCGCGCGCTCGACGATCCCGTCGGGAAGGTTGATCGTGTGCCGCTCGAGCGCGGCGAGCTCGAGGATCGCGCTCATCCGGCCGCCTCCGCCGCCACCGGCGCGGGCAGCATGACGGGCCGCTCGGCGCGCGACTTGCGGTGCTGGAGCACCAGGTTCACGATCATCCCCACCACCGCCACCAGGAGGATCATGGTTGCGAGCACGTTCACCTCGGGCGGGATCCCCTGGCGCGCGGCGCCGTAGATGAACAGCGGGAACGTCACGGTCTGGCCGGCGTTGAAGTTCGTGATCACGAAGTCGTCGATCGACAGCGCGAACGCCAGCAGTGCGGCGGCGGCGACGCCGGGCGCGATCATCGGCAGCGTCACCTTCCTGAAGGTCGTCCACTCGTTCGCGCCGAGGTCCATCGCCGCCTCCTCGATGTGCGTGTCCATCCCCTCGAGCCGCGCCTTGATGGTGACGACCACGTAGGACACGTTGAACATCACGTGCGCGATCACGATCGTCACGAAGCCGGTGGCCACGTTCATCGTGAGGAAGAGCCCGAGCAGCGCCGCGCCCAGCACCACCTCCGGCGTGGCCAGCGGCAGGAACACGAACAGGTCGGTGGCGCGCCGGCCGCGGAAGCCGTAGCGCACGAGTGCGAGCGCCATGAACGTGCCGAGCGTGACGGCGATCAGCGTGGAGATGGCGGCCACCTCGAGCGAGTTGGCCATCGCCGAGCCGAGCCCGGCGACGCCGAACGGATGCTGCCAGTGCTCGAGCGTGAAGCCCTGCCAGGTGAGGTTGAAGCGGCCCTTGTTCGCGTTGAACGAGAACAGGATCACGATGAAGATCGGCAGGAACAGGTAGAGCAACGCCAGGCCGGCCCAGAGTCCGAGCAGCCGGTGGCGCACGAGGTCCCAGGTGCGCGCGCTCAAATCGCGGCCTCGGTGAGGTTGCGCGTGCCCAGCGCCTTCGCGTAGAGCAGCACCGCCGCGATGATCACGAACATCAACATGAACGACAGGGCGGCCGCGGTCGGGTAGTCGGTCACCACGAGGAACTTCGACTGGATGACGTTGCCGATCATGTACTGGCGCGAGGTGCCGAGGAACTGCGCGTTGATGAAGTCGCCGACCGCGGGGATGAACGTGAGCAGCGAGCCCGCGAAGATGCCCGGGAGCGCCAGCGGCACCGTGACCTTGCGGAACGCGGTGAAGCGGCTGGCGTAGAGGTCGCCGGCCGCCTCGATCAGCCGCCGGTCGATCTTCTCGAGCGACACGTACAGCGGCAGCGCCATGAACGGCAGGAAGTTGTAGGTGATGCCGGCGATCACCGCCGTCCGCGTGGCGAGCAGGCGCCCGTCGTCCGACAGCAGTCCGACCGCCTGCAACGCGTGCACCACCCAGCCGTCGTCGGCGAGGATCGTCTCCCACGCGATCGTGCGCACCAGGTAGCTCGTGAAGAACGGCAGCACGATCAGCACCAGCAGCAGGTTCTTCCGGCGCGACTTGAACGCGATGTAGTACGCGAGCGGGAACGCGATGATCAGGCACAGGACGGTCGACACCGCCGCGTAGCCGAACGAGCGCGCGAACTGGTCGCCGTAGCTCGAGATCGCGTCCGAGTAGGTGTGCCACGCCCACGAGAACGTGTAGCCCTGCTCGAGGTTGCCGGACTCGAGCGACACGTAGCTCTGGGTGAGCGACGGGACGAGGTAGAAGACCAGGAGCCACAGGAGGCCCGGGCCCAGCAGGACGTACGGGAAGAGCTTGCGCCGCGTAGGCAGCGACGGGCCGCGCAATCAGGCCCCCGTTACCTGCTGCATCGCCTCGACGACCTTCTGCTCGTCCGCAGGGTTCGTGAAGTTCGGGTACGGCTGGAGCTTCGCGAGCGTCTGCTGAGTCGGGAAGATCAGCTCGTTGGTGGCAAGCTTGGGGTCGATCTTCTGCATCTCCTCCTGCGCGCCCACGACCGGCGTCACGTAGTTGACGTAGGCCGCGATCTTGGCCGCGACCTTGGGGTCGTAGACGTAGTTCATCATCGTCTCGGCCGCGTACGGATGCGGCGGCTTCTGGGGCATCATCATGTTGTCGGTCCAGAGGATCGCGCCCTCCTCCGGGATCAGGAACTCGAGCTGCGGGTTGTCGGACTTGAGCTGGAAGATGTCGCCCGAGTAGGCCACCGCCACCCAGAGGTTCCCCTTCGCCAGGTCGGTCGTGTAGTCGTTGCCGGTGAAGCGGCGGATCTGGCCCTTCTTGTTCTCCTGGTCGATCTTGGCGATCGCCGCGAGCCAGTCGTCGACGGTGGCCGTGTCGGTGCGCTTGCCCATCGAGATCAGCACGAGCGAGGCGGAGTCGCGCGGGTCGGCGATCAGCGAGACCTTGCCCTTGAACTTCGGGTCCCAGAGGTCGTCGATGCTGGTGAGCTTGCGGCCGGTCTTCTTCGGGTCGTAGCCGATCGCCGTCATGCCCGACTGCCACGGCAGCGTGTAGCTGCGGGTGGGGTCGAACTTCGGGTGCTGGAGCGTCGGCTGGAGGTTCTTCTCGTTCGGGATGTTCTTCTTGTCCTTCGGCTCGACCCAGCCGGAGCGAACCCAGCGGCCGGCCATCCAGTCGGTGAGCACAACGAGGTCGCGGTTCAGCGAGTCGCCGCGCTGGAGCTGCTGGCGGACCTTCCCGAAGAACTCCTCGTTCTCGTTGATCTCCTCGGTGTACTTGACGTTCGAGCCGGGATACTTCTTCTCGA
>JAICRZ010000044.1 GCA_025937135.1 Thermoleophilaceae bacterium
CGAGATCGCGATCTCGCGCGGGCGCTCCGCGACCTAGCCCGTGCCGGCGGACGTGCGTGCAGCCGAGAGCCCGTTCGGGCTCTCCGCTTCCGCGCGTTCCTTACTCGGGGGGCGTGTCGAGGAGGCGTCGCGGCGCGGCGGGCTCGCCGGCGTCACCGTGCCGATTGCCGCGGACCTCGACCTGTCGGCGGTCGTGCTCGCGGCGCGGCGGCCTGACGACCGCTTCTTCTGCTTCGAGCAGCCCGACCGCGACGGCTTCGCGCTCGCCGGGCTCGGAACGGCCGCGGCCGTCACCGGATCGGGCCCGTCGCGGTTCGCCGATGTGGCTGCGGAGTGCCGCCGCTTCGGCGAGCACGCGGTCTTCGGCGACGCCGCCGCCGAGGCGTCGCCGTTCGGCCCCGTCTGGGTAGGCGGCTTCGCGTTCGCCGACGACGGCGGCTCGTCGCCGGAGTGGTCGTCGCTGGCGCCCGCGCAGCTCGTGATGCCCGAGGTGGCGCTGGCGCGGCGCGGGGGAGAGGCGCGAATGGCGGTCACGGTCGCGGTGCGCCCCGGCGGGGACGCGCACGCGGTGATGACGCGCGTCGACGAGCGCCTGGCTTCGCTCGCTCCCGCTTCGATGCCGCTGCTCGACCCGGATCCCGTCGAGGCCGCGCGCGTGGCGTCGGCGGCGCCGGCAGCGCACTTCGCCTCGGCGGTCACGCGGGCGGTCGAGCGGATCAGCGCGGGCGAGCTCACGAAGGTCGTGATCGCGCGCGAGGTGCGCGTGCACGCGCCCGACGTCATCGATCCGGCGCCCGTCTACGACGGACTGCGCGCCGGGTTCCCAGCCTGCTTCTGCTACCTCGTCGGCACGCCGGAGCTCACGTTCCTGGGCGCGTCGCCGGAGCTGCTCGCGCGACGCGAGGGCCAGCGCGTCCAGACGGTCGCCCTCGCGGGCACGCGGCGGCGCTCGGCCGATCCGTCGGTGGACTCACACCTCGGCGAGCAGCTGATGCACTCGCCGAAGGACCGCGAGGAGCAGGCCATCGTCACGCGCCGGATCATGCGCACGCTCGAGCCCGTGAGCGTGTGGGTGACCGCCGCCGACGAGCCGGTGCTGGTCAAGGTGCTGAACGTGCAGCACCTCGCCACGCCGATCCGCGCCCAGCTCGCCGAGCCGCTGCCGGCGGTGGAGGTGGCCGGGCTGCTCCACCCGACGCCCGCGGTGGGCGGCGAGCCGCGCTCGAAGGCGCTGCCTCTGATCCCCGCTTTGGAGGGGCTCGACCGCGGCTGGTACGCCGGGCCGATCGGCTGGACCGACCCGTTCGAGGACGGCGAGTTCTGCGTCGCGCTGCGCTGCGCGCTCCTGCGCGGCGATATCGCGCACCTCTACGCCGGCGAGGGCATTGTGGTCGACTCCGATCCCGCCCAGGAGCTCGAGGCGAACGAGGCCAAGCTCCAGGCGCTGCTGCCGCTCCTGACCTAGCGGACCTGCTTCCGCCGGACCCACGACTACAACGGCGACGTGGGACCTCTTCAGCTCCATATTGGCTACCGAAAAGGTCCCACGTGCCATGGGCGGGCGGCGCGCGGCCGGCTAGCGCGGCCCGTAGTGGACGTGCACGACGCCGCCCGCGAAGCGGTGCTCGTCCAGCAGCTTCAGGTCGATTGCGACGCCGTCGGGCAGCGCGCGCTTGCCGCCACCCACCACGACCGGACTGAGGACGAGGTGCACCTCGTCGACGAGACCGGCCATCAACGCGGTGGCGGCGAGCTCGGCGCCACCGACGCTCAGGTCGCGATCCGCCTCCTCCTTGAGCCGCCGCACGACCGCCGGGTCGAAGTTGCGCTCGAGGCGGGTGCGCCGCGTGGACGCCGCCTCGAGCGTGCGCGAGTAGACGACCTTGTCCGCGGCGCGCCAGATCTCGGCGTAGTCGCGCATGACGGGCGGCTCGTCGCTCGCGTCGAGGGTCTCCCAGAAGCTCATCACCTCGTAGAGCCGGCGGCCGTAGAGGTACGTCCCGATCTCGCGCTCGAGGTCGTTGACGAACGCGTGCACCTCCTCGTCGGGTGCGCTCCAGTCGAACTTGCCGTCGGCGTCCTCGATGTAGCCGTCGAGCGACGTGATCGCCGCGTAGATCAGCTTCGCCATCAGGCCAGTCCCAGGAGCTCAGCGGCCTCGGCGACCGCGGCGTGCTCGACGGTCAGGCGCTCGGCGGCGCCGGCGCGCAGCCGCCTCGCGCGGTCGAACAGCGTGACGTTGATCCAGCTCGACTCGAGCGTCGACCACCAGCGCAGCCCGGCGGCCTCCTCGTGCTTCTCGAAGAGGCGGGTCGCGTACTCCTGCGTCGGTGTCCGACGCCGCGTTGCCACCATTGATGGCCTCAGGCGTTCCGCCCGCAGCACCCGCGGCTCGTCGAGGTCCACGAGGCTCGCGTCGTCCGGTGCGTCGATGGGCGCGAGCGCCAGCGTGCGCCCGGCCCGCTCGAGCATCGCCGGGCTGAGGTTGCCCGACCCGCGGAACGGCGCCAGCGCCTCGGCCACGGCGGCGGCCGGCTCCTCCGTCACGTACAGGCAGCCGTAGAGCTCGGGATTGTCGTGACGGCCGGCGCCCTGGAGGGGCCGCGGGAACCACAGCGCGCCGCCCGGCTCACGCGGCTTGGCCTTCGGGTCGAGCGGCAAGACGCGCCAGAGCCTCACGCGAAGCTGCCGGCCCGCTCCGCCGCGATCGCCTCGATCAGCTCGCGCGAGCGCCCGCGGCGGATCAGGTCGATCGGCCGCCGTTCGCCGAGTTGTGGGTTGAGTCCCACGAGCCAGCGCTCCGCGGCCTCGGAGGGGTAGACCCGCAGGAGCTGCGACATCACGAGCTCGAGCAGGTCGACCCGCTCCGCGTTCACCTCGTCGATGCCCTGACCGCGCCGCCAGCGCGTGACCTGCGCCGGGCTCACGCCGAGCAGCTCTGCCAGGCGCCGCTGGGAGCGGAAGTCGCGGCTCAGCGCTTCGACCTTCTGTGCGGTTGCGATCGGCATCGCCTCGAACGCTAGCGCAACGGAAAGTGTTGCGCAGGCCCTAGAGCTGCTCGGCCACGCGCGCGAACAGCTCGCGGTGCAGCCGCACGTTCTCCGCGCGCTCGGTCCGCACCTCCACGAGCCCCGGCAACCGCGCCGCCTCGCGCACCTCGTCGGCGGTGCCGGCCAGCGTGTGTCGCATTCCGACCAGCGCCGCGACCCGCGACAGGTCCACGCCGGACGGCGTCACGATGTGCTCCTCGTAGAGCGACGGGTGGGCCGCGCCCGCGACCGGCAGGAAGTCGAAGATCCCGCCGCCGCCGTTGTTGATGCACACGATCGTGAGCGCGGCGCCCATGCGAGCCGCGGCCAAGACGCCGCCGATGTCGTGGAGCAGCGCGATCTCGCCGGTGAGGAGCGTCACGCGCTCGCGCAGCGCGACCGCCGCTCCCGCCGGTGAGGCGACCGTGCCGTCGATGCCGTTCGCGCCGCGGTTGGCCAGCACGCGCAGCCGCTTGCCCGACGAAGGCACGAACGTCTCGACGTCGCGGATCGGCATCGACGACGCGACCCATACCGTGGCGTCCTCGTCCGCGGCGTCGATCGCGGCTGCAAGCGCCTTCGGTTCGAACGGGTCGGGAGTGGCCTCGAGCGCGGGCGGAACGAGGTCGTCGGCCTCACGCCAGCCCGCCAGCCAGTCCTGCACCGGCCGCACGCCCGCCGCCTCGAGCCGCTGCGCCAGCGCGTCGCACAGGGTGGCGGGAGCGGCCTGCACGATCGTCTCGGCCGCCCGCGTGGGCTCGTGCCAGACGGCGTGCGGGTCCACGAGCAGTTGCGGCGCCGAGGCGAGCCAGGCGCGCAGCGGCTTCGATGTCGGCGTGTCGCCGATTCGCATCACGAGGCCGGGCCGGTGCGCCGCCGCCCATTCCTCGCTGCGCAGCAGCACGTCGTAGTGGGCGATCACATGCGAGCGGTCGTGCGGCCCGAAGCGGACGCCGGAGGTGGCGTCCGCCAGGATCGGCCAGCCGCACGCCGCCGCCAGCCGCGCGACCGGCGCCGCCACGTCCTCGTGCACGCTGCCCACCACGATCGCGCCGCGGGCGCCCTGCGGGATCCGCGCGGCCATGCCGTCGGCGAGCACCGCGGCGGCTTCCGCGGACGCCTCGTAGACCTGGACCCACGGACCACCGTCGGGCCGCCCGTCCCACAGCGATGCGTCGAAGTCGTCGTCGGGCACCGGGGCGAGCGGCTCGCGCAGAGGGAAGTTGAGGTGGACCACGCCCGGCCGCCCGCCCTGTGCTGTGTGAAAGGCGCGCGACGCCAGCGCGCGCAGGTGAACGGCGGTCGCGCGCGAGGGCTCGTGGTTGCCCACCTCCACGAACCACTTGGCGAACGAGCCGTAGATCTTGAGCTGGTCGATCGCCTGGCCGGCGCCGGTGTCGCGCAGCTCGGGTGGGCGGTCCGCGGTAAGCAGGATCAGCGGCACGCGCGCCTCGTGCGCCTCGACGACCGCAGGCAGGAGGTTGGCCACGGCGCTTCCCGACGTGCAGGTGACGGCGACCGGCGTGCCGGTCGCCTTCGCCATCCCGAGCGCCGCGAAGCCGGCGGCGCGCTCGTCGATCACCGACACCGCCACGATGCGCGGGTCGGCGGCCAGCGCGAGCGTCAGCGGCGCGTTCCGCGACCCGGGGGAGGTGACGGCGTGGCGCAGGCCGCAGCGAGCAAGCTCGTCGACCATCGCGAAGATAGGTGCGTAGGTGCGGTTCACTCGGGAATCATGGGCGAGGTGGACGCGCCGACCGTAACGTTCGTGCCCGGCTTCATGCAGCGGGGCGAGGCGTGGGAGCCGGTGGCCGGGCGGCTGGCGCCAAGCTACCGCAGCGCCTGCCTCGACTTCGCTACCTGGACCTTCGAGGAGCGGATCGCCGACCTGCTGGAAGCCGTCGCGCCCCGGTCGGCCGTCGTCGGCTACTCGATGGGCGGGCGGCTGGCGCTCCACGCCGCGCTGCGCGAGCCACAGCGCTTCGGCGCACTCGTGCTCGTGGGCGTGACGGCGGGCATCGAGGATCCGGTCGAGCGCGACGAGCGGCGTCGCTCGGACGAGTCGCTCGCGGAGTGGATGGAGCGCCGCTCGATCGAGGAGGTGGTCGAGCGTTGGGAGCGCCAGCCGGTGTTCGCGACGCAGCCGCCGGATCTGCGCGAGGCCCAGCGCCCCGGCCGCCTGAGCCACGACCCGGAGAAGCTCGCACAGCTCCTGCGCAGCGCCGGCCAGGGCGCCAGCCCGGCGGTCTGGGAGAAGCTCGGCACGCTGCGCTGCCCCGTTCTCCTCACAGCGGGCGAGCAGGACCGGCGCTACGCCACCGCCGCAACGCGCATGGCGGAGCGCATCCCGGACGCGCGCGTAAGGCTGATCGCGAACGCCGGCCACGCGCCGCATCTCGAGGCGCCGGACGCGTTCGGCGGCGCGCTACGCGAGTTCCTCGACGAGCACCTCGGCCACAGCGCGCTCGTCGACGGCGACGCCTAGACCCGGGCCCTGGGGCACGTCGAGCAGCCCGTCGTGCGGCGGCGGCAGCGCGAGCGCCAGCGACGCGTCGAAGAGCTCGAGCGTCGCGAGGCCGCAGGCCATCTGCACGCGCTCCGCCGCGGCGAGCTGAAGCGCCGCCGCGATTCCCCACGGCCCGTCGAGGGTGCTCGACAGGAACGTGGCCATGCCGTGCTCCGATGCCTCGCGCAGCGCCTCCCGGGCGGCGCCGAAGCCGCCCGACGGCGCCAGCTTCACGTTCACGACATCGCACGCCCCGACCGCGACGGCGGCGCGCACGTCGGCCGGTGTTGCGACCGACTCGTCCGCCGCCACCGGAACGCTCACCGCTCGCCGGACCTCCGCCATCTCCTCGAGCGTCGCGCACGGCTGCTCGACGAGCTGGATGTCGAAGCTCGCGAGCTCCTCGATCGCCGCGATCGCCTGCTCGACAGACCACGCGCCGTTCGCGTCGAGGCGGATCGCGGGCCACGTGCCCACCGCCAGCCGCACGGCGGCCACGCGCTCGGCGTCGTCCGGCAGCCCGACCTTGACCTTGAAGCACGAGAAGCCGTCGAGCAGCCCGGCCGCGGCGCGCGCCGCCACCTCCTCCGGCGGCCCGGCGCCGAGCGTGCGGTTCACGGCGATCGCCTCGGCGCCCGGCTCGCCCAGCGGCCGCCCCTCGCGCCGCGCCTCGAGGTCGAGGAGCGCCATCTCCTCGGCCGTTCGAGCCTGCGGCGGACCGGCGGACCCGCCCAGCAGCGCAGCCGCGACGTCGTCGATCGAGACGCCGTCGTAGGAGGGCAGCGGCGCGGCCTCACCGAACCCGACCGCGCCGTCGTCGTCCTCGAGCCGCAGCAGCACGAGCTCGCGCGCGGTGATCAGCCCGTTGGCAGTTGCAAATGGCTCGCGCAGCGGGATCGACAGGCGCGCGAGCGAGCGCCTCACGACGCCAGGACCCCCACCGCGAGCAGAATCGAGTACAGCGCCAGCACGCGCCCGGTGCCGGCGAGCGCGCCGTTCAGCGACGGGCCGTCGGTCCGCCGCGCGACCACGCCGTGGAGGCGCAGCGCGAGCGGGATCGTGAGCAGCGCGAGCATGATCCAGGCGCTGAGCCCGCCGGCGATCCAGATCACGATCGGCGCGAGATAGGCGAGCACGAGCATCGCCGCGAACAGCCTGCGCGCGCCGGCGCGACCGAGCTTGACGGCGAGCGTGCGTTTGCCTGCCCGGCGATCGGTGTCCACGTCGCGCACGTTGTTCACCACCAGGATCGCCGATGCCAGCAAACCAACCGGTATGGACAGCGCGAACGCCTCCCACTCGAGCTGCTCGACCTGCACGAAGTACGAACCCACAACCGCGACGACGCCGAAGAAGAGGAACACGAACAGCTCGCCGAGCCCCTCGTAGCCGTAGGGCTTCGGCCCGCCGGTGTAGAGCACGCCCGCGGCGATCGACGCCACGCCCACGAGCAGCAGCTCCCAGCCCGCGACCGCGACCAGGTAGGCCCCGGCGGCGACGGCCACGCCGAACGCCACGTAGGTCCCCACGAGCACCTGCCGCGGCGGCATCAGACCGCCGGCGGTCACGCGCACAGGCCCGAGCCGGTCCTCGGTGTCGGCGCCGCGGCGCGCGTCGGAGTAGTCGTTCGCCAGGTTGGTGCCGATCTGGATGAAGATCGAGCCGATCAGCGCGCAGGCGAAGCGCAGTGGCTTGAAGGTGCCCTCGGTGCCGGCGAGCGCGGTGCCCACGAGCACCGGCGCGACGGCAGCCGGCAGCGTTCGCGGCCGCGCGGCGACGACCCATAGGCGCAGGGCGCCCACCAGCTCAGGGGCGCTTCGGGAATCTGCCGAAGTCGGGCTTGCGCTTCTCGCGGTAGGCGTCGCGTCCCTCCTGCGCCTCCTCCGATGCATAGAAGAGGAGGTTGGTGTCGTGTGCGAGCAGCTGGATGCCCGCGAGGCCGTCCTCGGTCGCGTTGAAGCTCGCCTTCAGGAGCCGCAGCGCGAACGGCGACATCTGGAGCATCTCGCGGCACCAGCTGACCGTCTCCTCCTCGAGCTGCTCGAGCGGCACGACGGTGTTCACCATGCCCATGTCGAGCGCCTGCTGGGCGTCGTACTGGCGGCAGAGGAACCAGATCTCCTTCGCCTTCTTGGTCCCGACCATGTTCGCGAGCGCGCCCGCGCCGAAGCCGCCGTCGAAGCTGCCGACCCGGGGGCCGGCCTGGCCGAAGCGCGCGTTGTCGGCGGCGATCGTGAGGTCGCAGACCACGTGCAGGACGTGGCCGCCGCCGACCGCGTAGCCGGCCACCATGGCGATGATCGGCTTCGGCAGGCGCCGCATCTGCACGTGCAGGTCGGTGACGTGGAAGCGACCGACGCCGCGCTGCGCCGCCGGGTCGTCGCCGACGTAGCCGGTGTCGCCGCGCACGCGCTGGTCGCCGCCGGAGCAGAACGCGCGCGGGCCCTCGCCGGTGAGGATGATCACGCCGATGTCGATGTCCTCGCGGGCGCGCTCCAGGGCGTCGGAGATCTCGACGATCGTCTCCGGCCGAAAGGCGTTGTGCACCTCCGGACGGTCGATCGTGATCTTCGCGATTCCCTCGGCGGTCTCGTAGCGGATGTCTCTGTATTCGCCCGCGGTCTGCCAGTCGGCGGCGGGCCTGATGTTCTCGGTGGCTGCCATGCGCGCGCCTACGATAAAGCTCTGGACGACTCGCTCACCGTCAGAGGGCGTACGCACGCCGACCGGCCCGCGCTCGTGGCGGGCGGTCGCACGCTGTCGTACGCCGAGCTCGACGCCGCGGCCGCTGCGGCCGCGCGGCGCCTCGCCGCTCTGGGAGTGGGGCCGGGCGACCGCATCGCGACCACGCTCCCGCCCGGGGTCGACTTCGCCGCGCTGCTCCACGCCCTGCCGCGGCTCGGCGCCGTGTTCGTGCCGCTGAACACGCGCGATCCGCAGCTCGGAGTGGAGGTGAAGGCGGTGCTGGAAGAGCCGCTGACGGGCCCCGAGGCCGATGTCGAGCTGCGCACCGAGGTCGATCCGGACGCGGTCGCCGTGGTCATCCACACGTCGGGCACGACGGCTCGCCCCAAGCCGGTCGGGCTCACCTACGGCAACTTCGCGGCGAGCGCCGAGGCGTCGGCGGCCAACCTCGGCGTCGAGGCCGACGACCGCTGGCTGTGCGCGATGCCGCTCTTCCACGTCGGCGGGCTGTCGATCCTCACCCGCAGCGCCGTCTACGGAACGTGCGCCGTGATCCACGAGCGCTTCGACGCCGAGCGGATGAAGCAATCGCTCGAGTCCGGCGAGGCCACGCTCGTGTCGGTCGTGGCGACCATGCTGCGCCGGTTGCGCGCGTCCGGCCTCTCGAGCGCACCCGCCCTCCGCGCGGCTCTGGTCGGCGGCGGCCCGGTGCCGCGCGACCTGCTCGACTGGGGCGCCGCGGCCGGGCTGCCGTTCGTCGAGACCTACGGCATGACCGAGACCTGCTCCCAGATCGCCACGCCGCGGCTGCTGCCCGGGGTGGAGGTACGGGTGAGCGACGACGGCGAGCTGCTGGTCCGCGGCCCGATGGTGGCGCCCGGCGCGCTCGCCGCCGACGGCTGGCTGCACACGGGCGACCGCGGCCGCGTGGACCCGGACGGCACGCTGCACGTGGAGGGCCGGATCAAGGACACGATCGTGACCGGCGGCGAGAACGTGGCCGCGCCGGAGGTCGAGGAGGCGCTGCTCGCGCATCCGACGGTGGAGGACGCCGCCGTCGCGGGCCGCCCCGACGACGAGTGGGGCGAGATCGTGGTGGCCTACGTGGTCGCCGACGGGGTGACCGACGACGAGCTGATCGCCCACTGCCGTGAGCGCCTGGCCGGCTACAAGGTGCCGCGCGCGATCGAGCGCATCACAGAGGTCCCGCGCACCGCATCCGGCAAGGCCCTGAAGGGACGCCTGAGCTGAGCGCCGTTCTGCGGGCTGCGAGCCGCGGGCTGCGGGCCGCCAATACAGTCAGCCCATGATCTACGACAAGGACGCAGACCTCTCCGCACTCGACGGCAAGACCGTCGCCATCCTCGGCTACGGCTCCCAGGGCCACGCCCACGCGCTCAACCTCAAGGACTCGGGCGTGGACGTCGTAGTCGGCCTGCGGCCGGACTCGTCCTCGGTCGAGAAGGCGAAGGGCGACGGCCTTCGGGTCGAGTCGATCGCGGACGCCGCGAGCGAGGGCGACGTGGTGATGGTCCTGCTCCCCGACGAGCGCCAGCACGACATCTGGGAGTCCGACATCCGTGACGGGATCGCCCCCGGCAACACGCTGCTGTTCGCCCACGGGTTCGCGATCCACTACGGCGAGATCGAGCCGAGCCCCGAGGTGAACGTCGCCCTGATCGCGCCGAAGAGCCCGGGCCACCTGGTCCGCCGCCAGTACCAGGACGGCAACGGCGTCCCCGGCCTCGTCGCCGTCCACCAGGACGCCACCGGCGACGCCCGCGACATCGCGCTCGGCTACGCGAAGGGGATCGGCGTGACGCGCGCCGGCGTGATCGAGACGAGCTTCCGCGAGGAGACGGAGACCGACCTGTTCGGCGAGCAGGCCGTGCTGTGCGGCGGCGTGTCCGAGCTGGTGCAGGCGGGCTACTCGACGCTGGTCGAGGCCGGCTACGACCCGCGGCTCGCCTACTTCGAGTGCCTCCACGAGCTCAAGCTGATCGTCGACCTCATGTA
Organism: Thermoleophilaceae bacterium; assembly: GCA_025937135.1. Lineage (GTDB taxonomy): Bacteria > Actinomycetota > Thermoleophilia > Solirubrobacterales > Thermoleophilaceae > JAICJV01. The sequence continues at coordinate 10,237 of JAICRZ010000044.1, forward strand.
CGAGAAGGGCATCAGCGGCATGCGCTATTCGATCTCCAACACGGCCGAGTACGGCGACTACACGCGCGGCAAGCGGGTGGTCACCGACGAGACGCGCGAGGCGATGAAGAAGATCCTCGGCGAGATCCAGTCGGGCGACTTCGCGCGCGAGTGGATCGCCGAGAACCGAGCCGGCCAGGAGAACTTCAAGCGCATGCGCGAGGAGCAGGCGTCGAGCCAGATCGAGCGCGAGGGCAAGGAGCTCAGGTCGATGATGGATTGGATCGACACGGAGTTCTGAGGGCAGCCCGCAGCCCGCGGCCCGCGGCCCGCGGAATTGACGAACGTCCGAAGCCGCACGTAGGGTCGACGCCCATGGACGATCAGCCAGACGCGCCGCCGCCTTCCTTTCCGCCGCCGCAGCAGCCCGGCGCCTCCGCGCAGCCGGGCGTGCCGCCGGAGCCGTACGCGCCGAGCGCGATCGCGGCGGGCTCCTATCCCGCGAGCTACGAGGCGGACTACCCGCAGGGCGGGATCGCCCGCTGGCGGCCGTTCCTCCAGGGCTGGCTGCTGCCGCTCCCGCACTGGTTCGCGCTCTTCTTCGTCCTGATCGGCGCGTATGTGGCGATCATCATCTCGTGGTTCGCGGTGCTCATCACGGGCACCTATCCGCGCGGGCTGTTCGACTTCGTCGCCGGTGCGCTGCGCTGGGCGAACCGGGTGAACGGCTACACGTACCTGATGACCGAGCAGTACCCGCCGTTCTCGCTGGGCGAGGAGCCGCAGTACCCGATCCGCAGCCACTTCGAGTACCCCGAGGGCGGCATCGCGCGCTGGCGCCCGCTGGTGCACTGGCTGCTCGCCATCCCGCACTTCATCGCCCTCTACTTCCTGGCGATCGGCGTGTTCGTCGTCTACGTGATCGCCTGGTTCGCGATCGTCTTCACGGGGACGTTCCCGGCGGGCATGTTCAAGTTCATGGTCGGCGTCTGGCGCTGGAACACCCGCGTCGTCGCCTACTACCTCTGGATGACCGAGGAGTACCCGCCCTTCGGGCTCGGCTGAGCGCTCGTTTTCGGGTCCTGAGCCAGCCGGGGCGTTCGCTAACCTCGTCGCCTCGATGCCCGAGGCGAATCCGTACATCAAGCAGTACCTGATGGCGGCGGGACCGACGCCGATCCCGCCCAAGGTCTCGCAGATCCAGGCCGAGCCGATCCTCTACCACCGCGCGCCGGCGTTCGTGGCCATCTACGCGCGCGTTCTGGACCGCCTCAAGACCGTCTTCCAGACCCAGAACGAGGTGCTCACCTTCTCGGCGTCGGGGTCGGGTGGCATGGAGTCCGCCGTCGCCAACCTCGTGAAGCCCGGCACCAAGGTGCTGGTGGCTTCCTGCGGCAAGTTCGGCGAGCGCTGGGCAGAGCTCGCCGAGGCCTACGGCGCCGACCTCGTGCACTGGGACGCGGGCTGGGGCAACCGCGTCGAGCCGAGCGAGCTCGAGCAGAAGCTGTCCGAGAACCCGGGCATCGAGGTCGTCTACACGACGCTCTCAGAGACGTCGACAGGCGTGGTCAACGACGTGCAGGCGCTCACCGAGGTGGTCCACAACGCCGGCGCGCTGATCGCCGTCGACGCCGTCTCGGGCCTCGGCGCCGTGCCGCTGCGCCAGGACGACTGGGGCGTCGACGTGGTCGCCGCCGGCTCGCAGAAGGCGCTGATGTGCCCGCCCGGGCTCGGCTTCGCCTCGCCCAACCAGGCCGCGCTCGACAGGGCCGCCGAGACCGCCGGGCAGGGGCGCTACTACTTCGACTGGCAGAAGACGCTCAAGGGGCAGAAGAAGGACCCGCCGGACAGTCCGTTCACCCCGGCGGTGCCGATCTTCATGGCGCTCGACGTCGCACTCGGGATGATCGAGGACGAGGGGCTCGAGAACGTCTTCGAGCGCCACCGCCTGCTCGGCCGCGCCACGCGCGCCGCGGTCAAGGCGCTCGACCTCGAGATCTTCGGTCCCGAGGACGAGAACTCGAACGTCGTGACGGCCGTCAAGCTGCCCGAGTCGATCGATGGCGCCAAGGTGCCGAAGATCATGCGCGACACGTACGGGATCACGATCGCCGGCGGCCAGAACCAGCTGAAGGGCAAGATCGCGCGGATCGCGCACACCGGCTACTTCGGCGCGTTCGACATCCTCACCACCGTCGCCGGGTTCGAGATGGCTTTGCGCGAGCTCGGCCATGACGTCGAGCTGGGCTCCGGAGTCGGCGCCGCCCAGGCCGTCTTCCTCGAGGCCGGCGTACCGGCCGGCGCGCCGGCGTGAGCGACCGCCCGCGAGTTCTCGTCAAGGAGGAGATCGCCGACTCGGGCGTCGACCTCCTGCGCGAGCACTTCGACGTCGAGCTCGGCGTCGACTGGGACAACGGCCAGCTCGAGGAGCGGATCGGCGACTTCGAGGGCATCGTCATCCGCTCGGCCACGAAGCTGACGAGCGACCTGATCGAGCGCGCCGACAGCATGCGCGTGATCGGCCGTGCCGGCGTCGGCGTGGACAACGTCGACGTGCCCGCCGCCACCAAGCGCGGCATCATCGTCGCGAACGCGCCGCAGTCGAACGTGATCGCCGCGGCCGAGCACACCGTCGCGCTGATGCTCGCGCTGGCGCGCAACATCCCGCAGGCGCACGCCGCGCTCGTGGACGGCCGCTGGGAGCGCTCGAAGTACGGCGGCGTCGAGGTCTACGAGAAGACGCTCGGCGTGCTCGGCTTCGGCCGCATCGGGCAGCTCGTGGCGGAGCGGGCGAAGAGCTTCGGCATGCGCGTGCTCGCCTATGACCCGTTCGTGGCCGCCGAGCGCTACCGCGAGATGGGCGTGGACAAGGCGGAGACCTCGGACGAGGTCTACGCCGAGGCGGACATCATCACGATCCACCTCCCCAAGACGCCCGACACCGAGAACTGGCTGAACGCCGAGGCCTTCGCGAAGATGAAGGACGGCGTCCGCGTGATCAACGTCGCGCGCGGGCAGCTCCTCGACGATGCGGCACTCGTCGATGCGATCCGCTCCGGCAAGGTGGCCGGCGCCGCGGTCGACGTATTCCGCGACGAGCCGGTCACCGAGCATCCGCTGTTCGGGATGCCGGGCGTGGTCGTGACGCCGCACCTCGGCGCGTCGACCACCGAGGCCCAGGATCGCGCAGGCGTGCAGGTGGCCGAGCAGATCGTGGCCGCCCTCACCGGCGGCGTCGCGACGAACGCCGTGAACATGCCGAGCATGAGCCCGGAGGTGATGGAGCTCGCCGGTCCGTTCCTGCCGCTGTGCGAGCGCCTCGGCCGGCTCGCCGTCGCGCTGTCGCCGGGGTCGATGGACAACGTCGAGGTGAGCTTCGAGGGGCGGCTCGCCGAGCTCGACTCGCGCCTGCTGACGACCGCCGTGCTCAACGGCGTGCTCGCCGGGCACACCGAGGAGGAGGTCAACTTCGTCAACGCCCGCTCGCTCGCGGAGGAGCGCGGCATCCGCATCGACGAGCGCAGCACCGGCACCTCCGAGGACTTCACCGAGCGCGTCACCGTCGCGATCGCGTCGGGCGGGGACCGAGTCGAGGTCGCGGGCACGGGCTTCGGGCCGCGCAACAAGCCCCACCTGGTGTCGGTCTACGGGCAGAGCTTCAACATCGAGTTCGCGCCGCACTTCGCGTTCTTCCGCTACGCCGACCAGCCCGGGATGATCGGCCGCGTGGGGACGATCTTCGGAGCGCATGGCGTGAACATCGCATCGGCGGCGGTCGGCGCCGAGGAGGGCACCGAGGCCGTGATGGTCGTGACGACCGACAAGCCGGTTCCGCAGGAGCTCGTCGACGAGATCACGGCGCTCGACGACTTCCGCGACGGCCGTGCGGTCAGTCTCTGAGCTAGCCCGGACGCTCGCGGGCGAGGGCGTCGTCCTGCGGCCGATCGACCCGGACGCGGACGCCACCGCGCTGTTCGAGGCCTCGCGCGACCCGGCGATCTGGACGTACCTGCCGTATGGGCCGTACGCGAGCGCGGATGAGCTCCGCGCCGCGCTCGCCGAGAAGGCGGGGTCGGACGATCCGATCTTCTTCACGGTCGTGGTGGACGACGTGCCGCTCGGCAGCCTGTCCTACCTGCGGATCACGCCGCAGCACGGCGTGATCGAGATCGGCCACATCTGGTTCGGCACTCCGCTCCAGCGCACGCCCGCGGCCACCGAGGCGATCTACCTGCTCGCCCGCCATGTGTTCGACGACCTCGGCTGGCGCCGGCTCGAGTGGAAGTGCGATGCCCAGAACGCGAAGTCGCGTCGTGCGGCCGAGCGCTTCGGGTTCACGTTCGAGGGGGTCTTCCGCAAGCACATGATCGTGAAGGGGCGCGACCGCGACACCGCCTGGTTCTCGATCATCGACGACGAGTGGCCCGCGATCCGAGCGGCATTCGAGGCGTGGCTGGCGCCTGAGAACTTCGACGCGGCGGGAGCGCAGAGGAAGTCCCTTGCCCAGTGGAGGCAGTGAGGATCGACAGATGGCTGTGGGCTGCGCGCATCTTCAAGACGCGCGCGCTCGCTGCTGAGGCGCTGAAGGGCGGGCGCGTCCACCTCGACGGTCAGCGCGTCAAGGCGAGCAAGGAGGTGCGCGCCGGCGATCGCCTGGAGGTCACGCGCGAGCGCGGGCTGCGGCTCGAGCTGGTGGTGCGTGGCGTCGCAGAACGGCGCGGCCCCGCGAAGGAGGCGGCGCTGCTCTACGAGGAGACGCCGGCGAGCGTGGAGGCGCGCGAACGGCACGTGGCGCAGATGAAGCTGGCCGCGGCCCCCGGCGTGCGCGGCGCCGGCCGGCCGACCAAGCGCGACCGCCGGCGCATGGAGGCCGCGCGTGGACGTCGTTGACACGCCGCACGGGCCCGCGCACGTGCACCTGCGCCGCGTCACCGAGCCACGCGCGTGGCTCGCCCGCGGCCACGGGGCGGGCGGCGGAGTGGACGCGCCCGACCTGCGTGCCGCGACGGAGGTAGCCGGCGACCTGGGCCTGAGCGTGGCGCTCGTGGAGCAGCCGTACCGCGTGGCCGGCCGCAAGTCGCCCGCGCCCGCCAAGCAGCTCGACGCCGCCTGGATCGCGGTCATGGAGACCCTGCCGCGCCCGCTGATCGTGGGCGGCCGCTCGTCGGGGGCGCGCGTGGCGTGCCGCACCGCGGACGCCGTCGGCGCCGCCGGCGTTCTCTGCCTCGCCTTCCCCGAGCACCCGCCCGGCAAGCCCGAGAAGTCGCGCCAGGAGGAGCTCGACGCTGTGGCGGTGCCCACGCTGGTCGTGCAGGGCGAGCGCGACCCATTCGGTCGCCCACGACCCACCGAGCAGGCGGACATCGTCGTCGTGCCGGGCGACCATGGGCTGAAGGCAGACCTCGACGCCGTGAAAGCCGCGATCCGCGAGTGGCTGCCGCGGATGCTCGGTTAGTCTCCACCGCATGTGCCGAAACATCCGACAACTCCACAACTTCGAGCCGCCGGCGACCCAGGACGAGGTCCACGACGCGGCGCTCCAGTACGTCCGCAAGATCAGCGGGACCAACAAGCCGTCACAGGCGAACGCCGAAGCGTTCGACCGCGCGGTCCACGAGGTGGCGCACGCCACGCGCCACCTGCTCGACGCGCTCGTGACGAACGCCCCGCCGAAGGACCGCGAGGCCGAGGCCGCCAAGCGCAAGGCGAAGGCCGCGCAGCGATTCGCTGCCGCGTGACGGCTTGCGCGCGCTCGTCATCACCGAGTACGGCGGGCCCGAGGTCCTGAAGGTCGAGGAGCGCCCGGACCCGCAGCCGGGCGCCGGCGAGGTGCGCGTGGCCGTGAAGGCGGCTGGGATCAACTTCGCCGACCTGCTCGCCCGCCAGGGGCTCTACAGCGACGCGCCGAAGGCGCCGTGCGTGGTCGGCTACGAGTTCGCCGGCGATGTGGAGTCGGTGGGCGACGGCGTCACCGAGGTAAAGCCGGGCGACCGCGTCATGGGCGGCTGCCGCTTCGGCGGGCAGTCGGAGCTCGTCGTCACGAACGCCGCCAACCTCGTGCCGCTTCCCGGCGACTGGAGCTACGAGGAGGGCGCGGCGCTGCCGGTCGTATACGCGACGGCGTACGCGGCGCTCGACCGCTACGGCTCGGTCCGCCCGGGCGAGCGCGTCTTGATCCAGGCCGCGGCCGGCGGCGTGGGCATCGCTGCCACGCAGATCGCCAAGCTGATCGGGGCGGGGGAGATCTACGGGACCGCGTCGGGCTCCAAGCACGACGCCATTCGCGGCTTCGGCGTCGACCACCCGATCGACTACACGGCGACCGACTTCCGCAAGGAGATCCGCCGGATCGCGGGGGAGCAGCAGCCGCTCGACTTCGTCCTCGACGGCGTCGGCGGGGCGAGCTTCCGCAAGGGGTGGTCGCTGCTGCGCGCCGGCGGCCGGATGGTGGGCATCGGCGCCTCGTCCGTCAGCGGCGGCGACAAGCGCAGCATCCCGAAGGTGGCGAAGATGCTCGCGAACACGCCGATCTTCCACCCGCTCCCGATGATGCAGACCTCGCGCGGCTTCATCGGGCTGAACATGCTCACGCTGTGGGACGCGAAGGGCTCGCTCGACGAGTACATCGAGCCGCTGCGCAAGTGGGTCGACTCGAAAGAGCTACGCCCTGTCGTGGCAGAAGCGTTCCCGCTCGAAAACGGCGCGGATGCGCACCGCTACATCCAGGAGCGCAAGAACGTCGGCAAGGTCGTCTTGACCGTGTAAGGTCAAATGCCGATGCAGTTCCTGCCCGCCCTCCGACTTCTCCTCCTCCCCCTCCGGGGGGAATAGCGCGTGGCGGCCGCTGATGCCGCAAACCCACAGGAGAACGGAAGGCAGGACTCGAAAGGAATAGGCATGACCGACGGCATCGACCACGTAAAGATCTTCGACACCACGCTGCGTGACGGCGAGCAGTCCCCGGGGATCTCGCTCAACCGGCAGGAGAAGGTCGAGATCGCCCACCAGCTCGCGCGGCTCGGCGTCGACGTGATCGAGGCGGGCTTCCCGATCACGAGCCCCGGCGACTTCGAGGCGGTGCAGGCGATCGCGCGCGAGGTCCACGGGCCGGTGATCTGCGCGCTCGCGCGCACCGCCGTGCAGGACATCGACGCCGCGTGGAACGCAGTGCGTGACGCCGAGCGGCCGCGGATCCACACGTTCATCGCCACGAGCGACATCCACATCGAGCACAAGCTGCGCACCACGCGCGAGGACGTGAAGGGCCAGGCGCGCGCCGCCGTCGCCCACGCGCGCCAGTACACCGACGACGTCGAGTTCTCGCCCGAGGACGGCTCGCGCTCCGACGTCGAGTTCATGGCCGAGGTCATCCAGATCGCGCTCGACGAGGGCGCGACGACGATCAACGTGCCGGACACCGTCGGCTACACGATGCCGCACGAGTACGCCGCGATGTTCACGCGTCTGTACGAGCTCGTGCCGGACCTGCGCCGCGCGACGGTCAGCGTGCACTGCCACGA
>JAICRZ010000169.1 GCA_025937135.1 Thermoleophilaceae bacterium
GACGACAACCGGCTCGAGAACCTCGCGATCCTCTGCCCGAACTGCCACAGCCAGACGGAGAGCTTCGGCGGGCGAAACGCGCGGCGGGCGGCCTAGATGCCGGCGCGCTCGATGATCATCCGGCGCGCCTCGTCGAGGTCGGCGTGGCCGCCCACAGACAGGGCGCCGACCACGCGCCCGTCATCGACGTAGAAGACGCTGAACTGCTCGTCATCGAGCGAGCCGCGCACGACGCCCTCACCGCCGCCGACCCCGACGTACTCGAGAGTCGCCCAATCGCCGAGGTCGGACCAGAAGTACGGGACCTCCGTGTGCTCCTGCTCGCCGCCGAGCATGTTGAGCGCCGCGGTGCGCCCATGCGCCACGGCCACCTCGAAGTGCTCGACCTTCGCGGACCCGCCGTGCAACGGCGAGTCGTACTCGGCCACGTCGCCGGCCGCGTAGATCCCCGCGACCGACGTCTCGAGCCGCGCCGAGCACAGCACGCCGCCACGCTCCCCCAGCTCGAGCCCCGCGGCGCGGGCGAGCATCGTGTCGGGCGCCACTCCGGTGCCGAGCACCACGCAGCCGCCCGCGAGCTCGAGGCCGCCCTTCGACACGACATTGGTCACGCGGCCGTCGGCGCCCTCGAAGCGCTCCAGCTCGTCGCCGCCGTGCACCTCCACCCCGCGCTCCTCCAGCCGCCGCTGCACCCAGCGCCCGACGTCGGGCCCGAAGTGGCGCTCGAGCGTCACCTCCTCCTGCATGAGCATCGCGCAGGAATGCCCGAGCGTCGTGAGCGTTGCGGCCAGCTCGCACGCGATGTAGCTGCCGCCGATCAGCACCACGCGCTCCGCGGTCGCGGCATCCGCCCGGATCGCGTCGGCGTTGGCGAACGCGCGCAGGTAGTGCACGCCGTCGAGGTCGGAGCCGTCCACGCGCAGCCGCCGCACGTTCGCGCCGGTGGCGATCAGCGCCTTGCCGAAGCCGACCTCCTCCTTGTTCGAGAGCTTCGCCACGCGCTCGCCGGTGTCGAGCTTCGTCACGCTCACGCGCGTGAGCGACTCGACGCCGTCCGGCACCCCATAGGCCGCGTCCTCGCGCGCGATCTTCCCCGCCATGTAGTCCTTCGACAGCGGCGGCCGCTCGTACGGCGGGTCGGCCTCGCGCCCGACCATCAGGATCGTCCCTCCGGCGCCCTCCGCGCGCAGCGTGCGCGCACACGAAGCGGCCGCCACGCCGCCACCGATCAGCAGGAAGTCGACGTCGCGGTCCGGCAATGCCTAGGTGGCGCCCGACGGAACGCCGGTCGGCTCGAACACCGCGGTGATCTTCTCCTCGAGCCCGGTGTCGAGCACGAGCAGCACCTCGTCGCCCTCCTCGACCACGGAGTCCGCGAGCGGGACGAAGCCGGTGCCGTCGCGCAGGATCGAGATGACGAGCGACCCCTCCGGGATGCCTAGGTCGCGCACCTCCTTGCCGCAGGCCGGCGAGCCCTTCCGCACCTCCAGCTCGATGATCTCGAGGCGCTCCTGCGGGAGGTCGAGCAGGTGCAGCAGCCCGACGCGCGGCACCTCGTGCTCGATCAGCCGCAGGATCAGGTCCGTGGCCGACACCGCCGGCTTCACCCCCAGCAGCTCGAAGTGCTGGAGGTTGCGCGGGTTGTTGCACCTGGCGATCACGCGCTCCACGCCGTACTTCTCGCGCGCGACCTGGCAGATCAGGATGTTGTCCTCGTCGTCGCCCGTCACCGCGATCACGAGGTCGGCGCGCTCGATGCCGGCGCGCTCCAGGACCCACAGCTCCGACCCGTCGCCGTACTGCGCGGCGTGCTCGAGCTCCTCCTCGACCGTGGCGAACCGGGCGCGGTCGTTCTCGATGACCGTGAGCTCGTTGCCCTTGTCGATCAGCTCGCGCGCGAGGTTCCAGCCGACCTTGCCGGCGCCCACGACGATGACGTACATCACGCCACCTCCGCGACCGCGGCCTCGAGCTGGTTGATCGCGATCTGGGTCGGGCAGACGGTGCGCAGCCCCTGCTCCTCGTACCAGCGGGCACGAGCCGGGTCGAGCACGCGCACGACCACCCGCTCGACGTCGAAGCGCTTCTGCGCCACCTGTGCGATCACGAGATTCGTGTTGTCGCCGTCGGTGGAGGCGACGAAGGCGTCCGCGCGGTCGATCCCCGCCTCGACCAGTGCGTCGATCTCGAGCGCGGTTCCGACCGTGAAGCTGCCGCCGAGGTCCTCCCAGGTCTGCGTCTCGCCCTTCTCGAGCTGGGCGATGGCCTCCGGGTCCTCGTCGAGGACCGAGACCTCATGCCCCTCGGAGAGCATCTTCTTGGCGATGCTGGAGCCGACGCGGCCGCACCCGACGATGACGACGAACATGTGAGTCCACTCTATCTGCGAACTAGGCGGATGGCGCTGGCTCGGGCGTCTTATCGCCGGCGCCGTCGGCGGCGGGCGCCGCGGTGAGGATGACCCGGCAGGGCGCCTTCTCGACCACGTAGCGCGTCATCTCCCCCACCGTCCGGTCGCGGGGGCCGCCGCGACCACCCAGAAGCGCCCCGCCGCGCATGCGCGTCGGCTCCTCGGCGCCGAGCACGATCGCCTCGACGCCGCGGCGCTTGGCCTCGGACACGATCGCCGACCCGGCCGACCGGGCGCGCACCATCGCGGTCGCCACGACGACCCCCTCGTACTCCTCGCCGACCTCCTTGGCCCTCCGCACCGCAGCCCGCGCGCGCTCCACCTGCTCCTCCGGGATCCGCGCGTCGAGCGGCAGTGACATCGGCACCTCGACCACGTAGAGCGCCTCGATCACGGCGCCGCCCTCACCCTCCTCGCCCTCGTCGGAGGCGAGGCGGCCGGCGGTGCCCACGATGTCGTCGTCGAGCGGCGAGCCGAATACCGGGACGAGGATGCTGCCGTACTCGGCCTCCTGGGCGTCCTGGAGCGCGGTGGCCGGGATCGTGAAGCGCTCGCGCAGCGGCTTGTCCTGCCCGCGCCGGTAGACCACGTAGAGCACGATCCCGAACAGGAGCCATGCGAGCCCGACGTAGCGCGCGCCCGAGTGCAGCACGATCACGCTGATCCAGCCCGCGGCGGCGAGCAGCGCACCCGCGACGAGCGGGAGCGGCACCGAGCCGCCGCGCACGCGGATCGAGAGCGGGACGCGGTAGATCCGCTCCGCGGTCGGCTCGCGGAAGCGCATCGCGATCACCGACACGTGGGCGATCCCGAACACGAGCATCGTGCCGAACGCGTAGATGCCGGCGAGCAGCTCCAGGTCCGACGTCGTCGCCAGCCCGAACGAGATCAGCGACGCCAGGGCGACCGCGACGAACGGCGTCCCGCGCCGCGAGTGCAGCCGTCCGAGCAGGCTCGGGATCTGCCGGTTGGTCGCCAGCGAGTAGGTGACCCGTGAGAGGCCCACCATCGTCCCGTTCACCGCGTGCAGCAGCAGCAGCGCGCCGACCCCGCCGATCAGGTAGCGGAACACGTCCTTGACCCAGTCGGGGTGGAAGCTCGACACCGCCCCGAGCAGCGGCGCCTCGAGGTAGTGGCCGCCGAGCACGCTGTGGCCGCCCACCGGCGGCACCGCCGCCGTGGCCGCCACCGCCACGCCCACCAGCACCACGATCACCGCGAGGTCGGTGAAGAGCACGAGCCGACGCAGCGCCACGCGCCGCACGCGCAGCTCCGGCGCGTATCCCGACGCCGCCTCGATGCCCGTGGCGGCGACTCCCGCCAGGACCGCCGCGAACAGCAGGTCGCCCCACTCGGGCGTGCGCCCGATGTCGATCGAGTCGAGCACCCGCTGCCCGTGCCACTCGCTGATCACCGCGACGACGATGATCGCCACGCAGAGGGCGAGAAACGCCATGCCGATCCGCAGGACCCGTCCGAACCGCGCCGCGTTGACCCCGCGCACGTTCGACCAGCAGACGAACACCATCGTCGCCGCGGCGATGAGCAGCTCCCAGGGCTGGTCGCCCGCCTTGCCCCAGAACGCCGACAGGTAGTTCGGGATCGCGACCACGGCGATCGCCATCACGATCAGGTAGTCGAGCAGTATCGCCCAGCCGGCCACGAAGCTCCAGAACTCGTCGAAGCCGTAGCGCGCGAGCGTCGAGGCGCCGCCCTGCTCCGGGTGCACCGAGTTGCCCTCGACGTAGGCCATCGTCGTGACGACGAAGAAGAGCGCCGCCGCGAGGAAGACGACCGGCGTCAGGCCGAGCGCGTGCTTCTCGACCACGCCCAGGATGAAGAGCATCGCCGAGCCGAGCGCGCTGAGCGCCATCGCCGCCAGCGCGGGCGGGCCGAGGCTGCCGGCCATCCTTAGCGCGACCTGGGGCCGGCGCGCGTGCGGGGCCTTCACGAGCGTCGCTGCGAGCGCGGACCGACGGCGAGGTACACGCGCGCACAGCCGATGAAGGTGAACGCGACGCCGACGAGGATGCCGACCGTCATCGCGCCGCCGCCGCGGGCGATCGTCGCCGCGATCATCGCCACGCCGAGAACCGCCAGCGCGGCCCCGAGGGCGATCGTCATGTTGCGCCGGGCGCGCTCCACGAGCGCAATGCTACGCCGCGCGAGCGGCGTGGGGCTTGGCCGGCGCGGCCTCGACGATCACCCGCGCGGGCCGCTCCTCGAGCACCGTCTCGATGGTCCGGCCGAAGAGCGATCCGCCCGGCGTGCGCTGCGGCGGAGTGAGGACGACCGCGGCCGCCCGGATGGTCCGCGCCTCCTCCACGACGCGCCGCCCGGCCTCCCCCGCGCGGACCTTCTCCCAGTGGCCGGTCACACGCCTGCGGCCGAGCACCCGCGCCGAGTCGATCGTGGTCTGCGCGCGCCGCTCCTGCTCGGGCAGCGACGCGGTGATCGGCAGGCTGTTGGGCACCGTGATCGTCACGAGCACGTGGATGCCGCGGCGCCGGCGGGCGGCCAGCTTCACCGCCGTGGCCACCGCCTCCCGCGAGTACTGGCCGTCCTCGAATGCCACGAGCACCGACTCGTACTCCACCTCTCGCTCGACCGCCGCCTTCGGCACCGCCACGCGCACGGTGGACGTGAGATCGAGTCCCTGGCGGCGGCGATAGACGACGTAGACGATGATGCCGAGGATCAGCCAGCCGACGCCCGCGATCGCCACCGACACGTGCAACCCGGTGAGCACGCAGAGCGAGATGAACGTCGCGAGCCCGCCGACCAGCGCGAACAGCGGGATGTCGCGGCCGCGGATCCGCACGTTGCCCGGCCCGCGGTACGGTCGCTCCGTCTCGGGTTCCTTGCGCCGCAGCTCGATGACGGCGAGGTGCGCAATCGTGAACGACAGCATCGCGCCGAACGCGTACATGTTGCCCAGGAACTCGGCCTTGCCCGGGATGAGCGTCACGCAGGCGAGCGCGCCGAAGATCATGATCCCGAACCACGGCGTGCCGAAGCGCGGATGGAGCTGGCGGAGCCGGTCGGGCATCTGCCGGTGGATCCCCATCGAGTACACGAGCCGCGAGACGCCGATCAGGCCCGCATTGGTGGCGATGAAGAGGATCGTTGCGGCGAGGATGCCCACGTAGAGCTCCGCGGGCCCCTGGAGGAAGCCGAGGTGGAGCTGGCGCACGACGCCCAGCACCGGGTCGCCCGCGAAGCCGCCCTGGTCCTCGGGCAGCCCGAGCTTGGTTATGTACGAGCCGTCCGGCTGCCTCACCACCGGGAGCGCCGACAGCGCGATCGCCGGTAGCAGGGCGTAGATCGCGAACACGGCGATCACCACACGGTTGATCGCGCGCGGCACCGTGCGGCCGGGATCGCGCGCTTCCTCCGACATGTTCGAGATCGTCTCGATGCCGGTGTAGGCCAGCATGCAGAGCGGGATGGCGACGAGGAAGTCGGACCACTTCGGCGCGACGCCCAGGTGCACCTGATGCACCAGCATGCTCGGGTCGAACACGAGCACGAGGCCGACCAGTACGAGCAGGATCTGCGTGCCGAAGTCGACGAGCGCGAGCGTGACGTTCACGCCCGTGGACTCCTTGACGCCGCGGATGTTGACCGCCGACAGCACGGCGATTACCACGATCCCGCCGATGACGTCGCCCGGCGGGTGGCGCAGCGCGTCCCAGAAGAGCCCGCCGAGGTAATGCGGTACGAAGTAGGCCGACGTCGCGACGGTGAAGGTGTAGTTGAGCATCTGGCCCCACGCCGCGAAGAACGACCAGAACTCGTTGAAGGCGTGGCGCGCGAAGCTCGACGACCCGCCCGCCTCGGGGTACATCGCGGTGGCCTCCGCGTAGGTGGAGGCCGTCAGGAAGAAGATGAAGCCGCTGAGGATGAAGACCAGCGGCGTGAGGCCCAGCGCGAGCGCGGCGACAAGGCCGAGCGCGTAATAGATCGACGAGCCGACGTTGCCGTACGCACTCGACGCGAGCGGGTAGACGCCGAGTACGCGCTGGAGGCTCTGGAGGCGGCGCTCA
>JAICRZ010000246.1 GCA_025937135.1 Thermoleophilaceae bacterium
AGGAGGTCGTGCGCGACATCTCCAACGTCAAGCAGGAGATCATCAACTTCCGCAAGATCATCCGGCCGGAGCGGCCGGTGCTGCGCGACCTCGAGCGCTCGAAGCAGCGCTACATGGCCGAGGACCTCGAGATCTACTTCGACGACATCATCGACGCGTCGGAGCGGATCTGGGACATGCTCGAGAACTACAAGGAGGTGGTCGAGGCGCTCGAGGACACGAACGAGTCCGTGATCTCACACCGGCTCAACGACGTGCTGCGCGTACTGACCGCCTTCAGCGTGATCCTGCTGCCGCTCACGCTGATCGCCTCGATCTGGGGCATGAACGTGGGCGTGCCCGGCGAGGGGTCGATCCACGCGTTCTGGATCATCGTCGGGGTGATGGTCATCACCCTGGGCGGATCGATCGCCTACTTCCGCCACCGCGGCTGGCTGTAGGCAAAGCCAAATCGGTCGGTTCGGCGGCCTGCGCGCGGCTCTCCTGACGCGCGCAGACCGAACCTCCGATTTGGCCCTGTGTTCCCTACGACGCGGTCGTCGCGGAGATGCGCTCGTCGCGCTCCTCGCGCTCGACGACCTCGAGCGAGTGCACGACGCGCTCGGTCGACAGCTCGTGCAGGATCAGGCCCGCCAGCGCCACGGCGAAGACGGCGAGGCCGTCCACGAACGTGAGCCAGCGGGCGGTGCCGCCGTCCCAGATGCGCGACTGCACGACGTTCCAGCCGGCGATCGTGATCGCGGTCACCGAGATCGCCTGCCAGGCGGCCACGCGGAGGTCGCGCGCCGGAAGCGACAGATACTGCGGCGAGCGGCGCGCGCCCATCAGCAGCGCGAGGCCGACCGGCAGCATCCCGACCGTCACCGCGAAGCCGATGTCGGACGCGAGACCCGGGCTCCAGGCGAAGCTGTCGACGACGAGAAACGCGCCCCCGATCGCAAGCGCCATCGTCAGCGACCAGCGCATGCGCAGGGCCTGTACGTTCACCAGTGGGTTCACCAGTTTCATGTGTTACCTCCTACTTTTGGGTAACCCCCGTCATCTGGTGGATTCCCGCCGCGGCCGGGCCAGATCCGGTCGGGTGTCGTGCAACTGACACCCCGCCCGGGCCGGTTGTAATGCGGCTTACCGCGGCTCTTCCACGCGCCCTTCGCTCTCCGCCACGCCACCCGGCGGCTGCGCGAAGCCGCGCATCTCGCGTACGACGTAGAGCGGCCGCCCCTTCACCTCGTCGTAGATCCGGCCCACGTACTCGCCGATGATCCCGGCGGTGATGAGCTGGATGCCGCCGATCAAGAGGATCAGGCAGAGGACGGTCGCGAAGCCGGGGATCGTCTGGCCGGCCACGCGCAGGCCGATCACCACGGGGATGGCAAGCAGCGCCACCGCCGAGAACAGGAAGCCGAGCAGCGTGGCGAGCTGGAGCGGCACCCACGAAAAGGACGAGATCGCGTCGAGCGAGAAGCGCAGCATGCGGCGCGCCGTGTACTTGGTCTCGCCCGCGTAGCGCGCGTCGCGCTCGTACGGCACGGCGGTCTGCGTGAAGCCGATCCAGACCGTCATCCCGCGCAGGAAGCGGTTGCGCTCGCGCATCTGGAGGAGCGCGTGGAGCGCGCGCCGGTCGAGCAGGCGGAAGTCGCCCGAGTTCGGGCTCAGGTCGAGATCGGAGACGCGCGCGAACAGCCGGTAGAACCAGCGCGCGGTGGCCAACTTCACGCGCCCCTCCCCCCGGCGCTCGGTGCGCACGCCGTAGACCACGTCCGAGCCCGACCGCCAGTGCTCGAGCATCCGCACGATCAACTCGGGCGGGTCCTGGAGGTCGCCGTCGAGCATCGCCACCGCGTCGCCGCGCGCGTGCTCGAGGCCCGCGCTGAGCGCCGCCTGGTGGCCGAAGCAGCGCGACAGGTGGATCACGCGCACGCGCTCGTCCTCCTCGGCCAGGGCCACCAGCAGCTCGCCGGTGAGGTCGGTGGACGCGTCGTCCACGAGCACGAGCTCGAACGGGACGCCCTCCAGCGCGGCGCAGACGCGCCCGTGCAGCTCGCGGACCGTGCCCTCCTCGTCGCGCAGCGGCACGACCACGCTCAGCAGCCCGAGTTCCCGCCCGCCGGCCATGCGCGGACTGTAAAACCTACGCTTGGCCGGTGCGTGACCTGATCCGAACCCTGCACCGGCTGGCGCTGCGGCCGGCCTACCGGATCCTCCAGGTCTACTGGTTCGTCGCACGTCCGCGAGCGAATGGCGTGAAGTGCGTGGTGATGCATGGCGACCGGATCGTGCTGGTCCGGCACACCTACGGCCGCCGCCGGCTCTGGGACCTGCCCGGCGGCGGCATCAAGCGCGGCGAGACCACGCTCGCCGCTGCTCGCCGCGAGGTCGCCGAGGAGCTGGGCGTCGAGCTGACCGGGTGGCGCGAGCTCGGGCGCACGGACCGCATCGTGAACCACAAGCGAAACCGGCTCTACGGCTGCGCCGGCCTTGCCGCCGGCGAGGCGATCACGCCCGACCGCGTCGAGATCGCCGAGGCGCGCTGGTTCGCGCGTTCCTCGCTGCCGGAGCCGAGGACTCCGTGGGTCGCGCCGTTCGCCGCCGCTGCGCTTGCCAATACAGTCCAGCCCGATCGAGCGTGAGCGGCACCGGAATCGACCAATCCATCTTCAAGGCGTACGACGTGCGGGGGCTGTACGGCGAGCAGATCGACGCCGACGTGGCCTACCGCATCGGCCGCGCCTTCGTACGTGTGCTGGCCGCCGACTACGGCGATCCGGCGTCGCTGAACGTCGGGCTCGGCCGCGACATGCGGCTCAGCGCGCCCGAGCTGGCCGAGCGCTACTCCGCGGGGATCCGCGACGAGGGCGCGACCGTCCACGACTTCGGCCAGGTCGGGACCGAGCAGCTCTACTTCGCCGTCGGCAAGCGCGAGCTCGACGGCGGGCTGATGTGCACCGCCTCGCACAACCCGAAGGCCTACACAGGGGCGAAGCTGGTCAGACGCCGCGCGATCCCGCTGTCGGGCTAGACCGGCATCGAGGATATCGGCCGCATCGCCGCCGATGATCCGGGCCGGCCGGCCGGCGCGCGCGGCGAGCACGTC
>JAICRZ010000139.1 GCA_025937135.1 Thermoleophilaceae bacterium
CCCGAGGTCTCCGGCAGGATGTAGACGCCCATCTCCTCGGCCTTCTCGCCGAGCCAGCGACCCAGCTGCGCGACCGAGGTCACGTGGTTGCCGTGGTTGCGGAACGGTGGCGGCGTGGGCTTGAGCGGCACCCAGTTGCGCTTGGTCATGAAGTAGACCGTGTCCTTGGAGACCGTGCCGTAGGTCGGCCAGTCGGACTCGGGCACGTCCGGCAGCAGCCTCTTCAGTGCCGACGGGTCCATCATCGCGCCCGACAGCAGGTGCGAGCCGGTGGTCTTGCCCTTCTCGAGCAGCGCCACCGGCACCTCGCCGAGCTGTTCGGTGAGCGACTCGTCCTCGGCGAGGAGCTGCATCAGCCGGATCGCGCACGCCAGGCCCGCGGGCCCGCCGCCGACGATCACGACGCCGACCTCGATCCGCTCGTCCTCCGGATCGGTCGGCGCGCCGATGTACTCACGCGCCGAGTCGACGGGCGGCGGGTAGTCGATAGGAGCGACGCCCACTACGACCCCTTCTTCGCCTTGATCGCGTCGGTCAGCTTGGGCAGGATCTTGTGCAGGTCGCCCACGACGCCGAGGTCGGAGAACTCGAAGATCGGCGCGTTCTGGTCCTTGTTGATCGCGACGATGTTCTCCGAGCTCTGCATGCCGACCTTGTGCTGGATCGCGCCGGAGATGCCGGCCGCCAGGTACAGCTTCGGCGCGACCGTCTTGCCGGTCTGACCGATCTGTGCGGCGTACGGGTACCAGCCGGCGTCGACCACCGCTCGCGTTGCCGCGACGGCGCCGCCGAGTGCGTTCGCGAGGTCCTCGGCGAGCGAGAAGTTCTCGGCCTTGCCGAGCCCGCGACCGCCGCCGACGAGGATGTCGGCATCCTCGATGTTCACGTCGGCGCCGCGCTGCTCGCCGCGCTGGATGACCTTCGCCTTAGTGGAGAAGTCCGAGAGCTGGACGTCCACGTCCTCGACCTGGGCGTCGCCCGACCCGGACTCCTCGATCTCGAACGCGTTCAGGCGTCCGATGATCACTCCGACGCCGCCGTCGTACGCGACGTCGACGATGGCGGAGTCCTGGAGGATCGGGCGCTCGGCGACGAGCTTGCCGTCCTGCGCCTTGATCTCGGTGACCTCCATGGTCACGCCGCCGCCCACGCGGGCGGCCACGCCGGCGCCGATCTCGAAGCCGAGCAGGCCGCCGCCGAACAGCGCGTAGTCGTAGCCGTTGTCGCCGATCAGCTTGGCCATCACGTCGACGACCGGCTGCGCGAGGCCCTCGGGCGCGTTCGCGCGGTAGACCTTGGTCGCGCCGTACCTGCCGAGGCTCTTCGCGAGGTCATCGGAAATGCCCTCGCCGACCACGACCGCGTGGGCCTCGGCGCCGATGTCGGACGCGCGCTTGGCGGCCTCGGAGACCGCGCCGAGCGAGTTCTTGTTGAACTCGCCCTCGTAGTGAAGGACGTACGTGAGGATCCCGCTCATGCCAGCAGCTTCCTTTCCTCGAGCCAGGCGACGATCCGCTGCACGGTCTCGTCGGTGTCCTCGTCCTCGATGATCTCGCCGGCCTGCTTCTCGGGCGGCGGGTTGATGGCCAGCACCTGGGTCTTCGAGCCGTCGCTGCCGACCTTGCCGGATTCGATTTGGGCATCAGCCGCTGTCTTTGTATCGAGCTGCTTCTTCTTCGCGCCCATGATCGCCTTGAGCGACGGGTAGCGCGGCTCGTTGATGGCGTCGCCGACGGAGATGACGGCGGGCATCTGCACCTCGACGGTGTCGTAGCCGTACTCGGCCTGGCGCTCGCAGCGCAGCGCGCCGCTCTCGACGTCCATCTTGATCACCTGCGTGAGCGACGGCATGCCGAGGTTGTCCGCCACGACCGCGCCGATCGTGTAGCACTCGCCGTCGTCCGACTGCTGGCCGAGCAGCACGAGGTCCGGGCTCTCCTGCTTGAGCACCTGGGCCAGCGCGTAGCCGGTGGCCACCACGTCGGAGTTCTCGAGGCTGGGGTCGGTCAGGTGGACCGAGCGGTCGGCGCCGAGGGAGACGGCCTTGTGGAGCGCGCGGACGGCGCTCTCCGGGCCCATCGTGACCGCGACGATCTCATCCACATCGACCGCGCCGCCCTCCTTGATCTGCATGGCGGCTTCGATCGCGTGGGTGTCGAAGGGATTGAGGTTCTTCTCGCCGGATCGGTCGAGACGCTTGGTATTCGGGTCCATGCGCTTCTCGACCGCGGCGTCCGGAACCTCCTTCACCAGGACGCAAATCTTCACAGGGGAAAGCTCCTTGTTTCGTTGAGCGGTTCGCTCGCGGCGCGGGATTCTAACGCGTTGACTGACGAGTCAATCGCATGCATCATTCGCGCGTGCCCCGCGTCCGCCGGCTTCTGGCGATCCCCCTGCTATGCCTCGCCTTCGGCGTCCTCGCCGCCCCGGCGATGGGTGAGCTGCCCGCCTGCGCGGAGGCGCCGTGCGCGTCAGACGCGGGCATCCCGCCGGTCATTCTCGCCTACTACCGCGGCCGCACCGAGCCGTACCTGATCAGGGCGGTCCAGCAGTCCGGCCTTCCCGGCGACACGCCGATCTACTACGGCAGCTACTGGGGCACCGGGGTGAACACCCGGCCGCCGCCCACCACTCCGCCCCCGCCACCGCCGCCGGGCCCCCGGCCGGTGATGCCGAACCGCCGCTTCGCGCCGATCTTCACCTTCGCGCGCACCAACTACTGGGAGCGCCGCACGCTGACGAGCGAGGAGGAGCAGGGCGTCCGCCCCGGCGGGATCGAGGGCAGGGTGCCGTCGATGGCCAGCCTGCTGAAGCGCTCGGGCAGCTACCGCTACACCGCCGGGCTCGAGGTGGGGCGGCGCTTCCGCGACGACATCCGCTACAAGCGCGCCCACCACCTGCGCGTGGTCACCTGGCAGTTCGACGAGCTGCCGAACGAGGCGGTCGGCCCCGACGGCTGGAAGTACCGCCAGGTCGTGCGCGGGATCCTGCGCGGGCTCTTCACCGGGCGGCCGGAGCTCGGCGACTCACCGCTCCCCGGGATCGTCTACGGCTCGGGCACGACCATCCTCGGCATCCACGACACCGGCTTCTGGAACGCGGTCGACGACGCGTCTCTGTTCTTCGTCGGTGAGGAGTACCCGGACTTCGTGGGCGCGCCGGGCGCGGCCGCGCGATCGATCGCGGTCTGGCCGACCCGGCTGCCGCCGAGTCTCAGGAAGAAGTACGTCGCGGGGCTCACGCCCGGCTACCGGCTGGGCGTCGGCCTCGGTGGCAATGTCAAGCACCGCAGCCGCTCGTTCGTCACGAAGTGGCAGCTCAGCTACATCCGCGCTCGTGCGCAGCAGGGCGTGGCGGGGTTCGCGCAGTACAACTTCAACTACAGGAACGCCTCGACCGCGGTGATGAACGACGTGCTGCGCTCACTCGCCCGCGGGATCCGCCTGCTCCGCAGGTTCTAGCGCTCGGCGACCCTCTCGCGGATGAAGTCGATGATCGACTGCGTGGAGCTGCCGGGCGTGAACACCTCGGCCACGCCGAGCTTCTTCAGCTCCGGCACGTCGTCGGAGGGGATCGTGCCGCCGACGGTGACGATCACGTCGTCGGCGCCCTGCTCGCCGAGCAGCTCGACGACGCGCGGAACGAGGGTCATGTGCGCGCCCGAGAGGATCGACAGCCCGACGGCGTCGGCGTCCTCCTGAAGGACCGTCTCGGCGATCTGCTCGGGCGTCTGGTGGAGGCCCGTGTAGATGACCTCCATGCCGGCATCGCGCAGCGCGCGGGCGATGATCTTGGCGCCGCGGTCGTGGCCGTCGAGGCCGGGCTTGGCCACGACGACGCGAATCTTGCGACCGCTCTCCGCCGTGCCGGCGGGGCTCTCTGCAGTGCCTTCCACGCGGCGCAGCTTATTCCAAGACGATCTCGGTTCGCCCGCGTCGGCATCCTGCGGTCGCGCGAACGCTCGGTTGCGGCCTCCCGATCTCGTCCCGCCATCTCGTAACCTCCGCGTCGTGCGTACCCCCGCCATCGCGCTCGTCGTGCTGCTCACGCTTGCCTGCACGGCCAGCGCATCCGCGTCCGTCGCGATCACGAGCTTCAAGGTCACGCCGTCCACGACGCAGGCCGGGGCGCATCCGGACCTGACGATCGACACGGCGTTCGCGCCTGACCCGTCGAGCGACGACGTGAAGTCGGTGGGCGTCGTGCTGCCGCAGGGCCTCGTCGGCGACCCGAACGCCGCCGACCGCTGCGCCGCGCCGGCATTCGCGGCGGACACCTGCCCCGCGTCCACCAAGGTCGGCACCACGACCTCGTCGGTGACCGCGACGATCCTGCTCGTCGACGTCCCCCAGCAGGTCACGGGCGACGTCTACGACCTCCAGCCGAAGGCCGGCGAGGCGGCGCGCCTCGGGGTCGTCCTGCGCCCGAGCCTGCCGGGTGCGGAGAAGGTCTTCCTCCAGTCGGCGGTCAGCGTCGGACCCGACACGGGCTACGGGCTCAAGACGCTGTTCGACGGGCTGCCGCGAACCGCCGCGGGCTTCCCGATCCGGGTCGACTCGATGCAGCTCGTGCTCGCCGCCAAGGCCGTCCACGGGCCGTTCATGACCAATCCGACCGGCTGCGGCGAGGCGAAGTCGACGGCGACGGTCACCTCGTACGACGCGCCCGGCGAGCAATCCGCAAGCTCGAGCTTCGCGCCGACGGGCTGCGACAAGGAGCCATTCTCGCCGTCGGTCTCGGGCAGCGTCGGCGGCACCGGCCAGACCAAGCGCGGCGTCTCCCCCACGCTCACCACGGTCGTATCCACCGGTCCCGGCGACGCCAACCCGTCGCGCGTGAAGGTGGTGCTGCCGGCGAGCATCGCGGCCAACCTCGCGACGGTCAGCCGCCAGTGCCAGGCAGACCTGTTCGCCGCCGGCAACTGCCCGCCCGAGGCGCGCGTGGGCACCGGCACGGCCACGAGCCCGCTGCTGCCGCGGCCGCTGAGCGGGCCGGTGATCTTCACCGCTGCGGCCGACAGCGGCGCGCCGGAGCTCGCGGTCCAGCTCGGGCCGCCCGTGCCGCTCACGCTGATCGGCCAGGTGCTGCTGGCGCCGGGCGCGCTCACCAACACCTTCGACGGCATCCCCGACCTGCCGCTGTCGCGCTTCGAGCTCACCCTCGACGGCGGCGGCGGGCGGAACACCGGGCAGCTCACCAATCTCGCCGACCTCTGCCGCGCCGACACGCCGCTCGGGCTGAAGGGCGAGCTCCTCGCACACTCCGGCAGGACCGCCGACGTGACGGCGCAGCTCGAGCCGAGCGGCTGCGAGTCGATCATCGTGAGCGCCGGGCCGGGCAGGCCGCGCGGCAAGCTGACGCTGCGCTTCCGGCACAGGCGCGGGACGCTGAGCGCGCGCTTCAGCTCCGCCGGCGCGCTAAGGCGGGTGCGGCTCACGCTGCCGAAGAGCTTCCGCAAGCCGAGCCGGCACGGGCTGAGGGTGAAGGGCGGCAAGCGGCGCCTGCACGGCCGGACACTCGACATCAGGACGAGCAGGCGTGCCGTGTCGCTGCGCTGGACCGGCCTGAAGCCGGGACGCTCACTCACGCGGCGCCTGAAGCGCCATCCGCGGCTCGTGTTCGTGGCACGCGTGACGGATGCCGGCGGCAGGACGAGCAAGCTGCGGCTCGGCGTGCGCCCGTCCGTGCGCTGAGCGGGCTTGACAGCGGCGGAGCGCCGCGTACGTTGGAGGTCTGGCCCGCCGTCTCGTAGCAACGCTCGTGCTGTGCGCATGCACCCTGGTCGCAGCCCCGGCTGCCGACGCCGGGCTGCCGTCCTGCGCGTCCGCGCCGTGCCGGTCCGACCGCGGCAAGGAGGTGGTCATCCTCGACTACTTCCGCGACCGGCACCTGCCGCGGCTGATCCGCGCGGTCAAGCGCGCCGGACTCCCGCATGACACGCCCGTCTACTACGGCAGCTACTGGGGAGTCGGCGTGAACACGCGGCCGCCACCAGCCACCCCGCCGCCGGTCCGGCCGCCGCATCGCCCCAGGCCGGTGATGCCGGGCCGGCGCTTCTCGCCGATCTTCTCGTTCGCGCGCACCGGCTTCTGGAACAAGCGCCGGCTGGGCCGCCGGGAGCGCCGCGTCGCGCGGCACCGGGTCATGCGCGGGAAGATCCCGCACCTCGGGCGGCTGCTCAGGCGCAGCGGGCACTTCCGCTACCAGGCGGGCCTCGAGGTGGGCCGGCGCTTCCGCGACCGCATCCGTCATCGCCGGGCGCGCCACCAGCGTGTGGTCACGTGGCAGTTCGACGAGATCCCGGGCGAGGCGGCCGGGCCCGGTGGCCGGCGGTACCGGACGATCGTGGCCGGCATCCTCCGCGGGCTGGCATACGGACGCCGCGAACTGGGCGACCGGCGCCTGCCGGGGATCGTGTTCGCGCCCGGCAAGGCGTTCGGGATCCGCGACCGGCGCTTCTGGCGCGCGGTGAATCGCAGCAGCCTCTATCTGGTCGGGGAGGAGTACCCGGTCTTCGGCGGCGCGCCCGGCCGCGCCGCGCGGCGGCACGCCGGCTGGCGCCATCGCCTCTACCGCGCCGGCGGCGCGCGTCGCCGGCTCGCACACAAGTACGTGGCCGGGATGACGCCGGGTTACCGCGTCGTCCGCGGCCTCGGCGGCAACGTGCACCACCGCTCGCACTCTTTCGTCCGGCGCTGGCGGCTCTCGTACGTGCGCGCCCGCGCCCGCCACGGCGTGGCGGGCTTCGCGCAGTACAACTTCAACTACCGCAACGCGTCCGGCGCCGTGATGAACGACGTGCTGCGGGCGCTCGGGCGCGGGGTGCGGGTGCTGCGGCGGCGGTAGCGGCGCTCCGCTCCGGCGCCGCGCGGCGGGCCGGATTCTGGTCGACTGGCAATGAGGGTGTGAAGGACCGGCGAACGTCCGTTATTGGCTCCTATAGGGGCCAGAAATGGACGTTCGCGGAGCGCACGGCGACGGAGCGCGCCTAGAAGACCGGCGTCTCCGTATACGTGCCGAAGACCTGCTGCAGGGCGCCGACGATCTCGCCCTCCGAGGCGTGGGCGCGGGCGCAATCCAACAGCGGCTCCATCAGATTCGCTCCGCCCGACGCGGCTTCCTTCAGCGCGACCAGCGACGCCTCTACTGCCGAGCCCTCGCGGCGCGAGCGCACTCCCTCCAGCCGGTCGATCTGCTTGCGCTCGAGTGCCGGGTCGATGCGCAGAATTTCGAGCGGCTCGTCGTCGAGGGTCTGGTAGCGGTTGACGCCGACCTGGACGCGCTTTCCGGAGTCGACCTCCTCCTGGAAGCGGAACGCGGCGTCGGCGATCTCGCGCTGCGGGTAGTTCCGCTTGACCGCCTCGATCATGCCGCCGAGCTCGTCGATCTTGCGGAAGTAGCCGTAGGCGGCCTCCTCCATCTTGTCGGTCAGCGCCTCGACGAAGTAGGAGCCGCCGAGCGGATCGATCGTGTTGACCACGCCGGTCTCGTGGGCGATGATCTGCTGCGTCCGGAGCGCCACGCGCACGGCGTCCTCGGTCGGCAGCGCGAGCGCCTCGTCGAACGAGTTCGTGTGCAGCGACTGCGTGCCGCCGAGCACCGCCGACAGCGCCTCGGTCGCGGTGCGCACGATGTTGTTCAGCGGCTGCTGGGCCGTGAGCGACACGCCGGCGGTCTGGGCGTGCGTGCGCATGAGCAGCGAGCGTGGGTCCTTCGCGCCGTAGGTGTCGCGCATCTCGCGCGCCCAGATCCGCCGCGCGGCGCGGTACTTCGCGACCTCCTCGAAGAAGTCGATGTGCGCGTTGAAGAAGAACGACAGGCGCGGGGCGAAATCGTCCACGTCGAGGCCGCGCTCGACAGCCTGCTCGACGTAGGTGAAGCCGTCCTTGAGCGTGAACGCGAGCTCCTGCTGCGCGGTGGATCCCGCTTCGCGGATGTGGTAGCCGGAGATCGAGATCGGGTGCCAGCGCGGCATCCGCTTCGCGCAGAACTCGACCATGTCGGTGACCAGGCGCATCGCCGGGTCGATCGGGAAGCACCACTCCTTCTGGGCGATGTACTCCTTGAGGATGTCCGTCTGGATCGTGCCCCCGAGGTCCCGCGTGGCA
>JAICRZ010000189.1 GCA_025937135.1 Thermoleophilaceae bacterium
AGCGCGTGCTGCTGGCGCGCGCGCTGGTGCAGGAGGCCGAGGTGCTGTTGCTCGACGAGCCGCTCGCGGGCGTCGACCCCTCGAGCTCCGACGCGCTCGTCGCCCTCTTCGGCGAGCTCGCTGCGGAGGGGCGCACGCTGCTCGTGTCCTCACACGACATCGAGGGCGCGCGCCGCTACGACCGCGTGCTGTGCCTGAACCGCGAGCAGGTGGCCTACGGCGCGCCCGAGGAGGTCCTCACGCGGCCGGTGCTCGAGCGCACCTACAGCGGTGAGATCGTCGTGCTCGACTCCGGCGTCGAGGCGGTCGGCATGCAGCACCAGCACCACTGATGTTCGAGCCCCTCCAGTCCGGCCTCGGCCGCCACGCGCTCGCGGACGTGGTGCTGCTGGGGGCGATCGCGGGCGCCGTGGGCTTCTGGGTCGTCTCCTACGGGCTCAGCTACGGCGCGGAGTCGCTGTCGCACGGGCTGCTGCCGGGACTCGTGGGCGCTGCGCTGATCGGCGCGCCGCTGATCGGCGGCGCAGTCGCGGGGGCGGTCGCCACCGCGCTGCTGATCGCCCTGTTCGCCCGCGACGAGCGGATCGGCTTCGAGGCCGCCACCGCGGTTGCCGTGACGGCGATGCTCGGGCTGGGCGCGCTGCTGGCGCTCGCCCCGTCCACGCCGCAGCGGCTGGCGGAGCTGCTGTTCGGCGATCCGCTGTCGGCGAGCGGGGGCGACATCGCTGCCGCGGCGGCGCTCGCGCTGCTCGGCGGCGTCGCGCTCGTGTTGCTCCAGCGACCGCTGGCGGCGCTCGTCTTCGACCCGATAGGCACGCCGGCGCTCGGCGTCGCCCCCGGTGCGCTGCGGGTGGTGCTGTCGCTGCTGCTGGCCGCGGTGGTGTGCATCGCGGCGCAGGGCCTCGGCACGCTCCTGGTGCTGGCCGCGATCCTCGCGCCGCCGCTGGCGGTGCGCCGCCACGTGCGCAGCGCGTCGCAGGCCGTGATCGCCGGCGCGGCCGTCGGCGCGCTCGCCGGGATCGCCGGGATCTACGCGTCGTTCGAGCTCGACGTGGCCGCCGGAGCGGCGGTGGCGCTCGCGCTCTGCGCCGTCGCCGCGATCGGCTCGGCGCTACCCGCGCGCGGGCGCCAGCCGCGGCGCGCGGGCGCTCGCTAGCCAGGCGCCGCCCACCGCGATCATCACGATGCTGATGAGCTGCGGGATCGTCAGGCCGAGCGCCTCCGGGTGGTTGCGGCGGATGAACTCGATCAGCACCCGCTCGATCCCCGACAGCACGAGCCAGAGCGCAAACACGAGGCCGGGCCGCAGGCGGTCGCGGAGCTGCCACAGGAGGAGCGCGACGAGCCCCATCGCCAGCGTCTCGTAGACGGGAGTCGGCTGGACTGTGTCGGTGGTGGGCACGGTGCCGTGCGGGTACGACATCCCCCACGGCAGGTCGGTGTGCTTGCCGTAGTCGCCGTCACCGGAGAGCTGGCAGCCGATCCGCCCGATCGCGTAGCCGAGCGCCAGCGGAATCGCGGCGGTGTCGAGCAGGGCGAGCCCGAGCCAGCGCCGCCGCCACGCCCAGATCACGACGCCGAGCGCGCCGCCGATCACGCCGCCGAGCCAGACGAGCCCGGAGCCCGAGAAGAGGTTGCCGAGCAGGTCGCCCGACACCTTGTCCCAGTTCTCGATCAGGTAGTCCACGCGCGCGCCGACGAGGCCTCCGATCAGCGCGGCGAACACCATCTCGTAGGCCCAGTCGCCGGGCAGGTCGAGCTCGCGGAAGCGCTTGGTCAACACCAGCCCCGCCGCCACGAAGCCGAAGCCAAACGCGATGCCGAAGGTCTGGAGCGTGATCGGGCCGAGATGCAGTTCGGGCTGCACGGCCCTGAGGCTACTCGCGCGCTACAGGTAGCCGAGCGGATTCACGACGGCGCCGTTCACCCGCACCTCGAAATGCAGGTGCGATCCGAAGCAGCGGCCGGTGCAGCCGACGTAGCCGATCACCTGCCCCTGGCTCACGTGCGCGCCCACGTGCGT
Organism: Thermoleophilaceae bacterium; assembly: GCA_025937135.1. Lineage (GTDB taxonomy): Bacteria > Actinomycetota > Thermoleophilia > Solirubrobacterales > Thermoleophilaceae > JAICJV01. Next base: position 2,024 of record JAICRZ010000189.1, read on the forward strand.
GCCGAAGCGGCTCTGGTGGCCGTAGCAGGTGGAGATGGTGCTGGTGTGGCTGATGCAGGTGAAGTTGCCGTAGCCGCCCGACGCCGCCTCGGGCTGCATGAGGGTGACCGTCCCGGCGCCGGCCGCGCGGATCGGCGTGCCGGTGGCCGCGCCGATGTCGATGCCCGGGTGGAACTCGTTGCCTGCGCCGATGTTGCGCGCGCCGAAGCCGGAGGTGATCGGCCCGTTCACCGGCCAGATGAACTGCCCCGAGCCGCGCCTGATCGGCCCCGCGCTGATGCCCGACGACGCGTTCTGGAGCCGCGCCGCGATGCGCGCCTGCTGTGCCTCGAGGTCGCCGAGGTGGCCCTCCAAGCGCTGCCGCGTGGCGCGCACCTTGGCGAGCGCGCTCGCGCGGACGTTGCGCGCGGCGAGGAGGTCCGACTGCCGCGAGACCAGCGTCTGCTTCGCGCCCGCGATCTCGTTGCGCTTGGTGAGGATCGCGTTGCGCGCGTTCGTCGCCTGCACCTGGAGGCCGGCCAGGCGCTTCTCCGCCATCCCGACCTCGTGTGAGAGCCCACGGACCTTGGTCACGATCGCCTCGTTCTGGTCGGAGATCCGCTGGATGAAGTCGGCGCGGTCGAGCAGGTCGGTGAAGCCGTGGGCCTCGAGCACGACGGTGACCATGTCCGGCTGGTCGTCCTTGTAGAGGGCCACGAGGCGCTGCGCCAGCAGCTTGCGGCCGGCGACGAGCTTCCCGCGCAGGATCGTGAGCCGGCTCTGCACCGCGTTGTGGCGCGCGGCCACGCGGATCAGCTCGGTCTGCTTGGCGTTCAGCGAGACCTGCACCCTGTCCTGGCGCTGCTGGAGCTCGCCGATGTCGCCGCGCAGCACCTGAATACGGGCGCTGTAGCGCGAGAGCTGCGTGGTCAGGACGCCCTCCTGCGCCTTCTTGCCCTGGACCTGCTGGCGCGCCTTGCCGATGCGGCTGTCGAGCGAGCTCGAGAGCCCGGTCATCGGCAGGACGAGATACGCCGCCAGGGCGATGCCGATCGTGAACAGGAAGGTCTTCCGCATGAGGGGCCAGGGCGCGCGTGTTTACCGCGGTTATGCAGGGATTTTCTGCGCCCGGGGCCGCCGAATCTAGCACCGCTTCGTCGTTTAGAGCCCGCTTATGCCTGCATCTACAATGTTTCTTGCAGATGGCCCAACAGCGCGTTCAACTCGGTCGTGACTCCGGACTCCAGTTCCGGATGCTCCTCACGATGTTCTTCCTGGGGCTGCTCTACGTGGCCCTCATCGGCGTGCTGTTCGCCGCCGGCGCGAGCTTCATCCTGATCATCGGCGTGGTTGCCGCGCTGTCGTTCGGCCAGCTCTTCCTGTCCGACAAGATCGGCCTGGCCGCGATGGGTGCCAAGGAGGTCACGCCGGAGCAGGCGCCCGGCCTGCACGCGATGATCGAGCGGCTCTGCATCCAGGCCGACCTGCCGAAGCCCAAGATCGCCGTGGCGGACACGCCGATGCCGAACGCGTTCGCGATGGGCCGCTCGCCCAGCACCGCCACCGTCTGCGCCACCACCGGGATCATGCAGGTGCTCGAGCCGCACGAGCTCGAGGCCGTCATGGCGCACGAGCTCACGCACGTGAAGAACCGCGACGTGATGATCATGACCATCGCCAGCTTCTTCGCGTCGATCGCCGCGATGATCGTGCAGTTCGGCTTCTTCTTCGGCGGCGGCTACGGCGACAGCGACGACGACAACCCGAGCTTCCTCGTGGTCATGCTGGTCTCGTTCGGCGTCTACATCCTGTCGTTCTTCCTGATGCTCACCCTGTCGCGCTACCGCGAGTTCTCCGCGGACAAGGGCTCGGCCGTGATCACCGGGCGCCCGAGCGCGCTCTCCTCCGCGCTGATGAAGATCTCGCAGTCGATGGAGCGCGTGCCAGACCAGGACCTGCGCGCCGCGCAGCAGCTGAGCGCGTTCTTCATCGTGCCGCCGGCCGCGAAGGCCGCCGTGCAGACGCTGTTCTCGGACCACCCGTCCATGGAGAAGCGGATCGAGCGCCTCCAGCGCTACGAGGCCGAGATCCAGGGCAGCCTCGGCGCAGCCGCCTAGCGCCGTGGGCCTGCTGGACGCGCTTCTCGGAGGGCGTCGCAAGCTGAAGGCACCGGCGAGCGACCGGCTGTTCGCGATGACCACGGCGCAGGTCACCCTCGAGACCGGGCGCGGGCTCAAGCACCGCAACGTGGCGGGCATCGCGTTCCAGAGCGTGGCCACCGCGGACTTCAAGCAGATGGTGGCCGACACCGAGGAGCTCCTGCGCGGCCAGGCCGAGGACACCGGCACGACCGTCGAGACCTCGACCGACGCTTACGGCTACCAGTGGATCGTGCTGCGCGACGACGACTTCGAGGACCTCGTCGTGGCGATCAACATGGTGTCGAGCTCGTTGGAGACCTCCGGCTACGGCGACCGCGTGCTCGCCGCGGTCTTCGCCTTCGAGGAGGAGGGCCGGCCGGTCTACTTCATCTACAACTACAAGCGCGGCTACTTCTACCCCTTCGTGCCCGCGCCCGGCGACAAGCAGCGCAACAACGAGCGCGAGTTCCAGCTCAAGGCCCAGCTCGGCTCGGACCTCCCGATCGAGCCGGAGCTGCAGCGCTGGTTCCCGTTGTGGGAGATCCCGCTGTAGGGGCTGCCTACGCCAGCCGGCAGCGCGCCTGGTAGATCGACGTGAAGCCGGTCTCGAAGCCGTTGCGGGCCGCGCGTAAATACAGCCGCCAGACACGCACGCGCTCGGGACCCGCCAGCCGCCGCGCTTCGTCCAGCCGCGAGTCCAGCCGCGCGGCCCACTCCCGCAACGTCTGCGCGTAGTCATCAGCGAAGCCCTCCACGTGCTCGGTCACGAAGCCGGCGCGCTCCAGGGCGAGGGTCGAGCGCGACAGGTGCAGCGGCGCGGCGTCGGGGAACACGTAGCGCTCCGAGAACGGGCCGGCCTCCGGGTCGCTGTGGCGGAGGCGCGCGATGCCGTGGTTGAGCAGGCGGCCGCCGGGCTCGAGCAGGCGGGCGAGCTCGCGGGCGTAGCGGTCGATCTGCTCCTCCCCCACGTGCTCGACCATGCCGATCGAGGCGATCGCGTCGAAGTGCTCGCCGGGCGGGACGTCGCGGTAGTCCATGACGCGGATCTCGACCCGTTCGCCGAGGCCCTCCGCGGCTGCTCGTTCGCGCGCGAGCCGCGCCTGGGGCTCCGACAGCGTGATGCCGGTG
>JAICRZ010000059.1 GCA_025937135.1 Thermoleophilaceae bacterium
CGCGGTCACCGCGCTGCGCAACGGCGTGGGGATCAGCGGGATCGAGCTGTGGATGTTCGGCGGGCTCGCGCGGATGAAGCGCGACTCCCCCACCCCCTGGATCGACCTGAAGATCTCGGCCGCCGGCCCGCTCGTCACGCTCGTGATCGCCGCGCTGGTGTTCGCGGCCGGGGCCGCCTTCGCGGGCGCGCACGACTTCGCGCGCGCGATGGTCTTCGACCGCACGCCGATCACCGCCGGCGAGGCCGTGCTCGCAGACATCTGCTTCATCAACACGCTGCTGCTCGTGTTCAACCTGCTGCCCGGGCTGCCGCTCGACGGCGGGCGCATCGTGCGCGCGATCGCCTGGTGGAAGACCGGCGACCGGCTGCGCGCCACGCGGGTGACCGCGATCACCGGGCGCGGGCTCGCGTACCTGCTGGGCGCCTACGGCATCTACGCGTTCGCCCAGGGCTCGAGCGTGGCCGGCGTGTGGTCGCTCGTGCTCGCGTTCCTGATCGGCCAGGCGGCGCGCGCCGAACTGGCGCGCGGCGAGGTGACGAGCCGGATCGAGCACCTGCACGTGAGCGACGTGATGGACGCCGAGCCGGTCGCGATCCCGGCGGACACGACCGTCGCGCGCGCGCTCGAGGAGTTCTTCCTGCGCTACGGCTGGGACTGGTTCCCGGTCGTGGACCGCAGCGGCCGCTTCGCGGGCCTGGCCGAGCGCGAGCGGCTCGAGCAGGCCGACGGCGCCGGCAGCGTCCTCGATGCGCTCGTGCCCGAGTCGCGCAACGAGTTCGGCGTGGGGGTCGACGAGCCGCTCGACGCCCTGCTCGCGTCCGAGCCGCTCCAGCGCCTGGGCGCGATCATGGCCGTCGACGGCGAGGGCGTGCTGCGCGGCGTGGTGACGATCGAACAGGTCATGCGCGCGCTCCAGCCGTTCGCGCGCACCGCGTAGCCGCTCGTTTCTTGAGCAGCCGGAAGCCGGCGGTCGTAGACGAGACGGGGGCCGTCGGCGGGTGTGGCATAGAATCCCGCGCCGCCGGAGCCCCGGCCCAGGAGAAACGACGCTTCAATGCCCTCACACGACGTACTCGTAATCGGCGGCGGCCTCGCCGGCCAGCGCGCGGCTCTCGCTGCTGCCGAGCAGGGCGCCAGCGTGGGGATCATGTCCAAGGTCCATCCGGTCCGCTCGCACTCGAACGCGGCGCAGGGCGGCATCAACGCCGCCCTCAACCCCGAGGACTCGTGGGAGTCGCACGCCTTCGACACGGTCAAGGGCTCCGATTACCTCGGCGACCAGGACGCCATCGAGATCATGTGCCGCGAGGCGCCGGCCGAGATCATCCACCTCGAGCACCTCGGCGTGACCTTCCACCGCAACGAGGACGGCAAGCTCGGCACCCGCGCGTTCGGCGGCGCCTCGGCCGCGCGCACGTATTACGTGGCGGACATCACCGGCCAGGCGATCCTGCACGTGCTCTACGAGCAGCTCCTCAAGAACGATCAGGTCTACCGCTACGAGGAGTACTTCGTAACGAACCTCATGCAGGATGACGACGGCCACGTGGCCGGCTGCGTGGCGCGCAACATGCGCGACGGCAGCATGGACGTCTTCGCCGCCAAGACCGTGATCCTCGCCACGGGCGGCAACGGTCAGGCGTTCAACCCGACCACGAACGCGCTGATCTGCACCGGCGACGGCATCGCGCTGGCCTACCGGCTGGGTGCGACGCTGATGGACATGGAGATGGTCCAGTACCACCCCACCACGCTCCAGGGCAACGGGCACCTGATCACCGAGGGCGCCCGTGGGGAGGGCGCCCAGCTCTACAACGCCAACGGCGAGCGCTTCATGGAGAAGTACGCGCCCAACAAGATGGAGCTGGCCTCGCGCGACGTCGTGTCACGCGCGGAGCAGACCGAGATCAACGAGGGGCGCGGCTTCCCGGACGGAACGGTGGCGCTCGACATCACGGTGGTGCCGAAGAAGCGCATCCACGAGGCGCTGCGCGAGATCGTCATGATCGGGCGTGACTTCGCGGGCGTGGACATCACGCGCGAGCCGATCCACATCAAGCCGGGTAACCACTACACGATGGGCGGCATCAAGACCGACGTCGACGGCCTGACGAACATCCCCGGCCTCTACGCGGCCGGCGAGACGGCCTGCGTGTCGGTGCACGGCGGCAACCGGCTCGGCGCGAACTCCCTGCTCGACACCCTGATCTTCGGCCGCCGCTCCGGCGAGCACGCCGCGCGCCACGCCAAGGAGATGGCCATGCCGGAGCCCGACTACGCCTTCCTCAAGCAGGAGGAGGATGGGCTTCAGGAGATCATCCGGCGCGAGCGAACCGGCCGGCGCGTATCCGAGATCAAGGCGGACATCGGGCGCGCGCTGGACAAGTACGCCGCGGTCTTCCGCGACGAGGAGGGGCTGCGCCAGGCTCAGGAGATCGTGCAGCGCCTGAAGGAGGAGGCGAAGACGGCCGCGATCGACGACAAGGGCACCGTCTTCAACCAGGACCTCTTCGGCGCGATGGAGCTCGGCTTCCTGCTCGACAACGCCGAATGCATCGTCGCCGCCGCCATCGAGCGCAAGGAGAGCCGCGGCGCCCAGTTCCGCACCGACTTCCCTGAGCGCAACGACGACGAGTGGCTCAAGCACATCGACCTCCAGGTCGATGGCGACGGTCCCCCTAAGGTCTCGTACTCGGAAGTAACGATGACCCAGTGGGAGCCCGAGGAACGGAAGTACTAGGGAGCCATGGCTGAGACCTTCACACTCCGCGTCCGGCGCTACGACCCCGAGTCGGGCGACGCCCCGTACTGGCAGGAATTCGACGTGGACCTCGAGCCCGAGCGCTCGGTCCTCGACGGCATCCTCCAGGCCAAGGACGACCAGGACGGCTCGCTGGCCATCCGCTGCTCGTGCCAGGCCGCGATCTGCGGCTCGTGCGGCGTGCGGATCAACGGCAAGTCGTCGCTCGCGTGCAACACGAAGCTGTCGAGCGCCGCCGAGCTGTCGCAGGATCCGGACGGCAAGATCACCGTCGAGCCGTTCGGCAACATGCCCGTGATCAAGGACCTGATCGTGGACATGGACGCGGTCCACTGGAAGAAGATCCAGCGCGTCGTGCCGTGGCTGCTGCCGGAGGGCGACCCGCCCGAGCGCGAGTACATCGTCGACCCGGAGTCGATGATCGACATCACGCAGTCGATGGCATGCATCCAGTGCGGCGCCTGCGTGTCGGCATGCCTGTCGCTCGAGGTCGACCCCGAGTTCGTCGGACCGGCGGCGTCCGCCAAGGCGTACCGCTTCGTCGGCGATCCGCGCGACGCGCACACCGAGGAGCGCCTGCTCGACCTGGCGATGGACCCGCACGGGATCTACAACTGCACCCACTGCTTCGCGTGCGTGGAGGTCTGCCCGAAGGACGTGGCGCCGATGAACCAGATCATGCGCCTGCGCCGCCGCGCGACGAACGACTACGAGATCAAGGACCCGGTCAACGGCTACGGCCACGAGAAGGCGTTCGTCGACCTGATCGAGACCTACGGCACGCTGCACGAGGCGCAGCTCCTCCCCCGCTCGTTCGGCGAGGGCTCGCTGGTGCGCGGCCAGACCAAGCCGGCGGCGGTCAAGCAGCTGCTCGCCAACACGCCGACCGCGATCCGGGGTCTCAAGTCGGGCAAGGTCTCGCCGGTCAAGGTCTTCTGGCATCACAAGCTGCCCGACCAGAAGCAGATCAAGCGCATCTATCACGAGGTCGAGGAGCGCGGCGAGCGCATCGAGCTCAACCTCTACATCGTCGGCGAGTCCGGCGAGGAGGAGCAGGGTGCGATGTCAGAGGACACGGTGGAGACGTCATGAAGCTCGCTTACTGGCCCGGCTGCGTATCGCGCGGCTTCACTCCCGAACTGCACGGCTCGATGGCGAAGGTCGCGCCGCTGCTCGACCTCGACCTGGTCGAGCTCGACCGCGCGAACTGCTGCGGCGCCGGCGTGATCGCCGAGCACAACCAGGAGCTCGCCGACACGCTCAACGCGCGTACGTTCGCGATGGCGCAGGCCGTGGACGGGGCCGCGGGCATGATGAACATCTGCTCCACCTGCCAGGGCGCGCAGTCGGAGTGCCAGCAGCGGCTCGACGCCTCGCCGGACTACCGCGCGACGGTGAACGAGCACCTCAAGGCCGAGGGGCTCCAGTACGAGCGCGGCGGCTCCTGGTGGAACAAGAACCTGCTCTGGATCCTGGTCGAGGAGATCGGCCTCGACAAGCTGCGCGACAAGGTCGTGCGGCCGCTCGAGGGCCTGCGCGTGGGGCCGTTCTACGGCTGCTACATCGTCCGGCCGACGAGCCGGCTCGGCTACGAGCACCACCCCGACCGCGGCCGTTACCTGCACATGGTCATCGAGGCGCTGGGCGCGACACCCGTCGACTACGCCGGCGCACACAAGTGCTGCGGCTTCCCGGTGATCACGATGAACCGCACGACGTCGCTGCGTCAGGCCGGCCGTCACATGGCGGACGCGATCGACGCCGGGGCCGACTGCGTGGTCACGCCGTGCCCGCTCTGCCACCTCAACCTGGACATGCAGCAGCCGGAGGCGGCCAAGTTCGTCGAGCGCGACCTCGGCATCCCGGTGCTGCACCTGCCGCAGATGCTCGGAATGGCGTTCGGGCTCGAGCCGAAGGACCTCGGCATGACGCGCCACGTGGTGAGCACGAACGACGTGATCGCGAAGGTCCGCGAGCTCGCGACCGCCTAGCGGCGGCTAGGCGGCCAGCGCGATCCGGTCCTTGCCGGAGCGCTTGGCGTCGTAGAGCGCGGCGTCGGCCTGTGCGATCAGCGCGTCGCGCCCAGTACCGGCGCCCGGCCACGACGCCACGCCGATGCTCACTCGCAGCGGCATGCGGAACGGGACGGCGGCCACGGCCGCGCGCAGCCGCTCGGCCGCGTTCTTCGCGTGCTCGCCGGTCAGTCCCGGCAGCAGCACGGCGAACTCCTCGCCGCCCACACGGAAGACGCGATCGCACTCGCGGACGTTGCGCGCCAGCGCGTCGGCCACGAGCCGCAGCGCCTCGTCCCCGAGCGGGTGGCCGAACTCGTCGTTGATCAGCTTGAAGTCGTCGATGTCCACCATCGCCAGAGCGAACGGCTCGCCCTCGAGGTCCGCCGCCAGCGACTCGTGGAACGCGCGGTGGCCGAGCAGGCCGGTCAGGTTGTCGTGGCTGGCCTGGTGGGACATCGTCTCGATGAGCCGTGCGTTGTCGAGCGCGGTGGCGGCCTGGGCCACGACGCCCGCCAGCGTGTCCAGCAGCGCCGGCGTGCGCTGGAGGCGCTCCGGCCGGTCGGTCACGCTCACGTTCATGATCCCGTAGAAGCGCTCGTTCGCCACGATCGGGACCACGACGAGCGCCCGCGAGCCGGTCTGCGCGAACACGCCGCGCACGTACGGGTCGGCCGGGTCGCGGCCGAAGAACAGCGGCTCCGAGCGCCCGGCGCGCACCAGGTCGACGAGCGGGGTGTCGCGCGGGGTGATTCGCAGCTCCTGCGCGAACTCGCGCGCCGCTCCGGGCATCCCGGTGAGCGCGTGGCAGGTCAGGGCCTCCTGATCCTCCTCCCAGAGGAAGACGATCGCGCGGTCGCAGTCCACGACCGCCGGCACTGCGAGCGCCAGGCGCTGGGCGACGTCGTCGCTGGTTGGCGCCGTGGCCACGGCCTGCGCGAGCTCGAGGAGCGCCTGGGCCTGCCGCTGGCGCAGCCGCGCCTCGTCCAGCGCGGTGGCGGTGTCGAGCACCGCCGCCGCGTAGCGGGCGTAAACGTCGAAGAGGTCGCGCTCGTGCGGGAAGAAGGCGCCGTCGGGGGACTCCGCCATCAGGCGGCCGTAGTGGCGGATGCCGGACGCGATCTCGACCACGATGCGCGAAGGGTCGGAATCGAGCGCCTCGGCGAGCAGCTCGCGCGCGGCCGCCTCGGTGTCGGCGCCGTGGAAGCCGCGGTGGTGGACGTGGATCTCGTCGCCGCGACCGGCGTGCACCGCGAGCAGATACTTCGGAGCGCGCACGGCGCTGGCCGCACGCTCGGTGATGCGTGTGAGAGCGGCGTCCACGTCGTCGAGGGCGATCAGGTCGCGCGCCGTCGCGTAGACGCTCTCGAGGCGGCTCGTCATCGCGGCGAGCTGCGACTCGAGCGCCGTCACGAGCTGGTGCGGGTCGGCGGCCTCGGCGGCCTGCTCGGCATCCCACGTGACCGTGTAGAGGCACTGGTCGGCGCCAAGCGCCTCGCACTGCGACTCCACCACACGGGCGGGTGGCAGCCCGAACAGGACCGGCGGGCTCGACAGCATTCCCTGCGTGTACTGGCAGTGCAGGCGGTGGCGTGCGAAACCACCCTTCGCCTTGGCGCGCACGACCACGCGCCCGGGCTCGAGCTCGACCGGCGCCAGGTCGATCACCGTGCTGAACTTCGTGGCCGCCAGCGTCAGCTGCTCGAAGATCGCCTGCGGAGAGCCGAGCGAGCGCAGCAGCGTGGCCACCGCGGTGCCCGCGTGCTGGCGCACCGTGTCCTCGCCGATGCGGCGCACGACATCCTCGTCGCCCGTCAGGCGGACGGCGGCCTCCATCAGCGCACCCGCGTCCTCGTACGACATCCAGTTGTCGAGGTTCTCGAGGTAGCCGGCGCTGAGCGCGATGCCCGACTCGGCGATGAGCTCGGCCACCGCTTCCTCGCCACCGTTCGCGCGCACGCGCCGGATCAGCGTGCTAGCCATCGAGCACGACATCTGCCCCGGCACGGCCGAATTGCTCGACACGTCCCCCACGACAGGGTTATCGGCCCGCGGCCGGTCCTCTATAACTCCCGTATGGCCCGCCTCCTCCCCGCGCTGCTGCTGGCTGCGCTGATCGCCGCGCTCCCGGCAGGTGCCGACGCGAAGAAGACGACCTGGCTGTGCAAGCCGGGGATCAAGCACAACCCGTGCGAGCCCGGCCTCAGGACGACGGTCTACTCACCCGCCGGCCAGAAGCGCGGCGTGCAGAACGTGAGGGCCGATCGCCCGCGGAAGATCGACTGCTTCTACGTCTACCCGACGGTCAGCGACCAGAAGACGCCGATCGCGAATTTGCGCAAGGACCCGGAGATCAGGTCAATCGCGCTCTACCAGGCGGCGCGCTACTCCCAGCACTGCCGCGTCTTCGCGCCGATGTACCGCCAGGTCACGGTCCAGAACGTCGCGCAGGCCGGAAACCCGCCGCGCCAGACCTATGGGGACGTACGCAACGCCTGGCGCGAGTACCTCCGCCATTACAACCACGGCCGCGGCGTCGTGATCATGGGCCATTCACAGGGCAGCTTCATCCTCCGCCGGCTGGTGGCGGAGGAGGTCGACCGCAAGCCGTCGGTGCGGCGCCGGCTCGTGTCGGCGATCCTGCTCGGCGGCGACGTGCTCGTGAAGAAGGGCCGCGACAGCGGCGGTGACTTCAAGCACGTCAGGGCCTGCCGCCGCGCCTCGCAGCTCGGCTGCGTGATCGCGTTCTCCACCTACAACGCGCCGGTGCCCGCGAACAGCGTCTTCGGCCGCACGCGTGAGAAGGGCATGGCCGTCCTGTGCACGAACCCGGCCGCGCTCGGGGGCGGCTCCGGCAGGATCGACCCGATCTATCCGACACAGCCGTTCGCCCCCGGGTCCACGATCGCGGCGGGCATCGCGCTGCTCGACTATCCGCGACCCACCGCCGCGACCCCGTGGATCTCAGTCCCGGGCAGCTTCCGCGCTCACTGCTCGTCGGCGGGCGGCGCGCACGTGCTCCAGATCACGCCGCGGGCCGGCGCGCCCACGATCAAGCCGTCACCGGACCCGACCTGGGGTCTCCACCTCACCGACTCGAACATCGCGCTCGGCAACCTGCTCGCCGTCGTGAAGCGGCAGGCCGCCGCGTACGCGAAGCGGCACCACTGACACTCGACGCCGCGGGGCCCGCCGGCGAACCGGCAGGCCCCGGCGAACGCCGGCTTCCCCTGAAACGAAAAAGCCGGCCATCGGAATGGCCGGCCTTTCGCGGTGCGGCGTACCCCTACGCGCCCTGGGAAAGTCTGAGAAGGTGGTCCTCCGCCGGCTCCGTCCGGCTTGGTTGAATGGTTCCCGCACGGCCGCGGTCGTACGTCCCCTCCGCCGAGTGAAATTGGGGGGAAATGCGTGGGATCCCCCGCGGGGTACGGCTGGGTTAGACCTTGGGTGAGAAAGGGGATATGAGGGGTGAGGGCATTTCACCCGACTCACCCTCCGCCCAAATGCGCCGACCGATCACGATCGTTTCAGCACGCTTCGAGGACCTGGTCTCGATCGGGCTCCAGCAGCTCATAAACGAGGACACGAACCTCCAGCTCGTGCACTGCGACTGCGAGCTCGAGGACCTCGAGGACGTGGTCGAGCGCGAGCAGCCGTCGGTCGTCCTGCTCAACTTCGGCTCGCTGCCGAACGCGGCCTGGATCTACCAGCTCCACCAGAGCCGGCCGGAGACGCGCATCGTCGTCCTCGCCAACCGGCCCACGCCCAACGAGGCGAACCAGATCCTGTCCTTCGGAGCCACCGCGTGCATCTCGAAGGAGACGCAGGGCCGCGACATCATCAACGCGATCCACCTCGCGTCGCGCGGGATGCGCGTGCTGCCGCGCCAGACGAAGTCGCCCGCCGAGCCGCTCGAGCGCTTCGACTACCTCGCGGAGGCCGACATCCTCACCGGCCGCGAGGCCGAGGTGCTCCAGCTGCTCCAGGAGGGGATGTCGAACGCGGAGATCGCGCACACGCTCTCGATCGGGATCGAGACCGTCCGCACCCACGCGCGCAACATCTACCGCAAGCTCGGGATCTCGACGCGCCGCGACCTGGCGCGCTTCTCGCGCCAGCAGCAGCCCGCGCAGCTCTAACGGCGGTGGTGATGATGGTGCCGGTGCCGTAGCACGCGGATCCGCGCCTTCGCGGCGCGGTAGCCCGGCTTGCTCGCCGTCGCGCGGCGCACGCCGTGCTTGTGCAGGCGGACGGTGAAGCGCGCCCGGCCGTGCCTGCCCGTGCGGTGACGCTTGCCGGCGAAGCGCACGAGCGCGCCGCGCACGCGGTGCCCGGCGCTCGTGACGGTGAAGGTGACGCGCGTGCGGCGGCCGGACCGCACGTGGCGCGGGCGCGCCTTCATGCGCAGCCGCGGCTTGGCGGCGCGGAGCAGGGTGCCGCCCTGCGAGATGATCGGCTGCACCACCGTGCCGCCCGCGGCGCCGGGGCGCTCGCGCGTGGGCAGCTCGACGACGACGTTCGACACGCTCACGGTGAACTGCGCGTTGCTCGGCCGCAGATAGGGCGCGTCGTTGCCGAGCAGCTCGAGCTCCGGGACGTGGCCGGGCGCGAAGCGGTAGCCGTTGCCGTGGAGCTGGAAGGTGATCCTCTTGCCGCTCTGTGCGAGCTCGAGCCGGTAGGCGCCGCGGCTCACGAGCACGCGGCTGCCGTCCGGCGCGAGGTCCCACAGACGCGAGTCGAGCTGGCCGTACTCGGCGCTCACCGTCACGTCGGCCTGGACCGTCGGCAGGCCGAGCAGGGTGTAGCCCTGGCTCTTCGGCCCCGCGATCACCGCCGTGCCGGAGGCGTGCTCGTCCTGGACGGTCTTGCAGGCGTCGCCGCCACCCGAGATCGGGTCGATCGCCTGGCCGGTCTGCGGGTTGCCGCCGTTGCTCGTGACCGTCTGCGCCGCCGCCGATCCGAAGCGCACGGCGCCCGGGTGGAGCGCCGGCCACGACGCGGCGGCGAACGGGCCGTCGCCGGGCGCCTTCTGCGGGCAGGTCTGCGTGAACGTCGTGACGCTGCCCGCCGCGGGTGCGCCCGAGCCGCCCTTCAGGTGCGTGTCGAAGAACGCGTTGCCCTGGTCGTTCAGGTACTCGTCGACGTTCTCCTTGTTCGAGCCGCGCGCGTGGCCGAGGTCGCCGAGCTGGAGCGCGACGTCGGCGTTCGGGTTGCTCGCCCGCAGCGAGTTGTAGACGCGCAGCGCCTCGGCCGGCGGGAACAGGTCGTCGGTCCAGCCGTTCTCGATCAGCAGTGGGGACGGCGTGCCGCAGCCCGCGCAGCCGAAGCCCTGGTGGAAGTCGTGGATCTGGTTGGCGATCTGGGTCGTGAGCGGGTCGTTCGTCGGATCTCCCGCCAGGACGCGCGTGTTCCAGGTCGCGAGGTCGGCATTCGGATCGGCCCCCGGCGGCGCAATCCAGCCGGTCGCCTCGCCGGTGGCGAACAGCCCCTCGATGTAGGTGGCGATCGGGATGCCGATCGGCGTCCGGCTCTTGTCGTCGGTCGAGTTGTCGAAGTCGAGGAAGCGGCCGTTGGGGAGCAGCGACGAGACCAGGTCGGACCACGGCCAGCGCGGCCACGCCGCGGCCAGGTGGAGCGGAGTCTTCTTCGCCGGATCGGGACTCGTCCAGGGAACGAAGCTGCCGTCGGGCATCTGGGTCTTGTCGTTCAGGTAGGCCAGCTCGATGCTCTCGCCGCCGCCGTAGGACACGCCGGTCGCGGCCAGCGCGCCCGGCTGCGCGATCCCCTCGTCGACGAGCTTGCCGAGCAGGAACTGCGTGTCGTGCGCCTCCCGGCGGCGGTCCTTCAGGTGGATCCAGCCGGTGGCCGACTGGTCGCCGCCGTTCTGGACCTGCTGCTGGCAGTCGACCGTCCGCGACGACTGCGTTCCGCACGAGTTGCCCCAGCCGCGCGCGGTGTAGTTGAGCACCGCGTAGCCGTGCTGGGCGAACCAGATGTTGTTGTAGTGGTAGGTCTGGCCGTGGTCGCTGCCGTCGGCCGACTCGAACGAGGTCTTGCTGCCGCCCCAGCCGTGCAGCATCGCGATCGTGGGGAACGGGCCGTCGCCGCTCGCGGGCAGCGTCACGTCCGCGTCGAGCGGGACGCCGTCGAAGGTGGCGACGCGCTGCGTCGAGCCGTTACCGGCGCAGAAGCGGACGCCCGCCTTGGCCGTGCAACTCAGGCCGAGCGGCGTGGCGTCGGCCGACGCGGCGGCCGGAAGCGCGAGCAATGCGACAACCGCGCCGACGATGACCCTCGCTCTCACCCCCTGGAAGCTACCGACCCGTTTCGGGCCACGCGCTACTTCAGGGTGAAAGAGATCTTCGCCTGAACACCCACGGTCGTGTGGTTGTTGTTGGCGAGGAGCACTATGAGCTGGTGCTTGCCCGGCGGCAGGTTCTTGTAGGTGATCTTCGGCGCGAGCGCCGGCGAGTAGTGCCCGGTCACGCCGAGCTTCTTGGCGATCAGGCCGTTCGCTCCCGAGTACTTGGGGAAGTCGTACTTGCCGCCGTCCATCTTGAAGTGGAGATGACCCTCGCCCGGGCGCGGCGCCTGGCCGACGGCCTGGGGCGCGATCTTGAAGTTCGTCAGCTTGACCTTCGCGATGACCGGTCCGCTCAGCGTGGCGCCGTCCTTCGGGGTGACGAACTTGACGGTCGGCTTGGGGGCCGGCGCCTTCTGGCTCGCGGCCGGCTGGCTCGAGGAGCTCGAGTTGCCGTTGTCGGAGCCGCCGCAGCCGGCGATCCCGATCGCCAGCGCGCAGGCGCCCACGAATGTTGCCCCGCCTCGCATCGCGGTAAGTGTTCTACACGGGGCTGACGGAATCCTGCCGGCGGGCCGCAAGCCACTCCGTCAGGTCCGCGGGCGGCAGCGGCCGGGTCAGGAAGTACCCCTGCGCGACGTCGCAGCCCAGCATGGCGAGCTGGTCCCAGACGGCCTGCGTCTCGACCCCCTCGGCAACCACCTGGAGCCCGAGGTTGCGGCCGAGGTCGATCGTCGACCGCACGATGAAGGCGTCGTCGCCGTCCTCGGTCATGTTGTTCACGAACTTGCGGTCGATCTTCAGCTCGCTCACCGGCAGGTCCTTGAGATAGGCGAGCGACGAGTAGCCGGTGCCGAAGTCGTCGACCGACAGGCCGATCCCCATCGCGTTGAGACGCGTGAGCACGTCGAGGGCGCGCACCTGGTCGGCGACGATCGTGCTCTCGGTGATCTCGAGCTCGAGCGCGCTCGGCGGCAGCGCGTGGCGGCTCAGCAGCCCGGCGATCGACTCCGGCAGGTGCGCGTCGAGCAGGTTGCGCACCGAGAGGTTCACGGCAACCGTCAGCTCCAGCCCGGAGTCGCGCCAGGCGCGGCACTGGGCCAGCGCGGCGTCGAGCACCCAGGCGGTGAGCGGCTTGATCACGCCGGTCTGCTCCGCGAGCGGGATGAACTCGTCGGGCGGCACCATCCCGCGCTCCGGGTGGATCCAGCGCACGAGCGCCTCGACGCCGTCGACCTCGCCGGTCTCGAGGCTCGCCTTCGGCTGGTAATGCAATGTGAACTCGTTGCTGTCGATCGCGTGGCGCAGCTCGCCGAGCAGCGCCAGGCGGCCGGCGCTGTTGCGGTCGTGCCGGCAGTCGTACAGCTCGAACGACGAGGTGGAGCTCTTGGCGATGTACATCGCCACGTCGGCGTGCTGGACGAGGGTCTCGACGTCGTCGCCGTGGTCGGGGTACATCGCGATGCCGAGGCTGGCCTCGAGGTGGACCGTGAGGCCGTGCAGCACGAACGGCTCCTCGAGCGCGGCGCAGAGACGCTCGGCCACCGCCGCGGCGGCCTCGACCGAGTCGACGTGCGGCAGCAGGACCGCGAACTCGTCGCCGCCGAAGCGCGACAGCACGTCGCCGGTGCGCAGGGCGGTCGTCAGACGTTCGCCGGCCTCGCGCAGGAGCTCGTCGCCCGAGTGGTGGCCGAGCGTGTCGTTGACCTCCTTGAAGCGATCGAGGTCCACGATCATCACGGCGAGCAGCGAGTTGCCGGCGGCCGCGGTGGCCAGCGCGCTCGTGACCTGGTCGGAGAAGGAGCCGCGGTTGGGCAGCCCCGTGAGGCCGTCGTGGCGCGCCTGATGCTCGTTCTCCGCGGCCTGGCGCCGCAGGCGGCGCGAGGCGCCCGCCACGATCCGGAAGAGGACTCCCCACACGAGCAGGATCCCGAGGGCCAGCAGGAGGAAGACGCGGTTTGTGTCCGAGCGGATGCCGGCAGCGACGGGCGCGTAGTCGAGGTAGACCTCGAAGGCGCCGACGGCGGGTGTGCTCGCGTCGCCGTAGCGAAGCGGGACGTAGACCTCGATCGCGCCGCCGTGATCCTTGGTCACCTCGGCGTGCGTCGTTCCGCGAATGGCGGTGGTCAAGCCGGCGTCGTCGGGCTCGACGGTGCCCACCGCGTCGCGGTTGTCCGAGTACACGACGCGCCGGTGCGCGCTGTAGATCCGGATCTCCTTGACCGGGTGGCTGGTGTAGCCGGCGTGCAGCAGCGAGTCGAGCGTGTTGATCGCCTCGGGGCTCATCTTCTGATCGAGATCAGCACCGGCGAGCTGGGGCGTGATGCCGAAGTTCACCATCAGCTCGGCCTCCTGGGCGGCCGTCGCGACAGCGCGATCGTGGATGCGGCCTGCGAAGAAGTGCGCGAGCACCAGTCCGAGCACCGCGAGCGACACGAGACTGAGCACGCTGAAGCGGCCGAGCAGACCGAGCCGGTCGGCGAAAGCGCGTACGCGGGCGCGCGAAATGCGCGAAATATCCGCCATCTCCCGTTGTGATCGTCCGAGTAGGGACGAACCTTGACCCGGATGGGGGTCTTACTGCTTACGTCCGAAGAGGCGCTTCACCACGGGAACCAGGCCCATTCCCTCGCCGCGCGGGCGGTTGGAGCGGCGGCTGCGGCGACGGGTGTTGGAGCCGCCGCGGGCGAAGCGCTTGAGCAGGTCGTTCAAGGCCATACCGAGGCGTTACCCCTTCTACCTGGTCGCCATTCCCAGCAGGTCGCGCTCGTGGAGCAGCTCGGCGAGCTGGACCGCGTTGGTGGCGGCGCCCTTGCGCAGGTTGTCGCCCACGACCCAGAGGTTCAGGCAGCGCTCGTGCGACGGGTCGCGGCGGATGCGCCCCACCAGCACCTCGTCGCGACCGGCGGCGTCGATCGCCAGCGGGTAGACGCCGTTCGCCGGGTCGTCCACCACGATCACGCCCGGCGCCTTGGCCAGCAGCTCGCGGCACTCCTCCGGCTCGAGCGGGTCGCGCGTCTCGACGTTCACCGACTCCGAGTGCCCCGTGTACACCGGCACGCGCGCGCAGGTGGCCGAGATGCGGATCTCCTGGTCGCCGAGGATCTTGCGCGTCTCGGCCATCATCTTGCGCTCCTCGGTGGTGTAGTCGTCGCCGTCCTTGAAGGTCTCGACCTGCGGGATCACGTTGAACGCGATCTGGTGCGGGTAGACGCCCGGCGCCGGCAGCTCGCGCGCCTCGATCACGGCCTCGGCCTGGTCGTGCAGCTCCTCGACCGCCTTCTGCCCGGTGCCGGAGACCGATTGGTAGGTCGAGATGACGAGGCGTTCGATGCCCACCGCCTCCAGGATCGGCTTGAGGGCGACCACCATCTGCATGGTCGAGCAGTTCGGGTTGGCGATGATGCCGCGGTGGCCGTTGAGCGCGTCCGGGTTGACCTCGGCCACGACGAGCGGCACGTCCTCGTGCATCCGCCAGAACGAGGAGTTGTCCACGACCACCGCACCGGCGTCGCGGAAGCGCGGCGCCCACTCCTCCGAGCGCGATCCGCCCGCCGAGAAGAGCGCGATGTCGAAGCCCTGGATCGTCTCGTCGTTCAGCGGCTGGACGACCAGGTCCCGGTCGCCGTGGTCGATCCGCCGCCCGACGCTGCGCTCGGACGCGAACGGCACGATCTCGTCCGCCGGGAAGCTGCGCTCGCGCATGACCCCGAGGATCGTGGAGCCGACGGCTCCGGTAGCCCCAACTACAGCTACGCGCATGACGCAGGCTCCATCCACGAGGCCGTCCCCGCGTTTGCGCTCTGCGCCGCGGGCCGCGCCAGGCCGAAGTGGAGGGAGCCCAGGCTCATCCGACCACCGGCCTGTGGACTCCGCGCGGGTCCTCTTCGCGGATGGCGCCATCGCCGAGCTCGAACGCGGCGTGCAGGTCCTGCACGGCGCGCGCCACGTCCTTCTCGCGCACCACGCACGAGATCTTGATCGGCGAGGTGGAGATCATCTCGATGTTCACGCCGGCGTCGCCGAGGACGGTGAACGTCTTCGCCGCGACGCCCGGGTGGCTCTTCATTCCCGCGCCCACGAGCGAGACCTTTCCGATCGCCGCATCGGTGGCGATCCGGCCGAAGCCGAGCTCGGCCTGGAGCCGCTCGAGGGTCTCGCGCGCGAGGTCGAGATCGGCCCGCGGCACGGTGAACGACATGTCGGCCTTGTGGCCGTCGGTCTGCGGCTCGTTCTGGATGATCATGTCCACGTTGATGTTCGCCTCGGCCAGCGCGGTGAGCACGCGGCCGGCGATGCCGGGCAGGTCCGGGAGACCCGTCAGCGTGATGCGAGCCTCCGCGGTCGAGTGGGTCACGGCTGTTACGAGCGGTCGTTCCATCGTCTGGTCCTCGTCCTGGATCACGGTACCGGCTCCGTCTTCGAAGCTGGACCTGCAGTGGATCGTCACGCCGTGGTTACGCGCGTACTCCACGGAGCGGAGCTGGAGCACGCCGGCGCCGCTCGCCGACATCTCGAGCATCTCCTCGAACGTGAGCACGGGGAGCTTCCGGGCGTTCGACACGATCCGGGGATCCGCGCTGAAGACACCCGCGACGTCCGTGTAG
>JAICRZ010000191.1 GCA_025937135.1 Thermoleophilaceae bacterium
CGCGCCTGGCGACCGCCTCCCCCGCTCGCGAAGAGACCGAGCACGAGGTCTCCCCGAACCTCGGCCGGTAACTCGATGGGTGGCCGGCGGCATGGCGCCGGCCACCCAGCGGGCCATCCCGGAGAACCCTTGAAGGAGGTACGAGATGCCGCACCCCGTTTATCCCGCTACGACAAAGGAGCTCGCCGCTCACCGTACGGACCTCGCGCCCGAGACGCATGCGGCGTTCCAGGCCTTCAGCAAGCAGGTCTTCGCCGATGGCGCGCTCCCGGAGAAGACAAAGCAGCTCATCGCCGTGGCCGTCGCGCACGTCACGCAGTGCCCCTACTGCATTCGCAGCCATACGAAGCTCGCGCAACGCAAGGGCGCCGGCGAGCAGGAGATCATGGAGGCGATCTGGGTGGCCGCCGAGATGCGCGCCGGCGGCGCGTACGCCCACTCGGTCATCGCGCTCGACGCCACGTCCGGCGAGCCTTCGTAGATCAGCCCTCGTCCAGCTGTGCCTTCACGCTGACCTCCGCGCCGGCAAACAGCCTCGAGATCGGGCACAGCTGAGCCGCCTCCTCGACGGCGGCATCGAACTCGCCGCCGTCGAGCCCCGGCACGCGCGCATGGACCTCGATCTCGCTCGACACCACCGTCGGGGCGCCGTCGACCTCGTCGAGCGTCACCGTCGACGAGACGGTCAGGCGTTCGCTGTCGTGGCCATGTTCCGCCAGGCGCAGCGCCAGCGCCATCGAGAAGCACGACGCATGCGCCGCCGCCGCGAGCTCCTCGGGGCTCGTCTTGCCGCCCGGTTCCTCGGTCCGCGCCGCCCAGGTGACCGGCAACGGCCCGATTGCGCCGCTGTCGCCCGTGACCGTTCCCGCCCCGCGGGCGAGATTCCCTTCCCACACCGTCTCCGCGCGCCTGGTTGCGATGGCCATCAGAAGTCACGCTCCGATCCGCTATCGAGGATGGGTCTTTTCACACGCTCGCTGTGACAATACAGGCGGTCCGGCGGGCGGATATACACGCTTGACCCCATGTTCGGCGGCGCGCGTGGCGAGGACACTCGACCCATGCTTCAGTTCGCCATCCGCTGCCACCCCACCGTTCCGGTTCCCTCCGAGGAGCTCGAGCAGTGGCTCGACGTCCAGATGGACAAGCTGCGGGCCGACGCGCCCACGGCCACCGTGCGGGTGTCGCATCTCTCACAGGCACTGCCGAGCGGCGACGTCGAGATCGGCTGGCTGCTCGAGTTCGAGGTGCCGGAATCAGAACGGCTGCTCGCGCACGAGCACCTCGCGGTGACCCTCACCGACATGGTCCTCCTGGGCTTCCAGCCGACGGTTCTGGCGCCCGTCGACATCGCGGCGTGGCGGATCGCGGACACCGGCGCCGCGCTTGCGGCGCCGTCTTTCGCCGGCACGAACGGGGGGCGCTCGTGAGCGCCGCCGGCACGTCAGATCGCGGACCGCACGCCTCCGTGCGGCGGTCGACCGCGCTATTTTTCACACTAGACTTGTATAAAAGAGAGGGGTCGTCATGAACGCCCAACTCGCGCACGAATCTCGCCCGCTGCGCGTCCGCCCGCCGTCACCCCCGTCCCCGGATCGCGGCACCGGTCTCCTGCTGTCGTTCGTCGTCGGCGTGTCGGTGATGGTCGCCGACGTCGTGATCATCGGCGCCGTCGGCCAGTCGTGGATCCTGATCCCGGGGTTCGCGGTTCTACTGCTCACGGCGGCGCTCGTCTTCCGCATGATCATGAGCCTGCTCCACGACGGCGAGAGTCCCGATGCCCGCTGACACGGTCACGAAACTCGACGTCCGCCTGAAGCGCGCGTACGAGCCGGCGACGGCCTCGGACGGATACCGGGTGCTGATCGACCGGCTCTGGCCGCGCGGCGTCTCGACGGAGCGCGCCCACCTGGACGCGTGGAACCGCGAGCTGGCGCCGAGCACCGAGCTGCGCCGCTGGTTCGCACATGCCCCGGACCGCTTCGAGGAGTTCCGGCGGCGGTACGTCGAAGAGCTCCGCGCCCAGCGCCCGCGGCTCACCGAGCTGCGTGACCGCGCCCGCGAAGGCACGGTCACGCTCGTCTACTCCGCGCGCGACAGCGAGCACAACGACGCGGTCGTGCTCGGCGAGGTGCTGCGGCGCGGCCTACCCACCGATCGTGGAGGAGGAACGTCATGAGGAAGCGTGAGACCATCGTCGTCGGAGTCGATGCGTCGGAGGGCGGCCGGGCTGCCTTCCGCTGGGCCGTCGACGAGGCGCGTGTCCGGGGCGCCCGGCTGCGGGCCATCTTCGCCTGGACGCTGAGCTATCCGCGCGGCGAGGGCTACGGCTACATGATCGGCCCGATCGAGTCGGTGCCGTACGGCGGTGTGAGCGATCAGCGCCGGGCCGCCGAGCAGGTCCTCGAACGGGCGACCGCTCACACGCTCGCCGACACAACCGGGCTCGACATCGAACGCGAGGTCATCGAAGGCAGCGCCGCGGACGTTCTGGTGAGCGCGGCCAGCGAGGCCGATCTGCTGGTGGTCGGATCGCGAGGGCACGGCGGCTTCGTCGGCCTGCTGCTCGGCTCCGTCAGCCAGCAGTGCGCCCACCACGCGTCCTGCCCCGTCGTGATCGTGCGGCCGGCCGAACCGTCCGACGACGTCGACGCCGAGCGCACCGCGACCGGAGCAGCGGCATGATCTGCGCCGCGAGCAGCGAGCGCGCGACGACGCGCGTCGAGGAGCTGGGCGAGTTCGTCGCAGGAGCGCGCTGGGATGACGTCTCCGCGCCCGCTCGCGAGCAGCTCAAGCTGCGCGTGCTCGACTCGGTCGGCTGCGCGCTCGGCGCGCTCGGCGCCGAGGTGCCGGCGATGGTGCGCACGCAGGTCGACGACTTCGGCGGCGAGCCGCTGTGCACGCTGATCGGCGGCGGCTGGACCGCGCCGGATCGCGCCACGCTCTACAACGGCACGCTCGTCCGCTACCTCGACTTCAACGACTCCTACGTGGCGCCCGGCGAGACCTGTCACCCGTCCGACAACCTCGCTGCGATGCTGGCCGCGGCCGAGTACGCGGGCGCCGACGGCAGTGACCTGCTGACCGCTCTCGCGGTCGCCTACCAGGTGCAGTGCCGTCTCTCGGACGTGGCACCGGTCCGCGCCGAGGGCTTCGACCACACCGTGCAGGGCGCCTACGCCGTCGCGGCGGGCGTCGCGCGCGCCCTCGGGCTCGACGCCGGCCGCACCGCGCACGCGATCGCGATCGCCGGGACCTCGCTGAACGCGCTGCGCGTCACCCGCACGGGCGCGCTCTCGAACTGGAAGGGGCTCGCGTATCCGGCCATGGCCTCGGCCGCCACCAGCGCCGCGTTCATGGCGATGCACGGCGTCACCGGGCCGCGCGAGGTCTTCGAGGGCAACAAGGGCTTCATCGACGCCATCGCCGGACCGTTCGAGATCGACTGGTCGGCCGAGGACCTCGAAGCGGTCCGCGCGACGATCCTGAAGCGCCACAACGCCGAGATCCACTCGCAGTCGGCGCTCGAGGCGGTGCTCGCGCTCCGCGCCGAGCACGGGCTGCGCGGCACCGATGTCGAGCGCGTCGAGCTCGACACCTTCCAGGTGGCCTACGACATCATCGGCGGAGGCGAGGAGGGCGACAAGCGGCACGTCTCGTCCAAGGAGGAGGCCGACCACTCGCTGCCCTACCTGCTCGCCGTCGCGTTGCTCGACGGCCAGGTCCTGCCCGAGCAGTACATCCCTGAGCGCATCCGCAGCGCCGACGTTCAGGACCTGCTGCGGCGCGTCGAGGTCCGCCCCGACCGCGAGCTCTCCGCTCGCTTCGGCGCCGAGCATCCGGTCCGCGTGCGCGTGTATCTCCGCGACGGCACGGTCCTCAGCCGCGAGCAGAGCGACTGGGAGGGCTTCCAAACGCGACCGATGGGCTGGGACGCCGCCACCGCGAAGTTCGACCGGCTGGCGCACGACGTCAACGCCGGGCTGCGCGAACAGATCGTCGCCGCCATCCGCGATCTCGACGAGCTCCGCGTCGCCGACCTGGCGGTCCGCCTCGCAGCCACCGGCCGGCTGCCCGCGATCCATTCACTCACGTCTTCATGACGAAAGGACGCACCATGGCCATCGACACCTTCCCCACCGCCACCGAGCTCGCCTTCCCGTTCCTGCGCTCCAACGACCGGCCGCACAAGCCGCGCACCCGCGGCGTCACCGAGATCCGCGGGCCCTACTACTCGGTCATGGGCCCGCGCTATCTCGAGGACGTGCTCGAGACGATGGGCGAGCACGTCGACGCCCTCAAGTTCGCCGGCGGATCGTTCACGTTGATGCCCGAGCCCGCGCTCCGCGCGATCCTCGACGTCGCGCACGAGCACGACGTGCTGGTCTCGACCGGCGGCTTCGTCGAGCACGTGCTCACCCTCGGCCCCGACGCCGTCGACCAGTACATCGACGAGTGCGCCCGGGTCGGGTTCGACATCGTCGAGATCTCGGCCGGCTTCATCAGCATCCCGACCGACGACATCATGCGGCTGATCGAACGGGTCCAGGCCGCCGGGATGAAGGCCAAGGCCGAGGTGGGCATCCAGTTCGGCGCCGGCGGCGCCACCACTCCCGGTGAGCTCGAACAGGAGGGCACCAAGGACGTGGGCGCAGCAATCGAGCTCGCGCGCCGCGCGCTCGACGCGGGCGCCTACATGATCATGATCGAGTCCGAGGGCATCACGGAGGAGGTCACGACCTGGCGCACCGACGTCGTGAACGAGATCGTCGGCGCGCTCGGCATCGAGAAGGTCATGTTCGAGGCGGCCGATCCCGAGGTCTTCGCCTGGTACGTCAAGAACTACGGGCCGGAGGTCAACCTGTTCGTCGACCACAGCCAGATCGTCCAGCTCGAGTGCCTGCGCCGTGGCATCTGGGGCACCAAGAGCCTCTGGGGCCGCGTGCTCACCTATGGCGGCGAGCGAGCCGCGTGAACTGACGGGGCACCCAGGGCTCGAACCTGGAATCGCCGGTTTTGGAGACCGGTGCCTTAGCCAATTAGGCCAGTGCCCCTTGCCGGGCGCATTCTAGGAGGGACCTAGAATCGGCGCCGCCAGCGGATGTGGCGGAATTGGTAGACGCGCCGGGTTTAGGTCCCGGTGGGCTTAATCGCCCGTGGGGGTTCGAGTCCCTTCATCCGCACTCACTGCCCGGCAATGC
>JAICRZ010000046.1 GCA_025937135.1 Thermoleophilaceae bacterium
AGCCACGAGGAGCTGCTCGAGCGCGGCGGCCGCTACGCGGAGCTGGTGTCGCGCGACGCGGAGCTGGAACCCGCATAATTCGCGGCGCATGAAGCGCCTGCTCTGCCTCCTGCTGCTCGTGTTCCCGTCGGTCGCGGCGGCCGACCCGATCCCCGAGGGCACCGACGCGAACAGCTCGCCCGCGTTCGTCGGCGCCCCCGCCACGCAGCACCCGGTGTTCGTCCCGCAGCCGCCGCGCCACCCGCACATGGCGCCCAACGAGCGATCGAACCTGCACGTGGACGCGTTCCAGACCGACGCGAACGTGCTGCCCGGGCCGCTGGGAAGGGACGTCCAGCGCGTCTCCAACTTCCAGGCGGCCGACTGCGCCTCGGTGACCTTCGACAGCCACGGCCGGATCGTGACCGTCTGTGTCGGGCTTCAGGGCCCGCGGCTGCTGATGATGGACGCGAGGACGCTGGACGTGCTCGGCACGTTCGCGCTGCCCGGTCGCCAGCCGGGCGTGTCGACGGGGGTCTTCACCGACTTCTCCGGAGGCGGCTACTTCTACCTCGACGACCAGGACCGGGCGATCATCCCCACGACCACGCGTCACATCCTGGTGGTCGCCGAGGCTGGGAACGGATTCGCCATGCAGCGCGACTACGACCTCACGGCGGCGATCCCGGACGGCGACAAGATCCTCTCGGCGCTGCCCGACTGGAGCGGCCGGCTGTGGTTCGCGACGGCCGCGGGCATCGTGGGCACCGTCGATCCCGTGAGCGGTTCGGTCAAGACGTTCGACACGAAGGAGAAGATCGGCAACTCGTTCGCGGTCGACGACACCGGCGCCGTCTACATCGTCACCGACGCCGCGATGTACCGCTTCCGGGCCGCGGCCGACGGCTCGCCGACGACTCTCTGGCGCTCGACCTACCTCAACGACGGCACGTCGAAGCCGGGCCAGACCGAGGTCGGCTCCGGCACCACGCCGACGGTGATGCCCGCCGGGCCCTGGGTCGCGATCACCGATAACAGCGACCCGATCGACGTCGTCGTCTACGACCGTGACACCGGCGCGCAGGTGTGCGCGATACCGGTGTTCGCGAAGGGCGCGAGCGACACCGACCAGTCGCTCGCCGTGGCGGGCAACGCGATCGTCACGGAGAACAACTACGGCTACAGCGGGCCGCAGGCCACCGAGCAGGGCGGGACGACGACCGGCGGCCTCGAGCGCGTCGACGTGAACGCCGACGGCCGCGGCTGCCACAGGGTCTGGCACAGCGACGAGATCGCGCCGTCGGTGGTGCCGAAGATCTCGCTGGCGAACGGGATCGTCTACTCGTACACGAAGCCCGCCGGCGAGGACTCCGACCCGTGGTACCTCACCGCGATCGACTTCCGCAGCGGGAAGACGATCTACAGGGCACGCGCGGGCTCCGGTCTCGGCTTCAACAACAACTACGCGCCGGTCACGCTCGGCCCGGACGGGACCGCGTACGTCGGCGTGCTCGGCGGACTGGTGGCGCTGCGCGACTCGACGCCGCCGCCACAGGTGGCGCAGCGCCGCGGGCCCCGCCTCACGCTGCGCCTGCGTTACGGGCGGCTGCACCGCTGCTCGCGGCGGCGCGCAGCGAGCGCCCGCGTGACCGGACCCGACCGCGCGCGGGTGAAGTCCGTGGTCTTCCGCTACCACCACAGGCGCGTGCGCGACAAGCGCGCGCCGTTCGCCGCGCGCTTCCGCGTCGGCCCGGCGCGACTCGGGCGCCGGCTCGTGGCGCGCGTGACCCTGCGCGGCGGCAAGCACGTCCGGCTCACGCGAGCCGTACGTCCCTGCGCGCACCTCCGTTGAGGGAGGGTGACGCACCGCTTTGTGCGCAAATAGCGGAAAGGGTCAAGACGCATCGCGTTGACAGCTATTACGCTCCGCGCGTCTTCAAGCCGCCGACCCGGAAGGACCTCGAATGACGTTTGCACCCCGACGCGCTGCGCGGATGGTTGCCGCGCTGGCAGCGATCGTCGCGCTTGCGGCTCCGCTGGCCCTCGCCGGCACCGCCCTCGCGCAGACCTCGAACATCACGCAGCAGGACTGCAACCAGGGCACGATCCGCGACAAGTCCGGTCAGGTCATCTCGAAGTCGCGCTGCGAGCAGCTGATCGGCAAGCAGGTCCAGCTCGCCAGCACCGGGTTCGACGTCCTGCCGCTGATCGCCGGCGCGGCCGTGCTGGTGGCGGGTGCCGCGGCGGTCGGATTTCGCCGCCGCTCGCCGGTCCGGCCGCTCTAGGCGCGGCGCGGAAGCGCCGCCCACGAAAATCAGACCGATGCGCGGTCTAGCATCGCGGCTTCGCAGGGGTACGCGCTCCGTGAAGCACGACCAGACCATCGACAGAACCCAAGGCGCCGGGCTGGCCGCGTTCTACGACCGCCGTGCGGCGGCCGCGCTCGCGTACTGCTCCAAGGTGTGTGCTCCCGACGCGATCGCCGATGCGGTCGAGGCGTCGTTCGCGCGCGTCTTCGAGGGCGCGGCGGCCCGCGGGGCGACCGACGATGCGGCGCTCGACGCGAGCCTGCGGTCGGCGGTGCGCGCGGAATCGGCCGCCCGCTCGTCCTCCGCCAGCACCGGGATGCCGGCGCGGCGGCTGCTCGAGCGCCTGGGCGACCCCAACCGCGGCGGCGCGTGCGAGCTGATGCCCGCGCTGCTCGCCGCGCGCGCCGAGGGCCAGCTCAGCGAGGGCGACCGTGAGCGCACGGCCGCGCACCTGCGCCGCTGCGCGGACTGCCGGGTGGCCGAGCAGCGCTTCAACGAGGCCGAGCTCGCATTCGACGCCCTCGCGGGTGACGATGCTCCGGCCCTCGGCCGCTCGCTGCTCGCCGAGATGATCGCCGACGCGCCGCTCGAGTCGCCCGACTGGCTCGAGGAGATCGACTGGGAGGGGCCGGCTGAGCCGCGCGTGATCCAGGTGCCCGCCGATGCGCTCGGCTCGCTCGAGGACGCGCCGGAGCGGGAGCCGGAGGCGGAGCCCGATCCTGAACCGGAACCCGAGCCCGAGCCCGAGCCCGAGCGGATCGTGCTGCCGCGGCCCGCGAGCGCGATCACCGACATCGCCACCGAGGACTTCCCGATGGTGGAGAAGCGGCGCCGCCGCCTGCGGCTCGGCGACGCCGCGCGCAAGCGGATCGCGATCGCGATGCTCGTGGCCGCCACGCTGCTGCTCGCCGAGGCCGCGATCACGCTCGCGTGGAAGGAGCCGTTCACCGCGTTCGTCGCAGCCCGCTCGCAGGACGATCTGACCAAGCAGCTGCACAAGCTCGACTCCCAGCAGCTCACGGCGGCCGACCAGCGCCGGCTCGCCGTGATCGGCGACACCGACGCGCGGACGAAGGCGCGGATGGCCACCCTCGCCGCGCACGAGCGCGCCGGCGTCGCGAACGGGGACGCGCTCGGCACGATCACGATCGGCAAGCTCGGCGTCGACTACGTCTTCGTCCAGGGCACCGACGCGGGCGACCTCCGCAAGGGGCCGGGCCGCTACCTGGAGACCCATCTGCCCGGCGAGGGCCAGGCCGTCGGGATCGCCGGTCACCGGACGAGTTACGAGGCGCCCTTCCGCAACATCGACGACCTCAAGACGGGCGACACCGTCACGCTGAAGATGCCGTACGGCCTGTTCACCTACGCGGTCGACCGCCACCGCATCGTCCCGGCCGGCTACGACGGCGCGTTCGCGGGGCTGCACGGCGAGGCCCTGGTGCTGAGCGCGTGCCACCCGCTCTACAGCGCGTCGGAACGGATCCTCGTCTACGCGCACCTCGTGAGCAGCCGCCCGCTCGGTGCCGCGGTCGAGTCCGGCCCGCCGCCGCCCGGGATCGACACCAAGGCGCTCGCGCGCGAGCGCACCGCCAAGCGGCTCGAGCTGATGGGCAAGCGCACCCTGACCGAGGGGATGACGGGCGACGACGTCAAGGAGGTCCAGCGCCTGCTCGGGCTGCCCGCCACCGGCACCTACGGTCCGCAGACGGCCGCCGCCGTCACGCAGTTCCAGACCGACCACAAGCTGCCGCCCGTCGGCCAGGTGGGCAGCCAGACGAAGGCCGCGCTCGCGCGCAGGCCGCACCCGCCGTCGCGGCCGCCGACGCCGCCGGCCGTCCCGCAGCAACAGCAGCCGTCGCAGAGCCAGGGAACGCAGACCACGCCGGGCGCCGGCGCGCCCGCCACCACGACTCCCGGCCGCTGACGCGCGCGGGGCGCCGTGCTACGGTCGGTCCGCTGTGCAGGCAGCGCGTGAAACTGAGGCGGTCTATCGCCGCCGCAGGCTGGTCGCTCTGGGTGGCGTCGTCGTCTTCTTCCTCATCGTCGTGATCGCGATCGCGTCGGGCGGCGGGGGTTCGAAGCCGAAGCCGGTTCCCACCTTCCAGCCCACGACCACGCCGCTTTCGAGCGGGGTCACGACCCCTGGGTCGCCTTCGAAGAAGAAGAACAAGTCGGGCGACTCCGGCACGTCCACGCCCGGCAGCGGCTCGAGCGGCGGGTCCGTGGCGCCCACCCCGGCGCCCGCTCCAGCGCCCGCGCCGGCGCCGTCGGGCGCCACCGGCGGCGGCACGCAGGGCGGGGGCGGCGGAAGCGTCGATCCGGGCACCGGCGGCGTGAAGCCTCCGTCCGCGTCCGGCGGCGGCAGCGGCGGCGCGAGCCCGCCCAAGTAGGTGAGCCGCCGCAGCATCGCGCTCGCGGCTGCGGCGTGCGCGCTGGTCGTCGCTGCCCAGGCCCAGGCGCAGACGCCCGCGCCCGGCAACAGCCCGTTCTCGCCGCTGCCGCCCGCGCAGCAGGCGCCGCCCGCGCAGACGCAGACGGCTCCGGTGCCCGCGCCCAGCGCGCCCGCGCCGGCCGACGACTCGGGCACCAGCTTCCTCGGCCTCCTCGGGCTCGCCGCGATCGGCGTTGTGGTGATCTTCGCGATCGGCTGGTTCATCCTCCGCGACGCGCGCCGGTCACTGCCCAAGCACGCCCGCCGGCAGCCCCGACGCGCGCGCAAGAAGGCAAAGCCCAAGGCGGCGGAGGCGGAGGCGGTGAGCGCGACCGCGTCGGCGGGCGCGAGGCGACCACCCCCGCGGCCGCCGCGCAAGGCCAAGAGCACACACGCGCGACGCAACAAGCGCCGCACGCGGCGCCGCTCCCGATGACCACCACGAAAGGAACCCCGACATGAACGAAGAGCGCGAGGACCAGACGAGCGGCGACGAGCCGAGCGGCGAGGAGCGCGAGCAGATCGCGCAGGAGGGCCGCCTCCAGCAGACCGAGGAAGAGGAGCAGCAGGAGGACGAGTAGCGCCGTGCGCGAGGTCGAGATCCGCGGCTACACGATCCGCCTCGGGCAGCTCCTCAAGCTCGCCGGAGTAGCGGACTCCGGGGCCGAGGCGAAGGCGTTGCTCGTCGACGGCGCGGTGACGGTCAACGGCGAGCGCGAGGAGCGCCGCGGGCGCCAGCTCCACCCGGGCGACGAGGTGGTCGCGGCGGGCGAGGCGCTGCGCGTGACCTAGGCTAGGAAACGGAGGTTCCGGTGCCGCGAGGCTGGGGCGCGTCACGGCAGGCCGCCGGAACCGAACGTTTCCTTTCTAGGAAACGGAGGTTCCGGTGCCGCGAGGCTGGGGCGCGTCACGGCAGGCCGCCGGAACCGAACGTTTCCTTTCTAGTGCTGGGCGATCTCGCCCTCGAGCGGGAGCCCGCTCGCGGCCCATGCGACGATGCCGCCGTCGAGATTGTGGGCGTCGAATCCCGCGCGCCGGAACGCGAACGCGGCCATCGCCGAGCGCGACCCCACGCGGCACTGGAACACGAGCGGCAGCTCGGCGGGCAACTCGTCGGCGCGGTCGGCCAGCTGGCCCAGCTCGAGGTGACGCGAGCCGGGGATGTAGCCGGCCTCGCGCTCGTACTCCTCGCGCACGTCGATCAGCTCCGCGTCGCCGCTGGCCACGAGCTCCGCGGCCTGCTCGGGCGAGAGCTCGAACGGCAGCTCAGCCATCGGGCGTTTCCAGGATCTGTGACGGGGGAAACATAATCCAGCCGGGCATCTTGCTACTGTGCCCGCTTAATTGAACCTAGCTGAATCGCTCGTACGCGCCACGTGTGCGAGCGACCGGGGGAACCACTCAGCAGGGGCGAATCACCTCTACGGAGGTGTAGCGCGACTCTTTCCGCGCGAGCCCGTCAGCTAACTCCGGAAGCGCAATGAGAGAGAGGGTCGGACTTCATGGCTCGACAGGAGCTCGTGCGCGTAACGCGTGCATGCGTCGCTGTTGCCGCAATGGCAGTCCTGCTCGTCCCCGCATCCGCCGACGCGCGCAGCACCTACGCAAAGCGGACGCTCACCGTGGGGTCGCAGGGACGCGATGTGAAGCTGTTCCAGAAGTACCTCGTGAAGTCGGGGTTCCCGACGCGCGCGTCGGGCTACTACGGCAGCGCGACACGCCGTGCCGAGAAGAAGTTCGAGGCCGAGCTCGGCCGCAAGATCGACGGCAAGGCGCAGCCGCGTGACCAGAAGCTCGCGCGCACCGTCGCCAAGAACGGCGGCGACCCGAACGCGATGGGCCAGGGCAGCGGCGGGCAGGGCTATGACGCCGCGAGCGGCAACCCGACGGAGAAGGCACGGATGTCGTCCGACGGTCGGACCGCGATCGCGCCCGACAGCGCGCCGCAGGAGGTCAAGGACGTGATCGCGGCAGCGAACGAGATCACCACCAAGCCGTACAAGTACGGCGGCGGCCACGGCAGCTGGGACGACTCGGGCTACGACTGCTCCGGCTCCGTCAGCTACGCGCTGCACGGCGGCGGCCTTTTGTCGAAGCCGCTCGACTCGACCGGCTTCGAGAGCTGGGGCCAGGGCGGCGCGGGCCAGTGGATCACGGTCTTCGCCAACTCCGGCCACGCCTACGCGATGATCGCCGGGCTGCGCTTCGACACCTCGGGCGACAGCAACGGCGAGACCGGCCCGCGCTGGCACACCGAGACGCGCTCGGCGAGCGGCTACGTCGTCCGGCACCCGGCGGGCTTCTAGCGCTTGCAGTTCCGTTCCCTTGGCGACGGCGGGCCCGAGCTGCCCGTCGTCGGCATGGGGACGTGGCGCACGGAGAACATCGCCGACGTGGTCGGCGCGGCGCTCGAAGCCGGCGCCACGGTGTTCGACTCCTCGCCGATGTACGGGGACGCAGAGCAGCAGCTCGGTGCGGCGCTCGCGGATCGGCGCGACGACGCGTTCGTGGCGACGAAGGTCTGGACGCACTCGGCCGACGAGGGACGCCACCAGGCCGAGCGCGCGCTGCGCTTCTTCGGCGGCCACGTCGACCTCTACCAGGTGCACAACCTCGTCGCCTGGCGCGAGCAGCTCGACCTGATCGAGGCGCTGCGCGACGAAGGGCTCGTGCGCTACACCGGCGCGACGCACTACAGCCCGTCGGCGTTCGGCGAGCTCGCGGAGGTGATGCGCACCGGTCGCCTCGACGCGGTGCAGGTGCCGTACAACCCGCGCGAGCGGGCGGTCGAGCGCCAGATCCTGCCGCTTGCTGCCGACATGGGAATCGGCGTGATCGTGATGCGGCCGTTCGGCGAGGGCGGACTCACGTGGGATCCGCCCGACGCCGGCGAGCTCGAGCCGCTGCGCGAGTTCGGGGTGGAGACGTGGGGGCAGGCCCTGCTGAAATGGATCTTCAGTGACGAGCGCGTGACCGTGGCGATACCGGCGACATCCAAGGCTGAACGGATGGAGGAGAACTCCCGCGCCGGCGAGCCGCCGTTCTTCGGTCCCGAGGAGCGGGCGCTGGTCGAGCGGCTCGCCGCCGTGTGATGCGCACCGCCGTCGTCGGCCACCTCGAGTGGGTCGAGTTCCTGCCGGTCGCGCGACTGCCGCGGCAGGGCGAGATCCTCGAGACGACCGAGTGCTTCGAGGAGCCCGCCGGCGGCGGCGCGGTCGCGTCGGTGCAGCTCGCGCGGCTGGCGGGCGGCTGCACGTTCTTCACCGCCATCGGCGACGACGAGAACGGGCGCCGCGTCGAGACGCGCCTGAGCGAGCTCGGCGTCACCGTGCGCGCCGTGCGCCGCGAGGGCAAGCCGACGCGCCGGGCGTTCGTCTACCTCGACGACGACGGTGAGCGCACGATCACGACGATCGGCGAGCGCATCCATCCGGTGCGCGCCGACGACCTGCCGTGGGACGAGCTGGCCGGCGCGGACGCCGTGTACTTCGTCGCCGGCGACGTCGACGCTCTGCACACGGCGCGCGAGGCACGCACGCTCGTGGCCACCTCGCGCGTGACCGGGTTGCTCGAGCGGGCGCACGTCCAGCTCGACGCGGTCGTGGGATCCGCGCGCGACGCCGCCGAGCGCTACCACGCGATCGAGCCGCCGCCGCGCCTCGTGGTGGCGACCGACGGCGCGCAGGGAGGGCACTGGACCGCGGGCGAGGGACGAACCGGCAAGTGGTCCGCCGCGCAGCTTCCGGGTGAGCGACGCGACGCGTACGGCGCGGGCGACAGCTTCGCCGCGGGGCTCGCGTTCGCACTCGGCGAAGGCCGCGCGACCGAGGACGCGCTGCAGCTCGCCGCACGCTGCGGCGCGACGTGCCTGACCGGTCGCGGACCGTACGAGCGACAACTCACACGCGCCGACCTCTAAGGTCCCCGCGCGAGCCGTGCAGAAATCGAGTGATGCGGGTAAGCACGGCGGAGGAACCGACGAAGGAGACGTTGACAAGTGGCTAGCGAAACGCCGGCAAGGGACGCGAAGATCGTCCAGTACTTGAACGAGGCGTACGGCAAGGAGAAGCAGCTCGAGCAGGCGCTCCAGGCGCACATCGGGCTCACGACTCGCGCGCCGTACAAGAAGCGCCTGCAGCAGCACCTGCGCGAGACCAAGGATCACGCGAAGCAGCTCGAGCGCCGCATCAAGAAGCTCGGCGGCTCGCCCGAGGTGGGCCCCGACCTGCCCGGTCCCGAAGCGGTGACCGCGACCGTCGCGAACATCGCCGGTCGCGCGGTCGCCGCGGCGCAGGGCCCGCTCCATGCGCTGCGCGGCACGGGTGAGGCCGAGAAGATGCTGAAGAACGCGAAGGACGAGTACCACGAGGAAGCCGAGGAGATCGCGAACTACACCGCGATCGAGGCGCTCGCCACGGCCGTCGGCGACAAGGACACCGCGAAGATCGCGAAGACGATCCGTCGCGACGAGGAGAAGATGGCGAAGTACCTCGAGAAGCTGATCCCTCAGCTCGTCAAGGCGGTCGCGCAGGAGGAGATCCCTGCGAAGGAGCGGCGCACCAGCTCGTCGTCGCGGCGCCGTTCGAGCTCCTCCAGCTCGCGTTCGTCGAGCTCGCGCTCGTCCGGCTCGGGCTCTCGGAGCTCGAGCTCGCGTTCTGGCGGCAGCTCGCGCTCGCGCGCCAAGTCGTCGTCGAGCTCGTCGCGCAGCGGCGGCTCGTCGCGCAGCAGCTCGTCGCGCTCGGGCGGCGGCAGCTCGCGCAGCAGCAGCTCACGCTCCGGCGGCTCGTCGCGCAGCAGCTCGTCGCGCTCGGGCGGCGGCTCGCGCAGCGGCGGCTCGCGCAGCGGCGGCAGCTCGTCGCGCTCGCGGCGGTCGAGCAGCAGCTAGCGCCGAACGCGCACAAGCGAAGGCAGGGAGAGGGGCGCCGCGCGGCGCCCCTCTTCGTTTCCGCAGTCGGCGCGTCGGCGGCTTGCCCTGGCTGTCGCGGGACGCGAGGATCGCGGCAACGACCAAAGGAGGCGCGAATGACGCGCTACTACGTCGATTGCCGCGAGATGCCGAGCGAGAGCAACTGCGACCTCGCGATGTCCGGCAGCGAGGAGCACCTCGTCGAGGCGGCCGCGATGCACGCGGTGAACGCGCACCAGCACGACGACACCCCGGAGCTGCGTGACCAGATTCGCGGCGCGATGAAGGAGGAAGTGCCCGGCGCGCTGGTGTAGGAGCCTACGGACCGAGCAGCACGTTCTGCTGCCAGGTCCCGCGGTCGAACAGCGGGAACGGCGGGAATTGCCCGGCGCCCATCGAGGTCGGCTCGGTCATCGGGCGCGGCTGGCGCCAAGCGGTCGGCTCGCCGCTCCCGAAGCGTGCCCGAAGGTTGACGAACGCGTCAGCGGCGGCCCTGCGCAGTCCCGCGCGGCTCAGGTGCGTGAGGCCGTAGACCTCGCCGTTGGTCGCGTCGAAGTCATCCGAGCGCGTCGCGCCGAGCAGCTTCGCGGAGTCGCCGAAGCGGCCGAGCGCCCGCTCCATCGCGGCGCCCTTGAGCTCCTGCCACGCGGCGGCGCCGGCGTTGATCTTGCCGTCGGCCCCGCTGTCGACGTACGACCCGCTCCAGTTGAGGATCGTCTGGAGAACGGTCGCCGCAGGACCCGTCGCGCCACGGCGCGCTCGCTTGAGCAGCGCCGTCGCGGGTGCGCGCTGCTGCGAGATCGTGCCGCTGACCTTGTCCACGTTCTTGCTCTGGGTGTAGCCGAAGTGCCGGTGCGCGCGGCGAACGGGCGCGCGCAGGATGTTGGCGTGATGGAACTTCCCGTCGACGCGTGACCGCGACAGCGTGTCGCCCTCGGTCCACGCGGCCGACGGCTTGTTGTTCCAGTTGAAGAGGTAGCCCTGCTTCGGGTCGATCGCGTGCGGGCGGTCCTTGAACGGAAGGAAGCCGCCGTGACGCCACTCCGCGCGGCCGTCGCCGGGGTAGGGGAGACGCTCGTCCCAGTGCTTCGGCTTCCACGGGAGCAGCCCGGGATGCCAGTAGCCGATGTGGCCGCGGTCGTCGGCGGCGGTCGTGTTCTCGTTCCACGTGACCTGCTTCATCGCGCGGTTCACGTCGCGGATCGACTTGGCGGTGTCGAGCGCGAGCAGGCCCTTGATCGTGTCCGCCTCGCGGCCCCAGATCGCGTAGCGGCGCGCGTAGGCGACGTTCCCGGCGCGTGCTTCGACCGGTCCGTGCACGGTGCGGCAGATGCGCTCGGTCTGCGAGCCCGCGGGTGCGGTGCCGCCGCTGCCGAGGAGCCCGCCGAGCAGCCCGGCGGGATCGGTCGCGTCGGTGGGCGGCGGGCGCCACGAGAACGTCTCGTCACGGCAGCTCATCGCGAGCGTCTTGCCGCGGAAGCGGTAGTGCTCCGGGTCGACCAGCTGCTCCGCGTAGAGGTCGTCGTCGTCGGACTCGCCGCTCGTCAGCCCCCACGCCACGTGCTTGTTGTGGCCGATGCCCACGACCGGGACGCCCGCCGCGGTGGAGCCGCGCGCGTCGAGCCCCGGGCCGTGCACCTCGAGCTCCACGAGCAGTTCGGGGATCGAGTAGCCGAGCTGCGGCCCGGTGAACAGCGTGGCGCGATGGTGCGGGCCGCGAATGGCCCACACGTCCGAGCCCTCCGGCTTGCCGACGTGCGCGAGCAGCGGCAGCTTCGAGCTCTCGCGGATCGTGCCCAGATCGCTCTCGGGCGGCAGCGGCAGGGACCTGTCGTACGCCTGCGACTTCTTCCAGGCGATCCGCTCGTCACGGTGGGTCCGGCCGGGGTTCGACGGGAACAGCCCACTCGAGCGCGGAACGGTGATCACGTTGCCCTTCGTGTGCAGCGGCAGGATCCTGTTGAAGTTCCTCGCGCCGATCTGCTGGAACGCCTGGAGGTTCGCGAGCTCGGCGCCGGTTCCGCTCGGGATCGTGCGCGCCAGGTAGACGCCGATCGCGCCGGAGTCCTCGAGCGTGAAGTCCTGCGGCGGTCCGATCCCCAGCGCGGCGTACTCGCCCGGCAGCTTCGACGGGTCGTTGCGAGCCTGGGCGATCCACGCGTTCACCCCATCGCGGTACGCCGCGAAGTAGCTCTGCACGTCGGACGGCAGCTTGGCGAGCTGCTGATCGATCTCAGCGGGCGTGTAGAAGTCGCGCCGGGTCTCGATGTCCATGGGCAGGTACGACTTGCCGAGGATCTCCGCGAGACGCCCCTCGGCGGCGCGGCGGAAGATCTCGATCTGGAAGAGCCGGTCCTGCGCCATCGCGTAGCCCGCGCCCCACCACGTGTCCTGGAGCGTCGTGCCGGTCACGCTCGGAACGCCGTAGGCGTCGCGCACGATCCTCACGCCCTGCTTCGGCTCCTCGGGCGTGCCCGCCCCGCCCAGCATCGCCGGCTTGAGGCCGAAGTTCACGAACATCGCGGTCTGGTCGTTGAGGTGCGGCGAGCCGGTGCCGTCAGGCACGCCGGCCAGTGAGACGAAGCCGCTCTGGCCGGGTGGCAGGACGCTGCCGGCCTGGATGACGCGCGCGCTCGCGGCCGCCGGCAGCAGCAGCAGGGCGGCCATCGCTCCGATCAGTGCTCCCAAGCGCACGCCGGGCAGCGTATTGGTGGCGGAGGGTCACGCGCGGCAGTCGCCCGGCAAGATATGACTGGTGGCGATGCGACTCGGCAACAGGGCGGAGCGCGGCGCGCTCGAGACCGGCGAGCGCGCCTTCATCCGCCGCGGCCGCTCCGGCGACGCGGACGAGTTCACCGAGCTCATGCGGGCGAGCCGCGAGCATCACCAGCCGTGGTCGTTCCCGCCGACGCGCAACAGCGAGTTCCTCGCGCTGGTCGAGCGCGCGCGCTCCGAGGATTTCGAGCTGTTCCTGCTCTGCCGCCGCGGCGACGGCCGCATCCTCGGCTTCCTCAACCTGAGCCAGATCTTCCGCGGGCCGTTCCTGAACGCCTACCTCGGCTACGCGGTGGGCGCGCCGTACGCGGGCGAGGGCTACATGACCGAGGGCATCCAGCTGGTGCTGGCGCACGCGTTCGGCTCACTCGGGCTGCATCGCCTGGAGGCGAACATCCAGCCGGGCAACGAACGCTCGATCGCGCTCGCCAAGGGCGCCGGCTTCCGCCTCGAGGGCTTCTCCCCGCGCTACCTGAAGATCGACGGCAAGTGGCGCGACCACGAGCGCTGGGCGATCCTCGCGGAGGAGTGGGCCGAAAAAGAAAGAGGCCCCGGGGGACCGGGACCTCTCTCAAGTGCATAGGAACGACCCGACTCCCCGTGGCGCTTGGCCGGGACGGTCGGACGGCCGTCCCAGGAAGTCTGTCGAGGAGCCGCATCGGCAGATGTGCCCAGGACCTTTAGTTCCTAAGCCTGTGCTTTTGCGCCAACCCGGCTACTGCGCGTCGGCGACGGTGCGCAGGCGCTTGAGCGCGCGGCGGATCAGCCGCGAGACGTGCATCTGGGAGACGCCGATCCGCTCGGCGATCTCGAGCTGCGTCAGGTCCTCCTCGAAGCGCAGCTTCAGCACCAGGCGGTCGCGCGGCGGCAGCGCGCGCATCGTCGGGCCGATGGCGCTCGTGTACTCGATCAGCTCGAAGCGCTCGTCGATCTTGCCGACCGTGTCGGCGTAGGTGTCGCCGCCCTCCTCGTCGCTCGTGCGCGGCGTGTCGAGCGACACGGCGTCGTAGGCGATCGCGGCCTCGAGCGCCTCGAGCACGACCTCGAGGTCGAGCGCGGTGTCGCTCGCGATCTCGGCCGGAGTCGGCGAGCGGCCGAGCGCGCGTGACAGCCGGCTGATCGCCTGATTGACGGTCATGACGCGCTCCTGCATGCCGCGCGGCACGTGCACCGCCCAGCCGGAGTCGCGGAAGTAGCGCTTGAGCTCGCCGAGGATCGTCGGCACGGCGTAACTCGAGAACGCGGTGCCGCGCTCGGGGTCGAAGCGGTCGATCGCCTTGACGAGGCCGATGCTCGCCACCTGGATCAGGTCGTCGAGCGGCTCGTTGCCGCGCTGGTAGCGCCGCGCGAGCTGACGGGCGAGCGGAAGGAAGCGCGCTACGAGCTCGTCGCGCGCCGCAACGTCGGCGTCGCGGTGGTAGCGCCGCAGCAGCCGCCGGTCCTCTCTGGCGCGCTCGCTCGGCGACACCACCTCGGAGGCTTCCGCGGGGCCAACTGCCGATTCACTGTTCGATAGGTCCGCCGTCATGAGACACGAACGGAGCCGCTGTTTCGATCCGACCGCCGGCCCGGGCAGGGGCGTGGCTGTCGTCTCCGGCTGCGAGTCGTTTCGGCGCCCTGACCCTGACGCCTCACCGAAACCGAGATTACCAAGGGATTGCCGATCCACATCCCGTTGTCGCGCCTCGGCGCGAAAGGCCTACAGGCCGTTCTCCTGCGCGTCGGCCCGTTCGAGCCGCCAGCCCATCTTCCGCGCCATGTAGACGAGCGGCTCGCCGCCGTGGACCGCGCCGCTGGTCACGTCGCCGACGAGCAGCGAGTGGTCGTAGAGCTCGAACAGCGCACTGCGGCGGCAGCGCAGGTACGAGACGGGTCCCGCGATGCGAGGCACGCCGTCGTCCCAGTCCCACTCGATGCCGGCGAACTTGTCGTCGCCGAGGCCGGCGAAGACGTGCGCGAGCGGCTGCTGGTCCGCGGCGAGGATGTGCACGCCGAACGAGTCGCCCTCGGCCAGCGCGGAGTGGCAGCGCGAGCTGTGCGCGACCGACACGAGCGCCGACGGCGGCTCGGCGCTGAACGACGAGACCGATGTGGCCACGAGCCCGCACGGAAGTCCGTCCGGCCGGCGCGCGGTGATCACGGCGACGCCCGAGGCGAGGCCGGCCATCGCCTCGCGGAAGATCTCGAGCGGGTCCATGCGGCCCCGATGTTAAAACGGGGTCCGTACGGCAACTACGTACGCGCACAGCAACAGCGTCCCGATCGCCAGCCGCCGGTCGCGCGCGATCGCCGCCAGCGGGAGGAGCCAGACCACGTACCACGGCATCAGCCACGCGGAGCAGGCGATCAACGCGAGCGTGGCCCAGCCGGCGCAGCCGATCCAGTCGGCGCCGCGCCAGGCGCGCCAGAGCGTCCATGCGAGCGTCGCGCCGAGCACCGTGAACGCGAGCGCGCGGATGACCGGGGTGATGCCGCCCGAGCCGAGCAGCACGCCGAGCTGATTGGGGACGCTCGTGCGCGCCACCATCTGCTGCTGATCACGGTTGGCGTTCAGGAAGCCGCCGAGGTCACTGCCGAACGCGGCGAACGCAGCCACCAGGATCGCGACGGCGCCCGCCACGGCGCCCACCAGCGCGCGGCGCCGGCCGATCAGCGCGTACGGCAGCACGACGCCCGCCGACGCCTTCAGTGCCGCGGCGAGCACGAGGATCGCGCCGCCACGGCGCTCGCGCCCGCCGAGCAGGAGCCGGACGCCGCCGAGCGCCGTGACCGTCGCGAGCAGGTCGTTGTGCGCGCCGCCGATCGCCCACACGAGCAGCAGCGGGTTGAGGCCCACGAAGGCCGCCGCGCGGAGCGGGTCCTTGCCGAGCCGGCGCGCGCACGAGGCCACGAGCGCCACACAACCGAGGCTCGCGGCCGCGCACGACGCCTTCATCGCCCAGAACGCCCCGGCCACGCCGAGCGGCGCTGTGATGTAGCTCGCCAGCGTGAAGGCCGGGCCGTAGGGACTCGGCATCTCGCTGCGCCAGCGGAAGTAGGCGAAGGCCGGGTCGTGCGGCGCGGCGAGCGAGCCGTGCGCGTACGGATCGAGGTCGTGCAGCGCGCCCATCCGCGCCCAGTCGATGTAGCCGAACACGTCGCTCGACAGCAGCGGCGGCGCGAGCAGGAACAGCGCGTGGAGCACGACCACCGCGGCGATCATCAGGCGGGCGTCGAAGCGAGTGAGGAGGGCGACCAGGTAGCACGCGCACATGACCACGAACAGCGCGGCGAACGCGCCGTCCGTCAGCCCGGTGCCGACGCCGGGGAGCGGCCCCGCCATCCAGCCCGGCATTCCGTGCCAGCTCGCCGGGATCAGGCCCGACGGCGCGGCCGCCGCGCGCAGGCAGATGACGAGCCCGCAGGCGACGAGCCCGGCGAGGGCGCCGTCACCGACTCGCGGGGCGAGCGTGCGCGGCAGCGCGATCGAGGGCGTGGCCATCGCCCGCCCCTTTACCCGGGTCAGCTCAAGTGTTCTTCAAAAGCGACTGCTCGTAGCTCGCGCGCGAGGCCGGGTCGACGGTCCCGTAGAGGTCCTCGATCCCGATCGCGCGGCCGAACAGCGCGCGGCCGCGCGGCGGCAGCGCCTGGTAGGTGCGCAGCAGCGGCCCGAGCGAGCGCGGTACGAAGACCTCCGGGCGCGGCCGCTCGATCGCGTCGGCGATCGCCGTGGCCACCTCCGCCGGCGCGATCATCTTCGAACCGCGCGCGGCCTTCGTGCCCATCGCGAGGTCGGTGTCGACCACGCCCGGATAGATGCCGGTCACGGCGATTCCCTGCCCGCGCAGCTCGTCGCGCCCCGCGTCGGTCAGGCCGCGCGCGGCGTGCTTGCTGGCCGAGTACACGGCAAGCGCCGGCGGCGCGATCCACGCGGACGACGACACCACGTTCACGATCTGGCCGCCGCGCGGCAGCCGCGGCGCGGCGAGCTGCATGCCGTACATCACGCCCTTCACGTTCACGTCGATCACGCGCGATCCGGCGGACGGGTCCGTGGCGGCGAGCGGGCCGACCGTCATGATCCCGGCGTTGTTCACGAGCACGTCGATCCGCCCGTGCTCCCGCTCGACGCCGGCGAGGAAGCGCTCGAACGAGTCGCGATCCGTGACGTCCAGCTCGGGCAGGTCGCCGACCGCCACGCGGGCGCCACGGCGCTCGAGCTCGTCGGCCGTCGCGCGGCCGATGCCGCGCGCCGCTCCCGTTATCGCCACCACCCGGTCCACGCGACCGGACTCTAAGGGTCAGGCCAGGTCCGCGATCCTCTGGATGACGAGATCCGCCTCGATGCCGAGCACCCAGCTCGGCGCCCGGCCGCGCGCGAGCCATGCGGTGCGCAGACCCGCCTGCGACGCCCCCGCCACGTCGAACTCGTTGCCCGAAACGAGCAGCACGCGGTTCGGCACGCTGCCGAACGCGCTGACGGCGAGCGCGTAGATCTCGGGGGCCGGTTTGTACGCGGCCACCTGGTCCGCGGCCAGCAGGTGATCGAAGTGGCCGTTCAGGCCGGCGTTCTCGACCAGTGCGCGGATTCCGTCGCGGGTCCCGTTCGAGAGCACGGCCAGCGGCGTCCCGCGCAGCGCCTCGAGATCGTCCGCCACGTCGTCGTAGGGCGGCAGCGACGTCAGCCCTTCGGTCTCGAGCCCGGCGGCCTCGACGATCTCCGGCAGCGGCCTGAAGCGCTCGGCCGCGGTCGCGTGCCAGGTCCAGGGGATGACGGTGCCCTTGAAGCTGTCCTCGAGGTCGCCGAGGTCGAACAGCGTGCCGAACGCATCGAACGCGATCCCCTCGAGGTCCATGAGTGCCCCCTGTACCCGCGGCGGCACGTGTCAACCCGTAGGACGACCGGCCGGGGAGAAGTCCTCCTCAAGGGGGACGCCCAAGATCGTCACTTCAGCCGATTACACGGAAGCGGCCGAGCGGGAATATGCGCCATGCAATGGACGCAGCGACGACACGCATCCAGCCCCCGGCGTCGTTCCGGCATTCCCCCCAGCCGGACAGCAGCCGCCCCCCGGCGCTTCCCCAGCACCGCAGGGTGGCATCCCCAGGCAGATGGACGGTGCGATCGGCGACCAGCGGCCTACCCCATAGCGGCGAACCCCAACGCCGCGGCTGACACAGGCTGACCCGCAGCGGCGGCGGCGCGCGGTCCCCCCAGGGCGCGCCGCCCCCCCGGGGTGGGTTTTGGGCGGGCACACCCCGGTAGGC
>JAICRZ010000231.1 GCA_025937135.1 Thermoleophilaceae bacterium
CACGAAGACCCGCGACATGCCGCCCCCGCCCAGCTCGCGCTCGAGCCGGTAGGCGCTGCCCAGCGATTGCTGGAGCTGCTCGCGCAGATCGGGGGCCGGAGGGGTCATGCGGCTCGGGGTTGGGTGCGCCCCAATCTAGCACCGGGGCGGGCGCGCCGGACTCTCCCGAACGTTTTGCCCGGCGCGGTCCGGCCGCCAGCGCGGGTCGCGAGCCGTTCCCTGCCCGCGGTCCGGCCCGCTGACTCCGTGCAGCTAACCCCGTGCCGCGATTGCCTGTAAGCCGGATCACCGCGCCGGTCGCCCGGACAGACTATATGGGGCGTCCGGGATCCCCGGTGTCTCCGGACCGATCCCAAGATTCCAGGTCTTGGATATGCGCCGGGCGCCCCCTGA
This sequence comes from Thermoleophilaceae bacterium, assembly GCA_025937135.1. Classification (GTDB taxonomy): domain Bacteria; phylum Actinomycetota; class Thermoleophilia; order Solirubrobacterales; family Thermoleophilaceae; genus JAICJV01. The sequence continues at coordinate 394 of JAICRZ010000231.1, forward strand.
ATCGATCGGGGCGCCTTCGGTGTGACCCGATGCCACTCGAACCGAGTTCTTCCGGTGACCGCGACATCAAACGTGCCTGCTGCCCGTCCGCCGATACAGAGCCCCGTGACGCCGACCGGGGTGTCCGGTCTCGACGAGGTGCTGGGCGGCGGGCTCCCGACCAACCGCGTGTTCCTGATCGAGGGCCTGCCCGGCACGGGCAAGACCACGCTCGCGCTCCAGTTCCTGCGCGAGGGGGTCGCCCGCGGCGAGACCTCGCTCTATATCACCCTGGCCGAGACCCGGCACGAGCTGATTGCCGTGGCGCAATCGCACGGCTGGGACCTCGACGGAATCGAGTTGTTCGAGCTGGCGCCGCCCGACGAAGTGCTCAACCCCGAGACCGCCTACACGGTCTTCCATCCTTCCGATGTCGAGATGACCCAGAGCGTGCGCGGCATCTACAGCGTGGTCGAGCGGCTCCGGCCCGCCCGTGTCGTGGTGGACTCGCTTTCGGAGATGCGCATCCTGGCCCAGGACCCGCTGCGGCTCCGCCGTCAGGTGCTCGCGCTCAAGCACTTCTTCACCGGACGCGGGTGCACCGTCATCCTGCTGGACGACGTGCGGAGCGCCGACAGCGAGCTTCACTTCGCGAGCATCGTGCACGGCGTGGTCCAGCTCGAGCAGCTCGCGCCCGAGTATGGCGCCGAGCGCCGGCGGCTCCGGGTGAGCAAGATGCGCGGGCAGCGTTACCGGGGCGGCGCCCACGATTTCAGCATCCAGACGGGGGGGATCGTCGTGTTCCCCCGGCTCGCGGCGAGCCAGCGGCCGTCGGTCGAGAGCACCGGGATCGTTTCGAGCGGCAATCGGGAGATCGATCTGCTCCTCGGCGGCGGGCTCGATACCGGTTCGTGTACCCTGATCCTCGGGCCGGCCGGCGTCGGGAAGACGGTGCTCACCACCGAGTTCGCCTTGGCCGCGGCCCGGCGCGGGGAGAAGGCCATAGCCTTCCTCTTCGACGAGCGGCTCCGCGCGTTCATGAACCGGGCGCGCGGGCTCAGCATGGAGCTGGAGCCCTACATCCGGAACGGCACCTTCATCACGCAGCAGATCGATCCCACCGAGATGTCGCCCGGCGAGTTCGCCGCGCGCGTCGTGGACGCGGTCGAGCGCCGCGACGTCCGGTTCGTCGCCATCGACAGCCTGACCGGTTACCTGAACGCCATGCCCGGCGAGGCGCTGCTCACGATCCACCTGCACGAGCTGTTCGGCTACCTGGGCCAGAGCGGCGTCACCTCGCTGCTCACCCTCGCGCAGCACGCGCCGTTCACCGAGAACAGCCAGATCGCCGAGGTGAGCTATCTGGCTGACAGCATCATCCTGCTCCGCTACTTCGAAGCGCTCGGCGAGGTGCGCCAGGCCATCTCGGTGCTCAAGAAGCGGGGCGGGGCCCACGAGCAGACCATCCGCGAGTTCCGCATCCGGTCGGGCGGGCTCAAGGTAGGTAAGCCGCTCCACGCCTTCCAGGGCGTGCTCACCGGCGTGCCCCAGTACCTGGGCAAGGAGGGGCCGCTGCTCGAGGCCTCGGGCACGAGTGATCCGCAATCCGCTTGAGGGCGGCGGGGCGGCCGCCGCGCCGGTGGTGGTGCACACGCCGACCGGACGCGATGGCGAGCTCGTCGCCGCCCTCCTCGAAGCCCACGGCTACGAGGTGCGCCGGACCGCGTCGTCCGGGCAGCTGCTGCGCGAGCTCGACGACCGCACGGGCGCGCTGGTGGTTGGCGAGGAGGCGCTCGACCCGGACACGTCGCTGGCCCTCTGCGAGTGCCTCCGGGCGCAGCCGTCCTGGTCGGACCTCCCGCTGATCGCGCTCACTTTCGCGCGCCGCGGGCCGCCGGCGGACGCCGGCGGCCTCGAGCAGATTCGAGAGGCCTGCAACGTCACGCTGCTGGAGCGGCCGGTCCAGCCGGTGACGCTCCTGAGCGCCGTCCGCGCAGCGCTCCGGGCGCGCGCGCGCCAGTTCCAGGTCCAGCGCTACCTCTACGAGCGCGCCCGCGCCGAGGAGCAGGTGCGCCGGCGCCAGCGCATCGAGGCGGTGGGCAAGCTCGCCGGCGGCGTCGCGCACGAGGTCAACAACATGATGACCGCCGTGCTCGGCTTCAGTGACATCGCGGTGCGTCGCTTGCCCGCCGACCACCCCGCGGCGGCCGACATCCAGGAGGTGATCAAGGCCGGCGGTCGCGCCGCGCGGATCACCCAGCAGCTCCTCGCCTTCAGCCGGCAGCAACTCAACCAGCCCGAGCTGCTCTCGGTCTCGACCGTGGTCAGCGATCTCGGCAACCTGCTGCAGCAGTCGCTCGGCGCCGAGTACGAGCTGAGGCTCGCGCTGCCGCGGGAGCTGCCCCTGGTGCACGCCGACCGCACCCAGCTCGAGCAGGTGCTCGTCAATCTCGTGCTGAACGCGCGCGACGCCACGCCGGCCGGCGGGACGGTGTCGGTCGCGGTCGAGCCGGTGCAGCTCGACGGCAGCTTCCAGAGCCGGCACGAGGACGTGGCGTTCCGTCCCGGCGATTACGTGATGCTGTCGGTGAGCGACACCGGCACCGGCATGGACCGGGAGACCATGGACCGCGCCTTCGAGCCGTTCTACACTACCAAGCCGGTCGGGCAGGGGACCGGCCTTGGCCTCAGCACCGTGTACGGGATCGTGAAGCAGGCGGGCGGCTACGTCTGGCTGTACAGCGAGCCGGGGCAGGGCACCGCCGTCAAGATCTACCTGCCCGCCGCCGAGAGCGCCGTGCCCGCCGCGGCCGGGGGCGGCCGGCCGAGCCCGAGCGGGCACGAGCGCATTCTCGTCGTGGAGGATGAAGACCTGGTGCGCCAGATCGCCCGGCGGGCGCTCGAGGCCTACGGGTATGAGGTGCTCGAGGCGCCGAATGGCGGGGCCGCGGTTGAGCTGCTCGCGCGAACGGGCCTCGCGGTCGACCTCATTCTCTGCGACATTGTGATGCCCGGCCTGAACGGCCCCGAGCTCGAGGGCGCGCTCCAGCGGGCGGCGCCGGGCGCCCGCATCCTCTACACCTCGGGCTACGCGGGGAGCGACGTGCTGCTTCGCCGGTTCGTGGCGCCCTCGGCCCCGTTCATCCAGAAACCGTTCCGCGCGGCGGACCTCGCGCTCAAGGTCCGCGCGCTGCTCGACCGCCCGAGCCACGTGCCTGACGCCTGACCGCGCCGGCGCGGCCGCCACCGCCGCGGCCGAGAGAGGTGCACGACGTGCCTTCCGATCCCCGAGCCCGCTCGGCCAACGGGTACCTGATCGCCCTCGCCGCGGTCGCCGCCGCCGCGATCCTGGCGCACCTGATCAGGCCGTGGACCGGC
>JAICRZ010000185.1 GCA_025937135.1 Thermoleophilaceae bacterium
CGCGCGCGAGAGAATGAGCAACCGGAGATTCGTCGAGTCGTCCGCAGCCCGATGATCGCGTCGCCAGGTTTCGTGCCTCAGCTCGTTTCGAACGCGGGTGATGGGCGGCCGGTTGTCCAGCGAGCTGTGGTTGCGGGTGAAGTTGTCGTGGATCAGCCAGGCGGCAAGCGCGGCGTCTCGGGCGGCTGAGTTGTTGTAGAGCTGCCCGAGCGCCCATTTCGCGCTTGAGGATCTGCTGGTAGCGCTCAACCTTGCCGTTTCGCTTGGGTGTCCTGGGCGGGATCCGGCCGTTTAGAGGTTGTCTCAGAACCCGACGGCGTGGTGTGGCGCCCGCATCCGTGGATGGCAGGGGCCGCCCGGCCGCGCAGCCAATGCTGGTGGCCTTCGCAAGCGGCCGGGTGGCTCCTGGCGCCGCGGGGCGGCCGCCACAGCGCGGCCAAGGTTCTGAGACAGCCTCTTAGAGCGGCGACGGGTGGCGCGGCTCGTAGAGCCCGAGCCGACCCAGGCCTGGTACCTCGACGTGCGCGAGCACGCCCCACCCCTGGTCGCTGACCTCCCCTGCCGGCTCGACGCCCTTGGCCCGCAGCGCCTCGAGCGTCGCCCGAGCGTCGTCGCACATCAGGTAGAGCTCGTGCCTGCCCTCCGGGCCTGGATGGCAGGCCAGCTCCGCAGGCGGCAGCGCGAAGATCAGCCACCCCCCGCCCGCGTCGACGGACTCGAGGTCGAGCACGTCGCGGAAGAAGCCCCGCGCCTTCTCGACGTCGGACGCAAAGACGATCGCGTGAACCCCGGTGATCATCTTGTGCTCCTCATCATGCCGCGAAAAGGCGGACCTCTCCGGCGGCGTTCAGGCGCTGGCCACCACCTCGCGCACGTCGACAGTGTCGACGGTCACTCCCTCGGGCGCCGCCGATCTGACCATCTCGCTCGCGGCGTTGGCCGCGTCCTCGGTCTCCCAGACCGACATCGACAGCCCGCTCGTGCCCTTCCGGGTCCAGTAGCCGGCGACGAAACCGGGCGCCTGCGCCACCCGCGGGACGACCTGCTCGCGGAGCATGTCCTCGCTGGCCTCCGCGTCGCCGATCGTCACGTTGACCACGACTGCGTGCATCTCGGCCTCCCCCTGTGGACGGTGCCGCCGAGCCTAACCGATCGGCGACCGACGGCGATGGGCTTTTGCCGCGCCTCTGGCTGGTCGCCCAAGCGCCATGCGTGGACCTACTCGGGCGCGCCTCCGACGCTCGGCAGCGCGCCCGAGTGGGTTGTCGACGATCACGCGTGGCCGAAGCGGACGTCAGGCAGCAGCCGGTCGAGCGGCTTCGGCAGGTACCACGCCCGCTTGCCGAGCAGCCGCAGCATCACCGGCAGGAGCAGCAGCCGCACGAGCGCAGCGTCGAGCAGGACCGCGATGCCGAGGATCACTCCCATCTCCTTGGGCGGCAGCGGGCCGCTCAAGGCGAACGTGACGAAGACCGCGACCATGATCGCGCCGGCGGCGAAGATCACGCGTCCCGAGGCGGCCATGCCGCCGACCATCGCCGTCTTGGCATCGCCGCCCGAGCGCTCCCAGTGCTCCTTCGCCGAGGACAGGAGGAACACCGTGTAGTCCATCGAGATCGCGAAGATCATCGCGAAGAAGAACACCGGTCCCCATGCGTCCAGGAAGCCCTGTGGCTCGAATCCGAGCACCGAGTGCCCGACGCCGTCCTGGAAGATCCACTTCGCGACGCCGAAGGCGGCCGCGGTCGCCAGCAGGTTCGTGACCACGCCGAGCAGGGCGATCACCGGCGCCTGCAGGGCGACCACCAGCAGCAGGAAGCTGAGGCCGAGCACGACGCCGATCACCAGCGGCGTCTTGGCGGACAGCGTCGCCTGGAGGTCGTGGCTCTCCGCCACCGGGCCACCGACGAGGGCCGCGGGCGGCAGCGTCAGGCGCAGACGGTCGATCGTCGTGCCCGTTGCCGTCGCCGAAGGGTCTGTCGCCGGAATCGCCTGCACGAGCGCCATGCCGCCTGCGCCCGGCTGCGCCGGCATCACGCGGGCGATGCCCGGATCCCGCTGCGCCGCCGCTGCGACCTGCGCAGCCTCCGTCCTCGGAGCAATGATCTGGAGCGGACCCGCCGAACCCCGCCCGAACGCCGTTTGGATCGCGTCGTAGCCCTGCCGGGAGCTGTCGCCCGGCGGAACGACCTTGATCGAGGGCATCGCGGTCTTCAGCGAGAACACCGGCAGCGCGAGCACCACGAGCAGCGCGAGCGCCGGTAGGCCGTAGTGCAGCGGCCGGCGCCAGAGCCGCTCGCCCCACGCCGCGGAGCGCGGCGAATGGTGCTCTCCCGCGTCGACCCACGGAAGCGCGAACCTGTCCACGCGCGGCCCGAGCTTCGCCAGCGCGGCCGGCAACAGCGTGAGCGCCGCCGCGAGCACGAAGACGACCGACAGCATGATCCCGAGGCTCGTCGACCGGAACGCGGGGCTCGGCACGAGCATCACGGCGCTCAACGAGACCAGCACCGTCGCGCCCGAGAAGAGCACGGCCTTGCCGGCGGTGTCCATCGTCGCCGCCACCGCCTCCGGGGCGGACCGCCCGGATCCGAAGAACGCGGCGCGGAAGCGGTAGACGATGAAGAGCGCATAGTCGATCCCCAGCGCCAGCGCGAACATCAGCGCGAAGTTCATGGACCAGATCGAGATGTCGGCGATCCGCGTCCCGAGCCAGAGCGAGCCTGCCGCGGCGATCAACCCGCCGATCGTCAGCATCAGCGGCAGCCCGGCGGCGACCAGCGAGCCGAACGCGAGCACGAGGATGGCGAGCGTGACCGGCCAGGAGATCAGCTCGGACTTCATCATCGCCGACTTGTTGGCCTGGTTGAAGTCCGACCACATGCCGTCTGCGCCGGTGAGGTCGACCCGTACCCCGCTGGACCCGAGCCTGGCGAGCGGGCCCTTCAGCTCGTCGGCGGCGCGGACCATGTCGTTCTCGTCGCGCGCCGCGCCGGCCTGGATCACGGCGGCGTGGCGATCGGGCGAGATCGACACGCCCGCCCGCGGCGGCACCACCGTCGCCACCGCCGGATCGCTGCTCAGCCTGTCTTCGACCCTGCGCAGCACCCGTACGAACGCCGGATCGGAGACGGTCTTGCCGGGGGCGTGGACGACGACCGTCAGGCCGTAGGTCCCGAGACCGTTGAAGCCCTTGCCGATCGCCTGCCGCGCCTGAACGGACTCGGAGCCGGTGGTCTCCCAGCCGGCTCCCGACAGCGCCTTCTCCACGCGCGGCGCCAGGACCCCGAGGCCGACCGCGACCACGAGCCACGCAGCCGCGACGATGCGCAGGTGCCGGGCCGTCCAGCCACCGAGCCTCCCGATGGCTCCGACGGGCTGCCGAGGGCTCGTCATCGCGACCCCTCCTCGGTCGGCTTGACGGCGAGCAGCTCGATCGTGTGGGCGCCGTACTTGTCGCTGGTGCGCTGCGCCCGGTCGCTTGCGAAGCGGTAGGCCGGGTTGGTCCGGACCGCGCGGAGCTCCAGACCGGCGGCCGTGATGTCCTGCAGGTAACGATGCCGCTGGGCGGCGCCCGCGATGCAGGCGGCCCAGAGGTCGGGCTGGGCCGCGGTGCGCGTGGCGATCGCCCGCTGCGTGACGATGTCGGCGAGCGCGAGCCGTCCACCCGGTCGCAGGACGCGGGCCGCCTCGGCGAACACGGCCGGCTTGTCGGCCGAGAGGTTGACCACGCCGTTGGAGATGACGACGTCGAACGAGGCGTCGTCGAAGGGCGTCCCCTCGATGCGGCCGTGGCGGAAGCTCACGTGCCCGTCGCGACGCAGGCGCTCGGCCTTGACGAGTTGCCCAGGGGTGATGTCCACGCCGGTGACCGACCCCCGCGGGCCGACCGCCACAGCGGCCGCGAAGACATCCATGCCCGAGCCGCTGCCCAGATCCAGGACGCGCTCGCCCGCGACCAGGCTCGCGAGGCCGAGGTGGTAGCCCACCCCCGCGAACGAGCTCACCGCTCGGGCTGGGAGCCGGTCGAGCACGGCGGCGGGGTAGCCGAGTGCCTCGGCGAGGCCGCGACCGGTGTGGAAGTGCAGGTCGTCGACGGCCTCGTTGGCGACGTCGCGGTACATCCGGGCGATGTGACGGGCGAGCTCGTCGGCGTCGACACCGGGGGCGGTGTCTGTCCCGGAGATCTGCGAAGCGGACATGACGGCTGACTCCTTCGGGTGGTTGATGAGTTAGCACGATCGGTCGTGCTTTGTTCACGATACGACCGGTCGTGCTAAGTTGTCAAGCATGTCCTCGCCGGCCCATGAGCGCTCCCCGTCCCGGCCCTCACGCCGAAGGCGGTCCGACGGCGAGCGCAGCCGTGCCGCGATCCTGCGCGAGGCGGCGCGCCTGGCGACCGTCGAAGGGCTCGACGGGCTGTCGCTCGCGCGCCTGGCCGATGCGGTCGGGATGAGCAAGAGCGGGCTGTTCGCGCACTTCGGCTCCAAGGAGGAGCTGCAACTGGCCACGATCGAGGCGGCCAGCGCGATCTACGACGATCTGGTCATCGAGCCCGCGGGCGAACAGGCGGCCGGCGTGCGGCGGCTACGGGCCTACATCGAGCGGTTTCTCGACCACGTCCAGGAAGGCGTCTTCCCCGGGGGCTGCTTCTTCGTCTCCGCCATGGGCGAGCTCGGCACCCACCCGGGCCCCGTCCGCGACGGCGCCATGGCCTTCAGCCAGCGCTGGCTCACGCTGCTCGCCGAGCAGGTCGCGGCCGCGCAGGCAGCGGGCGACCTCGATCCCGTCGCCGACCCGCCCCAGATCGCCTTCGAGCTCAACGCGTACATGGTCCTCGGGAACATGCAGTTCGTCGCCACCTCCGACCCCGCAGCCCTCGATCGCGTGCGCCGGGCCGCCGACGCCCGCCTCAGCGCACTCGCCGTCTAGCCGCGGGCTCTCCGCAGGCGCCCCTGAACGTCGTGGGTAGCATCGGTGCGGTGAGCGAGCGGGTGGAGCACTCGAGTCGTCAAGGCCTCACCCGCGCGAGTCCGGCCGTCGGCCTTTCGTGACACCCGTGGAGGCGCACGCGTTCTGGCTCCGCGCGCCGGGCTGCGGTGAGATCCGGTCGGTGACGCTGCCCCAGCCGGGCCCGGACGAGGTGCTCGTGCGGACGCTGCGGTCGGCGGTCAGCCGCGGCACCGAGACGCTGGTGTTCCGCGGCGGCGTGCCGCCGGACCAGTACGCCGCGATGCGAGCGCCGTTCCAGGAGGGCGACTTCCCGGGGCCGGTCAAGTACGGCTACCTGAACGTCGGTGCCGTCGAGCAGGGACCGCCGGAGCTGCGCGGCCGCACGGTCGCGTGCCTGTACCCGCACCAGACCGCCTACGTGGTGCCGGCGGGCGCGGTGACCGTCGTGCCCGACGGCGTGCCCGCGGAGCGTGCCGTGCTCGCGGGCACGGTCGAG
>JAICRZ010000111.1 GCA_025937135.1 Thermoleophilaceae bacterium
ACCGAGGTCGCCTCGCCGTTGCTCACGCCACCGGCGCGCGCCGCCTCGATCGCGAGCGCCTGCTCGAGATCGGCGACCATGTCGTGCGCGCTCGCGTAGCGGTTGCGGCGCTCCTTGGAGGTGGCGCGCTCGATCACCGCGGCGAGCGCCGACGACACCTCCGGGCGCTGCTTCTGAATGTCGGGCAGGGGGTCGCGCACGTGCTTCATCGCCACGCCGACCTGGCTTTCCGCGCTGAACGGCACCGCGCCGGCGAGCATCTCGTAGAGGCAGACGCCGAGCGAGTAGAGGTCGGACTGCTCGGTCACCTCCTCGCCGAGCGCCTGCTCCGGGGCGACGTAATCGGTGGTGCCGAGCACGCGCCCGGTCGCGGTCAAACCGTGGTCCTGGTCGAGCGAGCGCGAGATGCCGAAGTCGGTGACCTTCGCGCGGCCGTCGGGGTCGATCAGCACGTTCTGCGGCTTCACGTCGCGGTGCGCCAGGCGCTGGCTGTGCGCCGCCTCGAGCGCGCGGCCGATCTCGATCGCATATGCCACGGCCTCGGGAATGGGCAGCGGCCCTCCGCGCCGGATGAGCTGCTTGAGCGTCTCGCCGTCGACGTACTCGAAGACGATGAACGGGTGCCCGTCGTCCTCGCCGGCGTCGATCACCGTGACCACGTGCGGGTGCGACAGGCGCGCCACCATCCTGGCCTCGCGCCGGAAGCGCTCGAGCTGGACGGAGTCGTCCTCCATCGACTGGTGCAGGACCTTGATCGCCACCCAGCGCTCGAGCGTCTCGTCGTAGGCGCGGTAGACCGTCGACATCCCGCCCGAGCCGATTCGCTCCTCGAGGCGGTAGCGCTCGCATAGCAAGGTGCCGATCACGTCTCGTCTATCTTCCGCGCGCCATGGCCGTAGAAGTGCGTTACTACACGGACCCCGCGTGTCCTTGGTCGTGGTCGCTGGAGCCCACGATCCGGCGCCTGATGGTCGAGTTCGGCGACGGCCTGTCCTGGACCTACGTCATGGGCGGTCTTGCCCGGAACTTCGCGGAGAATGGGGATAAGCAGGGAGTCTATTCCCGGCTGATTTCGCACTGGCTCGATGTCGCGGACGTCGGGGGCATGCCGCTCGACCCGCGGCTCTGGACCGAGGGGCCGATAACTTCGTCGTACCCGGCCTGCATGGCTGTAAAAGCAGCCGCCGAGCAAGCTGACCCCTATCGCTACCTGCGCTCGCTCCGCGAGGGCCTGTTCTGCTTCCGGCGCAAGCTCGACACCACCGAGGCGCTGGTGGAGGCTGCGCGGGGCGCCGGCCTGAACGTGGAGCGCTTCCGGGTCGACCTGGCCTCGAACGCGATCGTGGAGGCGTTCGGCAACGACATCGAGGAACGCCGGTCGCACGAGTTCGAGCTCCCGACGCTCGTGATCGGCCAGAAGCCGGTGGCCGGGTTTCAGCCGTACGAGGCGTACCGCGATGCCGTGGGCGCCGCCGCCGCGCCGCCACCGGACGTGCTCTCGGCGCTGCGGCGCTTCGGGCGCATGGCCACACGCGAGGTGGAGCAGGTGTGCGACCTCCCGGGCCCGCGCGCCTCGGCCGAGCTCTGGCGTCTCGCGCTGGAGTGGAAGGCGAAGCCGGTCCGCGTGCTGACCGGCGAGCTGTGGGAGCCGGCCTAAGCGGCGGCGCTGAAGCCGTCCGCGCGGCCCGTCAGGCCCACGCTCGGCAGCTCCACCACGCCCGCCTGGTCGGTCACCGACCCGATCACGGCGGCTCCGCGGTGGTGCGCGGCGAGCAGCTCCACGGCCGCGTCCGCCGCGTCCGCCGGCACCACGCAGCAGAAGCCGCAACCCATGTTGAAGACCTCGTACATCTCCTCCGGCGCGACCGCGTCCGTCATCAGCCGGAAGATCGGCGGCACCGGCAGCGGTGAGTCGATCCGGTAGCCCACGTCCGCCTCGAGCCGCAGCAGGTTGAGCATGCCGCCGCTCGTGATGTGGGCGAGCCCGCGCACGTCCACATCGGGCGACCGCAGCAGCTCCATCACCGCCCGCACGTAGATCACCGTCGGCTCGAGCAGGACGTCGCCGACACGCCGGCCGCCTAGCTCGTCGAGCGGCTCGCGCAGGTCGGGCAGCACCCGCCGTGCCAGCGTGTAGCCGTTCGAATGCACGCCGCTCGACGGCAGGCCGACGATCGCATCGCCGGGCTGGACGGCGGCGCCCGTCACCACCGCGTCGAGCGCGATCGTGCCGAAGCACGCCCCCACCAGGTCGAAGCCGTACGGCGAGGGATGGCCCCGGATCAGCTCGGGCAGCTGCGCGAGCTCGCCGCCGGGGATCTCGATGCCGGCCTGCTCGGCGCCCTCCTTCAGCCCGGTGGCGATCTGGCGGAGCTGCTCGGGGTCGGCGCCCTCGACGGCGATGTAGTCGAGCATCGCGATCGGCTCGGCGCCCACGCAGATCACGTCGTTCACGTTCATGGCGATGCAGTCGATGCCGACGGTGTCGAACTTGCCGAGCTCCTCGGCCACGATCACCTTGGAGCCGACGCCGTCGGTCGACAGCGCGATGCCGAGGTTGTCGGCCACGCGCAGCACGTTCGCGTAGTGGCCGGAGCCGAGGACGGCGCGCGACTCGCGGCCGGGGTCGATCGTGCGGAGGACGGCCACCAGCCCGGCGACGGCGGTGTCGGCGCGGCCCGTGTCGACACCGGCCTCTGCGTAGGCGCTATCGGCCATGGGCCCCATTCAAGCGCATGAGGGAGACAGCCCCGAGCGCCACGCGGTACGCCGCGAACGGCTTGTACGAGCGGGCGCCGTCGACCACCCGCACGAGCGGGCTCGACAGCAGCGTCGAGGAGAACGCCGCGCCGGCGCCCGCGACCATCCCCGGCGGCATCCCGCGCTTCCACAGCCGCAGCCCCTTCAGTCCCGCCGCGGCCAGGATGATCGGCAGCGCGGCGTGGCGCGAGAGGCGATTGGCCGAGCGCCGGTCGAAGCGCAGCAGCCTGGCCGCGGTGAGCGTGGCGCCGTTGCGCGAGACGCCGGGTGCGAGCGCGCACGCCTGCGCCAGGCCGATCAGCAGGGCGTCCAGAGCGCGCGCGTCGTCATGAGCGCGGTCGCAGGGCCGCAGATCGGCGGCCGCCAGCACGAGGCCCGCCGCCACCTGCGCCCCCGCGACACCGCGCGGGCTCCCGAGCCGCTCCTCGATCGGCCGCTCGAACGCGAACGCGGCGAGCCCGGGCGGGACGAACGTGAGCGCGTGGCGCAGCAGCCGCCCGCCGTCCATCTCGCGCAGCACCTCGGCCACCTCGTGGCGCAGCGCGATCAGCAGGGCGCACGCCGTGCCCGCGTGCAGCGCGACCTCGAACGACTTGCGCACCTCGTCGTCGAGCTCCGCATAGGACCAGCCGAAGAGCGCGGGCACCAGCACGAGGTGTCCCGAGCTGGAAATCGGAAGCAGTTCGGCGGGCCCCTGAAGAGCCCCGAGCGCGACAGCTTCGCGGAGTTTCAGGCCGCCTCGGCGACCGGGCGCCGCCGACGCCGCCGCCACGAGCGCGCGACCAGGTAGACGATCCCCACCACGATCAGCGCCGCCACCGCGTAGTCGACGTAGTGCAGCGAGTTCTTCCAGCTCACCCAGTTGTCGCCGGCCTGCTTGCCGATGAAGGCGAGCATGAACACCCATGGGATGCAGCCGAGCACCGTGAAGATCGTGAAGCGCCAGAACGGCATCCGGGCGGCGCCGGCCGGAAGCGAGATGAACGTGCGGACCACGGGGATCATGCGGGCGAAGAACACCGTCGCCTCGCCGTGGCGCGCGAACCAGCGCTCGGCCCACTGGATGTGCTCGTTCTTGATGTGCAGCTTGTTGCCGTGCTTCTCGAGCAGCTCGATGCGGCCGTAGTAGCCGATCGCGTACGCGATCCACGAGCCGATCATGTTCGCCGCGACGCCCGCGGCCACCGCGGCCAGCAGCGTGAACCTGCCATTGGACACGTTGAAGCCGGCGAACAGCATCGTCGCCTCGCTGGGGATCGGAATGCAGGCGGACTCAGGGATCATCAGGGCGAAGATCCCGGCTATCCCGAGGTCGCCCACGACGTTCGTGGCGAAGTCCACCAGCCGGTCGGTAACTGAAGCCAGCACCAGCATGGAGTCCGGCTAGGGTAGCGGCCCGTGGCGGTCCCGCTGTTCGCAACTTCCTTAGCTCCGTACATGGAGCGGATCGCCGAGCGGGTCACGTCCGTGGCCGAGTCCGGCCGCTACATCCTGGGACCCGAGGTCCAGGCGTTCGAGCGCGAGTTCGCGGACTTTTGCGGCGCGCGCCACTGCGTCGGCGTCGGCAACGGGACCGACGCGATCACGATCGCGCTGCGCGCCGTGGGCGTCGAGCCGGGCGACGAGGTGGTGGTCCCGTCGTTCACCTTCTATGCGAGCGCGGAGGCGATCGCGAACATGGGCGCGAAGCCGGTCTTCTGCGACATCGATCCCCACACGTTCTGCGTCACGCGCGAGACGGTGGAGCGAGCGATGACCGACGCGACGAGGGCGATCGTGTCCGTGGACCTCTTCGGGCGGCTCGCCCCCGACCTGCGCGAGCTCGGCGTGCCGGTGGTGGAGGACTCCGCGCAGGCGCACGGCGCACGGCGCGACGGCCGCCGCGCGGGCACGAACGGCGCCGCCGGCACGTTCTCGTTCTTCCCCTCCAAGAACCTCGGCGGCCTGGGCGACGGCGGCGCGATCGTCACCGACGACGACGAGGTCGCCGAGCGCGCGCGCAGGCTGCGCTTCCACGGCTCTACCGACAAGTCCACGTTCACGGAGGTCGGCTACAACTCGCGCCTGGACGCGCTCCAGGCCGCGGTGCTGCGCCTGCTGCTGTCCGACCTCGACGGCTGGAACGAGGCGCGCCGCGAGGTCGCGCGCGCATACGCGAGGAACGGCCTGGGCGACGTGGACGGGATCGAGCTGCCCGAGTGGGAGGACGAGGAGCACGTCTTCCACCTCTACGTGATTCGCACCGAGCGCGCCGACGAGCTCCTCTCGAAGCTGACCGACCGCGAGGTCGGCGCCCGCGCCTACTACCGCCGTCCCGTGCACGAGCAGCCGGCGATGGACGGCTTTCCGCCGGCTGTCGAGCTGCCGGGCACCGCTGAGGCCGCCCGCACGCATCTCGCGCTCCCGATGGGGCCGCTGCTGGACGAGCGCGCGATCGCCGAGGTCATCGACGCGTGCGCGTCTGGATAGACCTCACCAACAGCCCGCACGTCATGGTCTTCCGTCCGCTGATCGAGCGGATGCGCGCCGATGGACACGAGGTGGAGGTGACCGCGCGCGACTTCGCCCAGACGCTGGCGCTGTGCGACCGATACGGCATCGAGCACACCGCGATCGGCCGGCATCGCGGTGGGCGGCTGCTCGACAAGGCGACGGGGTTCGCGGCGCGCTCGCTCGCGCTGCGGCGCTGGGCGCGCGGCCGCCCGCGCTTCGACGTGGCGATGGGGCACGGCTCGAACGACGTGACGGTGGCGGCGCGGATGCTGCGTGTGCCGGTGGCCACGGCGTTCGACTACGAGTGGGCGAAGGCGCAGCACAGCGTCAACTGCCGGCTCGCGCAGGCGGTGGTGGTGCCCGACGCGATCCCGCCCGAGCGCCTGTACCGCTACGGCGCCCGCGGGAAGATCCGCCCGTACGAAGGACTCAAGGAGGAGTACTACCTGGCGGACTTCGAGCCGGACCCGGCGGTGCTCGGCGAGCTCGGGCTCGACACGAGCGAGCCGGTCGCCGTGCTGCGGACGCCGCCGGACGTCTCGCTCTACCACCGCTTCGAGAACGACCTGTTCGCGCGCGTGCTCGAGCGCCTGCGCGGCACGCAGACCGTGGTGCTGCCGCGCACGACGGAGCAGCGCGAGGAGCTCGCGCGCGCGGGTGGCTTCGTCATCCCCGAGCGCGCGATCGACGCGCCGAGCCTGATCGCGTTCGCGGACGTGGTCGTCTCGGCCGGGGGTACCATGAATCGTGAGGCGGTCGCGCTCGGCACGCCGGTCTACACGACATTCGAGGGCAGGCCGGGCGCGCTCGACGAGCTGCTTCTGCGCGAGGGCCGGCTGAAGCGGTTGCAGGACCCGGGGGACATCCACCTGGAGAAGCGGACGGAGGCGGCCGTGGAGCGGGTCCGCCGCGACCCGCGGATACTGGTGGAGCTCCTCCTGTCGGCCCTAGACTGACCGTCTCGCCCCCAATGATCGACCGCCTATCAGCATCGGTTGTCGCGCGCCGCCTCGCACAGGCGCTGATCGACGCATGCCTCGTCGCGCTCGCGTACCTGCTGGCGTTCGTCCTGCGCTTCGACCCGTCGATCCCGGAGCGCTACAGCGACCTGCTCGCGAGCTCGATCTGGTTCGTCGTCGCGGGGAAGATCGTCATCTTCTGGGGCAACGGGCTCTACCACAAGCTCTGGCGCTTCGTGGACGCGAAGGACTTCGAGGCGATCGTGCGCTCGGTCGTGATGGCGAGCGCCGCGCTGGTCGCCGTCTTCTTCCTGATCCCGTCGTCGTGGACGGCCGACCCGCCGCGCGGCGTCATCGCGCTCGACCTGCTGCTCACGCTCGTGATCGTGGGCGGGATGCGCTTCCTCGTCCGAATGATCACCGAGCGCCGCGCGTTCCGCGCCCCGCTCCCGCGCAAGGGCGCACGCGAGGTCCTGATCGTGGGCGCCGGCAACGGCGGCCAGCTCGTCGCCGCCGAGCTGCGCCGCAACCCGGAGCTGGGCGGCATCCCGATCGGCTTCGTCGACGACGACCCGCGCAAGCAGGGCATGCGCATCGGCGGGCTGAAGGTCGAGGGGTCGACCGACGACCTGCCGAAGATCCTCGACGGCGCCGAGCCCGAGGAGGTCATCATTGCGATCCCGTCCGCCCCGGGCGTGCTGCGCCAGAAGGTCGTGACCGCGTGCCGCAAGCGCGAGATCCCGGTGCGCACGCTGCCGACGGTGTTCGAGCTGCTGTCCGGCGGCCTCAACCTCATGCGCCAGGTGCGCGAGGTGCGCGTGGAGGACGTGCTCGGGCGCGAGCCGGTCCGCCTGGAGCTCGACCGCGTGGGGGGCTACCTCGCCGGCGAGACCGTGCTCGTCACCGGCGCGGGCGGCTCGATCGGCTCGGAGCTGTGCCGCCAGATCTCGCGCGTCGGCCCGAAGCTGATGATCCTGGTGGACAACGCGGAGAACAGCCTCTTCGAGATCCGGCGCGAGCTCGAGGCCGACCGCCACTTCGCCCGTGCCGCCGCCGTGCTCGCCGACATCAAGGACGCCACGCGCATGGGCGAGATCTTCGACGAGTACCGGCCCGGGGTGGTCTTCCACGCGGCCGCGTACAAGCACGTCCCGCTCATGGAGGAGAACCCGATCGAGGCCGTTCGCAACAACGCGGTGGCCACGCGGATCGTGGCCGCGGCCGCGGGCCGGTCCGGTGCCAAGCGCTTCGTGCTCGTGTCGACCGACAAGGCAGTGTCGCCCGCCACCGTGATGGGCGCATCCAAGACGCTCGCCGAGTGGTCGGTGGAGGCCGCGCAGCACCACCACGACCAGACGCGCTTCACCACCGTGCGCTTCGGCAACGTGCTCGGCTCGTCCGGCTCGGTCGTGCCGATCTTCCGCCGCCAGATCGAGGCCGGCGGCCCGGTGACCGTCACCGACGAGAACATGACGCGCTACTTCATGACGATCCCGGAGGCGGTGCAGCTGATCATCCGCGCGGGCAACATGGGCCGCGGCGGCGAGGTGTACGTGCTCGAGATGGGCGAGCCGGTCCGCATCCTCGACCTCGCGCGCAAGATGATCCAACTCTCAGGAAGGGAGCCGGAGCGCGACGTCGCGATCGAGATCGTCGGCCGCCGCCCCGGCGAGAAGCTGCACGAGGACCTCTTCAATCCCGACGAGGAGCCGCGCTCCACGAGCGAGGACAAGATCATCGCCGCGTTCAGGCCGCCGCTGGCGCCGGAATGGGTCGAGGAGGCCTTCGCTCAGGTGGAGGAACTTGTCTACGCTGGGGATGCGCAGGGGCTCGCCGCCACCGTCTCTGCGCTCGCCGAGGGGCGCCGGATCCCCGACACGTTCGAGGCCGGTGCGCCCAGCGCGGAATGACGGCTGGGGTGGTCAATAAGGTTCGGCACCGAACGTGCGACTGATACAGGAGATCGGCTCTTACGCGGGGCTGGCCGCCATCCCCGGGCTCGCCATCCTCTCCGCGCTCTACTTCTCGCAGGCGCGCGACGTGCGCCGGCTACGCGAGTGGGCGGGGCGTGCGCCCGAGCGCTCTGCGGAACAGGCGCAGGGCGGTCGCGTCGTCGCTCGGCCCGCACCTCAGACCGCGGCTGCCCAGCAGCAGCCTGCGGCCCCCGCCGCCGCGGCCCAGGCCGCGGCTGCCGGAGGCGGTGGGACGGCCACAGCCACGCGCCCCGCCACCGCCGCGCCGCCCGGCACCCATCCGCCGGTTCCGCGCGTGCACACCGGCGGCCAGACGACGATCCTCGGCGCCGGCGCGTCCGCGAACGGTCAGGATCCCTGGTACCGGCGCGCCGCCGACCGCCTGCCGGCCACGCGCTACATCGCGCTCGCGCTCGTGGGGATTCTGGTCGTGGGCGGCGGGATCGCCTTCGGGCTCACGCAGATCGGCGGGAGCGGCAGCGGTGCGAAGAGCTCGTCGTCCGGCGGCAACGTCGGCGCCAAGCAGGGCAAGAAGGCCAAGAGCGCGCCACCGGCCATCAGTCCTGGCGACGTCTCGGTCGCCGTGCTCAACGGCACCACCACCAACTTCCTCGCGAGCACCTACGGGCGCAAGCTCCAGGCCTTCGGCTTCAACGTCGGCAACGAGGCGAACGCGAACCAGGGCCAGGTCAACGAGACCGTGGTCCTGTTCAAGCCGGGCAAGAGCCGCGAGGCAGCGCTCGTGCGCCGCAAGCTCGGCGTGACGCAGATCGAGCCGGCCGATCAGCAGGCGCTGGCGCAGGGCGGCAACGCCGACGTGATCGTGGTGCTGGGCGCCGATCTGGCGCAGAACCAGACGCCGTAGGCTCAGCCGGTCCGGTCCTCTAGGGTCCCGGGCGAAATGCCGGACTTCCTCGACCTTCCCGAGCGTCCGCCGAAGCCACGCGAGGAAGGCGTCACGCACGTGATCGACACCGGGCTGTCGGCCTTCGAGGCCGAGGGGCTGATGTCGATGGCGGCCGAGTACGTCGACCTCGTGCGCCTGGGCTGGGGCTCCGCCTACGTCACTCGCGACGTCCGCCGGAAGATCGACTGCTATCGCTCGGCCGGGGTGCCGGCGGCGCTGGGCGGCACGCTCACCGAGCTCGCCTGGCTGCACGGGCGCATCGACGAGCTGGCGGGCTGGCTCGACGAGCTGGGAATCGAGCATCTCGAGGTCTCGAGCGGCACGCTCGACATCCCCGCCGAGGAGAAGCTCGAGATGATCCGCCGCCTGTCGCAGCGCTTCACGGTCTTCGCGGAGGTCGGCGAGAAGGACCCGAACGCGCTGCTCGCGCCGTATCGCTGGGTGCAGCTCATCCGCGACGCGCTCGACGCCGGCGCCAAGCAGGTGATCTGCGAGGGCCGCGCCACCGGCGACACCGGCCTGTACCGCCCGAACGGGGAGCCGCGCGAGGGGCTGATCGACGAGATCGTCCACGAGGTGCCGTTGGGCAAGCTCATCTTCGAGGCGCCGCAGAAGCACCAGCAGGTCTGGTTCATCCGGCATTTCGGTCCGGCCGT
>JAICRZ010000198.1 GCA_025937135.1 Thermoleophilaceae bacterium
CGGCACGGGCGCGGCGGGCGTAGCCGAGCAGGTCGGAGATCGTCGCCTCGAGGCGGTCGGTCTCGCGCAGCGCGGCGTGGATCTCGTCCTGCTCTTCGGGAGTCGATGCCTGGATGCTCAGCTCGTCGAGGCGAAGCCGCAGTGCCGTCAGCGGCGTCCTGAGCTGGTGCGAGACGTTCGCGGAGAACTCCCGCTCACGACCCACGAGGTGCGCGATGCGTTCGGCGGCCGCATCGAGCACGCGCGCCAGCGCGTCCACCTCGGGGACGGAGAAGTTCCCCGCGCGCGTGGAGAAGTCGCCCTCGCCCAGTCGGGCCGAGGTCTGCGCGAGCGCCTCCAGCGGGCGCGCGAGCCGCCGCGCCTGGACGAGCGCGAGCGCGATCGCCGCTCCGACCCCGGCCAGTGCGAGGCCGGCGATCAGCAGCCACGCCCGAAGCACGCGATCGCTCACCTCGGACCCCGGCGCCTCCGCGACGACCGTCGCGCCGCGTGGCGAGCCCGAGCGCACCCGTGTCACATCGCCCCCGAGCGCCGGGCCGACCGTTACGCGCGGCCCGTGGGCAGGCGTGATCACCACGCGGTGGCCGCTGCGCACGTAGCGGGCGAGCGCGGAAGGCACGAGCGGCTGGTGGGCCTCGAGCCGGTCGTCGATGGCGCCGGCAACCGTGTCCGCCTCGCGCTCGAGCCGCGCGACGGCGTCGCTCCTGACGCGCGCGGCCTCGACAAGACCGAGTGGGATGCCGAGGACGAGGACGGACGCGAGCGCGATCACCGCCGTGGAGGTGACGAGCCGCCGGCGCACCGCTCAGCCCTCGAAGCGCAGGCCGACGCCACGCACTGTTGTGATCCGCCGCGGCGCAGCCGCCTCATCGCCCAGCTTCCTGCGCAGTGCGGACACATGCATGTCGAGAGTCTTCGTCGAGCCGAACCAGTTCTCGTCCCAGACCTCCTCCATGATCCGCTCGCGCACCACCACGTTGCCGGAGTTGTGCACCAGCAGCACGAGCAGGTCGAACTCCTTGGGGGTCAGGTCGAGCTCGTGGTCGCCGACCCAGGCGCGCCGGGCCGCCGGATCGATGCGCACGTCGCCCGCCTGGAGGACCGCGGGCGCCGAGCGCCGCACCTGGGCGCGGACGCGCGCGAGCAGCTCGGCGAGCCGGAACGGCTTCGTCACGTAGTCGTCGGCGCCCGCGTCGAGGCCGGCGACCGTGGCGAGCTCGCCGTCCTGCGCGGTGAGGAGGAGGATCGGCACGTTCGGGTCGTCACGCCGAACGGCGCGGCAGACGTCGAGCCCGTTCAGCGAAGGCAGCCCGATGTCGAGTACGAGGAGGGCGTACTCCGACTCCGCGCCGAGACGCGCGGCGTCCGCGCCGTCGCCCACCTCGTCCACCTCGTAGCCCTCGCGGCGGAGCGCCCGCGCGAGCGGCTCGCGGATACCTGCGTCGTCTTCGGCGAGCAGCACGCGGGCCACCAGCAAAGCCTATGCGCGCCCGGCGCGAGCCCCTCAAGAGGGCCTAAAACTTCGTCGCCTTGACCGAACCTTTGCCTTCGTTCGCCCGCTACATGACCTGTGTCGGCGACGTTCTCGGCCATGAACCTGCGCGCCCCGCGGCCGCTGGGACCCGGCGCGGCGCTCCTGCCGCTGCGCCTGTTCCTCGGCATCACCTTCGTCTACGCCGGAATCCAGAAGCTGAGTGACCCCGGCTTCCTGCATCCCGGGGCGCCGACGTACATCGGCACCCAGCTCCACGGATTCGCGAACGGAACGCCCGGCGGCTTCCTGCTGCGGGCGTTCGCGCTGCCGCAGCCCAAGCTGGCGGGCGTCGGCGTGGCGCTGATCGAGATCGCGGTCGGGTTGCTCGTGACCGCCGGCCTCCTGACGCGTGCGGCCGCTGCCGTCGGCCTCGGGCTGAACCTCGTCCTCTTCCTGACCAACAGCTGGCACGCGTATCCCTACTTTCTCGGCTCCGACATCGTGTTCGTGTTCGCCTGGCTGCCGTTCGTGCTGACGGGCGCAAGCGGGCAGCCGGCGCTCGACACCGGGCTCGACCGGTTGCGACAGTCGCAGCGGCGGCCCGCGGCGCCGGGCGGCGGCTCGCTGTCACGGCGCGACGTGCTCGTCCGGGCGCTCGGGCTCGCCGGCGTGGCCACGCTCGGCATCGGCGGCGCCGCGTCGCTCGCGAAGGGGAGCTACCGCGGCAAGCGCGGCACGGTGTCGCTCGCCGGCGGATCGGGAGCGCCGGTCCGCCACCCCGCGGCCCATCGCCAGGCCGCCGCGAAGGCGCAGCTTCCGCACGGCGCAGTGCGCCTCGGCCCCTCGAGCAGGCTCCCCCGCGGCAAGGGCGCCACCTACCGCGACCCGCGCGACGGTCGCCCCGACATCGTCGTGCGCGACGCGGGGGGACAGGTGCACGCGTTCAGCGCGGTCTGCACGCACGCCGGCTGCACCGTCGGGTACGAGGGCGGCCAGATCGTCTGTCCATGTCATGGCGGCACGTATGACCCCAAGACCGGCGCCGTGACGAGCGGCCCGCCCCCGACGGGGTTGGCGCCCAAGCGCGTGGTGGAGTCAGGGGGTGAGATCTACGCGGTGCCGTCGTAGCCCTTGACATCAGACAGCCGTGTCTGGTTTATTACCTCAGACACTGTTGTCTGAATTCTTGAGGAGAGCACGATGGCCCCGACAACCCACACATCCCGCTGGCTGCTGCCCGTCCTGCTGGTCGCGCAGCTCATGGTGATCCTCGACATCTCCGCGGTGAACGTGGCCCTGCCCGATCTGGCGAAGGACCTCGGGATCAGCGGCGGGGACATCGCCTGGACGATCACGAGTTACTCGCTCGTCTTCGGCAGCCTGCTGCTGCTGGGCGGTCGCGCCGCGGACCTGCTCGGGCGACGGCGCCTCTTCGTCACCGGCCTCGGCGTCTTCACGGTGTCCTCGCTCGGGTCCGCCCTGGCGACAGGCGCCGGGACCCTGTTCGCCGCGCGGGCGGGCCAGGGCCTGGGAGCGGCCATGCTCTCGCCGGCCGCCCTCTCCACGATCACGGCCGCGTTCCACGGACCGGCGCGCACCAAGGCGCTCGGCGCGTGGGGCGCCGTCGGCGGCGCGGGCGCCGCCATCGGCGTGCTGCTCGGCGGCGCGCTCACCGAGGTCGCCGACTGGCGTGCGATCTTCCTGATCAACCTGCCGGTGGGCGCGGCGCTGGCCGCTGCCGCGCTGATCGTCGTGGCGCGTGATGCCGCGCGGCCGCGCTGGCGCGGGCTCGATCTGCGCGGTGCGCTGTTCGCCACGGCCGGCGCCGGCGCGATCATCTACGCGCTCTCACAGGGCGACAGCGCCGGCTGGCTCTCTGCGCGCACCCTCGGTATCGGCACGGCCGGGCTCGCGGGGCTCGGCGCGTTCGCATGGCTCGAGCTGCGGGTCAGCCAGCCGCTGCTGCGCGTGCAGCGCCTCGGCGATCGTGCCATCGGCGGTGGCTTCGCCCTGATGCTGCTCGGGTCCGCCGTGCTGTTCGGCGCCTTCCTGCTCATTTCGCTGTACCTCCAGAACGTCCTGGGCACCGGCGCGCTCGAGACCGGGCTCGGCTTCCTGCCCCTCGCTCTCGCAACCGGCGCGGGCGCGCACGCCGGCAGCCACGTGATCGGCAAGGCCGGGGTGCGGCTGCCGATGTCAGCCGCGTTCGCGGCGGTCGCGGTCGGCATGCTGCTGCTGAGCGGCGTCGACGCGGGCGGCAGCTACGTCAGCGACGTCCTGCCCGGGATGCTGATCGCGGGTGTGGGCCTCGGCGTCGTGCTGGTGGCGGTGGCCATGTCGGTCCTGTCCGGCGCGCGCGATGAGGAGAGCGGGATGCTCTCCGGCCTCAACACGACCGGCCACGAGATCGGTGGATCGCTGGGAGTCGCGGTGCTCGGCAGCGTGGCCGCCCCCGCGCAGTTCGCGTCCGGGATCGGCGACGCCTTTGCAGCCGCGGGCGGGCTCGCGGCGGTCGCGGCGTTGCTGGCGCTGGCGCTGCTGCCGTCGGCGCGCAGCTTCCTGCCGCGCCTGCGCCTCGCGCCCAGCGCCATGCCGATCCACTGAGAAGATGTGGGCCATGGCAGCCAAGCCGGAGGCCACGACCAGGCCCCGCCGCCGCGCCGACGCCGAGCGCAGCGTGGCCCGCATCCTCGACGCGGCGCTGGAGGCCCTGGCGAGCGATCCCGAGTCGAGCATGGCCGAGATCGCTCGCCGCGCCGGGGTCGTGCGTGCCACGGTCTACGTCCACTTCCCGGCGCGTGAGGACCTGATCGCCGCCGTTACCGACCGCGCGATCGCGGAGGTTGGGGAGGCGATCGCGCAGGCGGCTCCCGATGAGGGAGCTGCAACCGATGCGCTGCGGCGCGTGGTCGCGACGACCTGGCGCAAGCTCGGGCCGTACCACGCGCTGGTGGCTCTGAACACGCAGCTTCCCGAAGCCGAGCTGCGGCGCCGGCATGCAGCCGTGCTCGGCGTGCTCGAGCCGCTGATCGAGCGCGGTCAGCGCGACGGCAGCTTCCGCTCAGACGTCCCGCGCGCGTGGCACCTGTCGATGCTGCTGGCCCTCATGCACGCCGCGAGCGCGGAGGTGCGGGCGGGGCGCATGCGGGAGGGCGACGCGGAGGCGGCCATCGCCGACACGGTGCTTGGAGCGCTCGCCTGACGCGCGTCAGCGGATGCGCACCGACTGGCTGACGGTGATCGATCGGTGCCCGCGAGCGGCGAGCACGACGCTCAGCGTGTAACGGCCGCGCCGCACGACGCGGCGAAGGTCGAGCGTGACCTCCCCGTGCCGTGCGTGTGCGGTGCCGTGAGCGATCGTGTCCTTGCCGCGCTTGAGCTTCCAAAGTGCGCGTGTGGCCTTCGCCCGTGGCGAGGAGTACCTGACGTGGCAGGTCACCTTGATCCTGTGCTTGCCCCTGGGCTTGCAGGTGACCTTGGCGTCGCGGCCTCGAGGGCCGCGTGGACCGGCGGGACCGGGCGCCCCGGCGGGTCCGGGAGCGCCAGC
>JAICRZ010000190.1 GCA_025937135.1 Thermoleophilaceae bacterium
CCCCCCCCCCGCCGCATTCTTCGACCTCGACAAGACCCTCATCGAGGGGTCGAGCGCGATTCACTTCGGGCGCGCGTCGTACCGGCGCGGGCTTTTGAGCAGGCGCCAGCTCGCCAAGGACCTGTGGGCGAACGTGAAGTTCCGCCTGCGCGGCTCGACCGACGAGGAGACCGATGCGCTGCGCCGGCGCGTGCTCGACGCGGTGGCCGGGCACCGCGTGGTCGACCTCGCGCGGCTGAGCCCGGAGATGCTCGCCGGGATCCTGCCGCGCGCGTACCCGCAGATGCTCGAGGTCGCGTGGGGACACCAGGATGCCGGGCGACCGGTCTACATCGTCACGGCGGCGTCGCAGGAGATGGCCGAGCTGCTCGCGCGGGTGCTTGTGTTCGACGGCGGGATCGGGATGCGCTCCGAGATCCGCGATGGCGTCTACACCGGCCGCCCCGACGGGCCGTTCACCTACCGCGAGGGCAAGGCGGTCGCCATCAAGGAGGTGGCCGAGAGCGAGGGCTTCGATCTGAGCGAGTGCTGGGCCTATTCCGACTCCGAGTCGGACCTGCCGATGCTCCGCTGCGTCGGCCACCCGGTCGCTGTGAACCCGGACAGCGAACTGCTGCGGGTGGCCCGTGCGGAGGGCTGGCAGGTCATGACGTTCGACCGCCTCCGCCGGCGATTGCGGATCGCGGGCGGCGCCGCCGCGCTCGGCGCCCTGGGCGCCGGGTCCGGCTACCTCGCCGGCAGGGTCCGGCCGTCGCGCGGGCAGCGGGCACGGCGCGTCCTCCGGCGCTGATTAGGCGCCAGTCGAACAAACGAGCCGCCTTCACGGCGATCTTTACGCCGAAGTCTTGACAAATACCCCGCCGGTGTGCGAGCTTGCGCGGCGGGGATGAGGGAAAGCGGATCACTTCGGTCGCTGCGCGATGCGAACCGGCGGCGCGTCATCGAGGCGCTCGGCCAGCGCGGCGTCGCCAGCCGCGCCGACCTGGCGCGCGCGACCGGCCTCTCCCGCTCGACCGTCTCGACCGTCGTGGCGGACCTGCAGCGCGCGGGTCTCGTCAGCGAGCGTCCCGACGCGAACGGCGCGACCAGCGAGGCCGGCGTCGGTCGCCCGCCCGTGCTGATCGCGCTCGACCGCTCGGCGGGCGGCGTGGTGGGCATCGACTTCGGCCACAGCCACGTGGCGGTGGCGGTGGCGGACCTCTCGCACGAGGTGCTGGCCGAGCTCTGGCAGGACATCGACGTCGACCACGCGGCCACCGACGGCCTCGACACCGCGGTGCGGCTCGTGGAGGAGGCGCTGGCCGAGGCCGGCATTCCGCAGGACCGCGTGCTCGGCGTGGGGATGGGCGTGCCCGGCCCGATCCACCTGCCGGGCGGAACCGTCGGCTCGACGTCGATCCTCCCGGGCTGGGTGGGAGTCGACGCGCGCGCGGTGATGAGCGAGCGCCTGGGACTGCCGGTACGCGTCGAGAACGACGCCAACCTGGGCGCGCTCGCAGAGCTGGTGTTCGGCGCCGGCCGCGGGCTGGGGGACTTCGTCTACATCAAGGCCTCGTCGGGCATCGGCGCGGGCTTCGTCGTGGGCGGCAAACTGCACCGCGGCGTCGGCGGCACCGCCGGCGAGATCGGCCACACCCAGTTCCGCGGCGGCGGCGACGTCTGTCGCTGCGGCAACCGCGGCTGCCTCGAGACCACCGCCGCGGCGGGCGCGATCACGAGCGCCGTGAGCGCGGGCCGCGGCGAGGTCGTGACCGTAGCGCGCGTGATCGAGCTGGCCGAGTCCGGCGACGCGCTCGCGCAGCGCGTCCTCGCCGACGCGGGCCGCGAGATCGGCATCGCCGTCGCGAACCTCTGCAACCTGCTCAACCCCGAGCGCGTGATCGTGGGCGGCGACCTCAGTGCCGCCGGCGACGTGCTCCTCGCTCCGATCGTCCAGTCACTGCGCCGCCACGCGATACCCACGGCGGCGGCCGACGTGGACGTGGTGGCGGGGCGCCTCGGCAAGCGCGCCGAGGTGATGGGGGCACTGGCGGTGGTGCTGCGCGAGCCGCAGCACGAGCTGGCGAGCAGCGTGGCGGAGGCAGTCGGGGACCGAGCTTGAAGAAGAGGCGTACAAACAAAAGGAGGGCACCTTGAGGAGAAACGCATGGAGAGCGGCGCTGTCTGTAGTTGCCGTGCTCGCGCTGGCCGTCGTGGTGGCGGCGTGCGGCAGCGACAACAAGAGCAGCAGCAGCAGCGGTAGCAGCGGAGGCAAGGGCGGCAAGATCGCGCTCCTGCTCCCCGAGACCAAGACGGCTCGCTACGAGTCACAGGATCGGCCGCTGTTCACGGCCAAGGTCAAGGCGCTGTGCCCGGACTGCCAGATCATCTACTCGAACGCCGACCAGGACGCCTCGAAGCAGCAGCAGCAGGCGGAGGCGGCGATCACGAATGGAGCGAAGGTGCTCGTGCTCGACCCGGTGGACTCCGCTTCGGCGGCGGCCATCGTGACGCGCGCGAAGCAGTCCAAGATCCCGGTCATCAGCTATGACCGCCTGATCACCGGCGCGGACGTGGACTACTACATCTCGTTCGACAACGTCGAGGTCGGCAAGTTGCAGGGCACCTCACTCGTCAACGAGATGAAGAAGCAGGGCCATGGGAGCGGCACGATCTTCATGATCAACGGCGCCCCCACCGACAACAACGCCAAGCTGTTCAAGCAGGGCGCGCACAGCGTGATCGACTCCAGCGGCCTCAAGGTCGGCAAGGAGTACGACACGCCGGACTGGAGCCCGGACAAGGCCCAGACCGAGGCCCAGCAGGCCATCACCGCGCTCGGCAAGACCGGCTTCCAGGGCGTCTACGCGGCCAACGACGGAACGGCCGGCGGCGCCATCGCGGCGATGAAGGGCGCGGGCATCGACCCGTCGACCCGGCCGACCACGGGTCAGGACGCGGAGCTCGCCGGGATCCAGCGGATCCTCGCGGGCCAGCAGTTCATGACCGTGTACAAGGCGATCAAGCCGGAGGCCGAGGACGCGGCGGAGCTTGCCGTGGCACTCGTCCAGGGCAAGTCCGTGCCGGGTGGCATGGTCAACGGCAAGACCGACAACGGGAAGATGCAGGTCCCGTCGATCCTGCTGAAGCCGGTCGCCGTCACCGCGGACAACGTCCAGCAGACCGTCGTCAAGGACGGCTTCTGGAAGCCCAGCCAGATCTGCACGAGCGCCTACAAGGCGGCGTGCAAGAAGCACGGCGTGCAGTAGGAAAGTGAGAGAGTGAGCCAAGCGGACCGCGCCGAAGCGGGAGGAGCGAAGTGACTGACGCGACAGCGACCAAGCCGGCCGCACAGCCGAAGACCCCTCTGCTCGAGCTGAAGGGCGTGAGCAAGAGCTTCGGTGCGGTCCGCGCGCTCACAGACGTGGACTTCGAGGTGGGAGCCGGCGAGGCGGTCGCCCTGGTGGGCGACAACGGCGCCGGCAAGTCCACCCTGATCAAGGCGATCTCCGGCATCCAGCCGGGGGACAACTACGAAGCGCGGTTCGAGGGCCGCCCGGCGGCCCTCAACAGCCCACAGGACGCCGAGGGCCTGGGGATCGCGACGGTCTACCAGGACCTCGCGCTCGCCGACAACCTCGACGTGGTCGAGAACCTGTTCCTCGGCCACGAGGTGTCCGGCCCGGGCGGGCCGCTCGGCCTGCTCGACGAGACGGCGATGGAGCACAAGGCGCTCGACCTGATGTCGCAGCTCGCGGTCACGACGATCAGGAACGTGCGCACCGAGGTCGGGTCGCTGTCCGGCGGCCAGCGCCAATCGGTCTCGATCGCGCGCTCGCTGCTCGGGGAGCCGAAGATCGTGATGCTCGACGAGCCGACCGCGGCGCTCGGCGTGGCGCAGACCCGTCAGGTGCTCGATCTCGTCGTGCGGCTCAAGGAGCGTGGCCTCGGCGTCGTGGTGATCAGCCACAACCTCCAGGACGTCTTCGAGGTCGCCGACCGCATCATCGTGCTGCGGCTCGGCCGGCGCGTCGCGACGTTCGAGAAGGACGCGAGCACGCCGGAGCAGGTGGTCGCCGCCATAACGGGGGCGAGCGCGAACGGCCACGGCGTGAGCCAGAAGGGGGAGCAGCTATGAGCGAGACGGTGACGAAGGCTCCGCCGCCCGAGACGCAGGATCCGACGACCGCCGCCGGGAAGCGTCCCGAGTTCTCGCTACGCGCGGCGCTGCACGGGCTCGCCGAGGGCGAGCTCGGGTCGCTGCGGGTGATCCTCGGCATCGCGGCCGTCTGGTTCATCTTCCAGACCCAGAACAGCAACTTCCTCACCGCGATCAACCTGACCAACCTGATGCTCCAGGTGGTCGCCGTGGGCACGGTGTCGGTCGGCGTCGTGCTCGTCCTGCTGCTCGGCGAGATCGACCTTTCGATCGGCTCGGTCAGCGGTCTCTGCGCGGCCATCATGGCCGTGCTCAACGTGCAGCACGGCTGGTCGCCGGTCGCCGCGGTCGTCGCGGGCATCGTGGCGGGCATCGCGGTCGGCGCCTTCCAGGGGCTGTTCGTGACCTTCTTCCAGATCCCGTCGTTCGTGGTCACGCTGGCAGGCCTGATCGGCTGGCAGGGCCTTCAGCTCCAGGTACTCGGCGACACCGGGACGATCAACCTCCAGTCGGGCTTCATCGTCGACCTCACGAGCAAGTTCTTCAGCGACAGCGTCGGCTGGGTCATCGCGATCGTGGCCATCGCCGGCTACGTCGCGGCGGCACTCTGGCGCAGACGCAGGCGAACGGCTGCCGGCCTCGCCGTCCAGGATCCGTTCGCGTTCGGCGCGCGCGCGGTGCTCGTGGCGATCGCGGTGGTGGCGGCCATCTACGTGCTCAACCAGGACCGCGGGCTGCCGTACGCCGTCCTGATCCTGGTCGGCTTCGTGGCGATCTTCGCGTTCATCACCACGCGCACGCGCTTCGGCCGCCACATCTATGCGGTCGGCGGCAACGCCGAGGCGGCACGGCGCGCGGGCATCGCAATCGTGAAGGTGCGCATGACGGTCATCGTGCTCAGCTCGGTGATGGCTGCCTGCGGCGGCATCCTGGCCGCGTCGCGCCTGCTCGCCGTGAACCAGTCGTCCGGCGGCAGCGACTTCCTGCTGCTGGCGATCGCGGGCCCGGTGGTGGCGGGCACCTCGCTGTTCGGCGGGCGCGGCACTGTCTGGTCGGCGCTCCTCGGCGCGATCCTGATCGGCTCGATCTCGAACGGCATGGACCTGCTCGCGCTGTCCTC
>JAICRZ010000146.1 GCA_025937135.1 Thermoleophilaceae bacterium
ACGCCGCGGACGTGGCCGAGCGCGAGCTGATGCCGAAGATCCCGACGATCGACTCGGTGAGCGTCGTGAGCGGCCTCTCGGGCGTGTTCTCCGGCTACGCCGGCCCGGTCAAGCGCGTGGCGGCGGAGTTCGGCGTCGACCCGCGCGACGTCTTCTTCGAGCTGGGACGCCGCGGCGTCGTGGCCGGCCAGGAGGACCTGATCCTCGAGGTCGCGTCCGACCTCGCCGGGGAGTCGTCGTGACGACCGAGCGGGAACTCGCGGCGGCGATCGGCCCCTCGACCGTCGAGGCGCTCGCCCCCTTGCGCGATGAGCGCGTGACGATCACCGGCGGCACGGGCTTCGTGGGCACCTGGCTCGCCGAGGCCCTCCTCCACCTCAACGACGCGCACGGCTTCGCGACTCGCATCGACCTCGTCGCGCGCCATGCGCCGCCCGCACGGCTCGCCGCCCGGCCCGAGGTGACCATCCACGAGCGCGACGTGCGCGACTTCGCCGAGTTCCCGCGCGACACCCGCTTCGTGGTGCACGCCGCCGGCACCCCGGACAACCGGATCCACGCGAGCGACCCGGTTCGCACCCTCCAGACCTTCGTCCACGGAACCGAGGCGGTGCTCTGGGCGGCATCGCGCCTCGAGCGGCTCGAGCGCTTCCTGCACGTCTCCTCCGGGCTCGTCTACGGGCCTCAGCCGCTGGACCTGCCGGAGATCGGCGAGGACCACCGCGGCGCCGTCGACTTCACCGGCGTGCTGTCCACCTACCCGCAGGCCAAGCGCACCGGCGAGACCATCGCGGCCGCCTACCGCAGCCAGCATCGCGTGCCCGTCGTGACGGTCAGGCCTTTCGCGTTCATCGGTCCGCATCAGGCGCTCACCGCCCCGTGGGCCGTGAACAACTTCCTTCAGGACTCGCTCCACGGCGGCCCGATTCGGATCCTCGGGAGCGGCGACACCGTCCGCAGCTACATGTATCCCACCGACATGGCCGTCTGGATGCTCACCGCGCTCGTCAGGGGCCGCAGCGGGCAGACCTACAACGTCGGCAGCTCGGCCGCGGTCACGCTTCGCGAGCTGGCCACGCGCATCGCCGGGCAGTTCGCAACGAGCGTCGGCATCGAGGACGGCGGC
Source organism: Thermoleophilaceae bacterium (assembly GCA_025937135.1). Classification (GTDB taxonomy): domain Bacteria; phylum Actinomycetota; class Thermoleophilia; order Solirubrobacterales; family Thermoleophilaceae; genus JAICJV01. Next base: position 1,127 of record JAICRZ010000146.1, read on the forward strand.
CGCGGCCAGCGCCCGAGCGCGCCGTCGCGCTTCGTGCCCGACACGTCCCTCGCCCGCGCCGAGCTCGGCGTCGAGGAGACGGTCGGGCTGGACGAGGCGATTCGCCGGACCGTCGCCTGGCATCAGGCGAACGCGACGGAGTCGCGCCCGGGGCCGGCGCTCCGCGCCGTCGGAACCGCCGCCTGACCTTGACGACGCCGCTGCCGCGCCTGGCCGAGCCGATCGCGCAGCGGCTGCGCGACGGCGACGAGCCGATCGTGGTCACAGGCGCCTCCGGCTGGCTCGGCGGAGCGACGCTGCGACTGCTCGAGCGCGCCCTGCCCCCCGAGCAATTCGAGAGCCGCGTCCGCGCGTACGCCAGCCGGACGCGCGGCCCGCTGCGCGCGCTCGCCGCGCTGCCCGGCGACGGCGTGGGCGGCGCGCTGGTGCTGCACTTCGCCTTCCGGACGCGAGGCCAGGGTCCGGACTACGAGCGCGAGAACGCGGCGATCCGCGCGCTTTTGCTCGGCGCCATGGCCGATGCTGCGCCCGCCGGCCTGCTGCTGCCGTCCTCCGGCGCCGTGCACGCGGGCGGCGCCTACGGGGAGCAGAAGCGCCTCGACGAGCAGATCTTCAGCCGGGCCTGCACGGCGGCCGCCGTCCCGCTCGTCATCGCCCGGGTCTTCAACGTCTCGGGCGAGGGGATGACGGCGCCGCGCGACTACGCGCTGGGAAGTCTCGTGCTCGACGCGCTCGCGGGCGAGCCGCTCGAGGTCCGCGCGCGCGGCCCGGTGCGCCGCTCCTTCGTCGCGGCCGCCGATCTCCTGTCGGTCGGAGTCGCGGCGCTCACGGACCCGGAGGTCGCCTCACCGCTGCTGTTCGAGGCCGTCGGGGAAGAGGTCGTGGAGGTCGGCGAGCTGGCGGAGCGCGTGCGGGCCGCGCTCGGACGCGCCGATCTGGAGATCCGCCGGCCCGAGTTCGATCCAGCGCTGCCGGCGGATCAGTACGTCGGTGACCCGGTGGCGTGGCGCGAACTGCTGGCGCGTTACGGGATCGAGCCGCTGGGGCTCGGCGAGCAGATTCGCCAGACCGCCGCGGCGCTCAGCCCTGGCCGCTGAACGGGCGCGCCAGCCGGGCGTCCGCGAGGCGCCGGAGCTCGGCGATCGAGCGCTCGTCGTAATGCGGTGCCGCCACCGCGCGGTCGCTGGCCGACAGGACGGCGTCCACGGTCGCGTCCACCGCCGGCTTGCCGGTCCTGAGCGGCTCGGCGAACAGCAGCATGTCGGCGCCGATCTCCGCGGTCAGCGCCTCGAGCCGAGCGAACGCGTCGTCCGCGTCCCCGTCGGGGGCGTAGATCACGAGCGTCGCGTCGTCGTCGGGGCGGAACTCACCCGCGTAGCGCCGCAGGAGCTCGGGCTGCTCGACCAGCTCGCTGGCGAACGCCAGCGTCGCGAACGAGCGCACGTCGGCGATCGGCTCCGCCAGAAGCTCGAGAGCCGGCGTCGCGGGGTGCGGGATGATCCCGAAGTGGTGCGGGACGCCCAGCGCCACGCCGTCCCCGGCCAGCACGCCACGCGCCCAGGCACGCTGGAGCGGCGTGTAGAGCTGCGGGCGCTTGAGCACGAGCTTGGCCTTCACGCGCTGGTCGGCCGCGAGGTCGAGTTGGGCAAAGCGCCCGTCGTCGCTCGTGCGGTAGAGCCAGGCGGTGCCGTGCACCTTCACCGCCTCGAAGCCGCGGTAGCCGCAGCCGATCCAGAAGTCCCAGTCCTCGGAGAGCTCGATGCTCTCGTCCCAGCCGCCGACCGCCTCCCAGGCGGTGCGGCGGAACAGCGAGCAGATGCCGAACCAGTTCTTGTGGGTCTGCTCGGGGAAGCTGTACTCGGCCACCGCGTGGTACTGGCTCGATGCGCCGAAGTCCTGCTGGTCGGTGTAGGCGACGCCGCACTCCGGGCGCGCGTCGAGGGCCGCGACGCAGCGCTCGATCCACTCGGGCGGGAGCCTGTCGTCGGCGTCGAGGCAGAGCAGGTACTCGGCCTCGCTCGACGCGATGCCGTTGTTGCGCGCCACCGCCGGGTGGCCGGAGTTCGGCTGGCGCATCAGCCGGAGCGAGCGCTCCGGGTGAGCCGCGATCAGCCGCTCGGCGACGGCCGCGGAGTCGTCGGTGCTGCCGTCGTCGACGATCACGACCTCGAGCGCCTCGAAGGTCTGGGCGACGAGCGACTCCACGGTTTCCGGCAGGTGCCGCGCGTGGTTGAAGCAGGGGATGACGACGGATACCCGCGGGACGCTCACATCACCGTGATCGGCGGCGCTCGAGAGGCCCTTTAGCCCTGCGCTAAAGCGGAATCTCCGACGGCCGATGAGATGGGTGATCCGTTTCGAGCCGTGCCCTCGGCTCACCTCGACAAGGAGCCCTCCCCTTGGCGCGTCGCGTCTGCCTGATCACGAAGGACTACCCGCCGGACGTTCCCGGCGGCATCTCGCGCGCCGTCGGGATGCAGGCCCGCATGCTCGCCCGCGCCGGAGTCGAGGTGCACGTGATCACGAAGTCAGCCTCGGGCGAGCCGAACGTGCGCGACGACGGCGGCGCGACCGTCCACGAGATCCCCGAGCCCGGCCTCGCGGTCCCCGCCGACCTGTACTGGTTCGAGATCGGCGCGTGGAGCCTGGCCGCCGCCGCCAAGTTCTCAGAGCTCGACGCGTCGGTCGGCTTCGACGTCGTCGAGGCCCCCGACTACCGCGGCGAGGCGCTCCAGGTCCGCACGCGTCCCGACACCAAGCTGGTCGTATGGCTCCACTCGGTGATGGCGACCGCCTGGAAGCACAACCCCACGCACGTCATGTCGCCGGCCGACCATGCCTGGCACGCGCTGGAGATCCAGGCGCTGCGGCGCGCGGACCTGCTGCTGGCGCCCAGCCAGCTCGTGCTCGACGCGACGCGCGATGTGGCCGAGGCGCCGCTGCCGGACGCCGAGCTGATGCCGTACCTCTTCGACACCGTCGGCTTCCCGGCGCGACCCGAGCGCATCCCGGACGGCCGCAACCGCAACCTTCTCTTCTTCGGCCGCCTCGAGGAGCGGAAGAACCCCGAGCTGGCGCTGCTCACCGCGGCGGCCGCGCGCGACGCGGGCATGAACGTCGAGCTGATCCTGGCCGGCAAGGACAACGGCGGCTACCGCCGGAACGTCCTCGACCCGCTACAGGTGCAGCTGGGCGTGCAGCCGCAGTACCTGGACCACGTCGACGCCGCCGGCGTCCGCGCGCTGCTCGAGCAGGCCGACGCCGCGATCCTGCCGTCGCGCTTCGACAACTCCCCACTCGTGGTGCTGGAGGCGCTGTCCACCGGCGTGCCCGTGATCACCGGCGAGCGCGTGGGCATCGCCAACTGGGTCGAGCCCGAGAACGGCCTGCTGGCGCTCCCGGTCGACGACCCGGCGTCGTTCGCCGAGCGCGCCGGACAGGCGCTCGCCGACCCCGAGTGGATAGCTGCTGCGGGACCGCGCGCCGCCGCTCGCGTCCGCGAGATCTTCGACCCCGAGGTCGTGGTGCCGCGCCTGCTCGACTGTTACGACCGCCTGCTCGGCAGCGCGCCGTTCAAGCCGGCGACCGCGCCCGCCACGCCGGCTCCGGCCGCGCCGACGCGGATCGACGGCGCGAAGGAGCACGCGGTGCTCGCGTTCGCGGACGAGCTGAGCGCAGATGACGAACTGCTCGGTGTCTTCTGCAGCACGTTCGGCGGCGAGGACCCGGTCACCCTCGTCATCTACGCCCCGGACAGCACCGAGGACGAGGTCGCCGAGCGGCTCGGCCCGGCGCTCGCGCGCGCCGGAGCGGACGAGCCCGGCGCAGCCGACATGCTGGCGATTGCCGTGCCGGCGTCGAGCGACGTCGAGCGAACGATCGCCTCAGGCGTGCACGGAGTGCTCACGCGGCGCACGCTCGACGAGCCCTACGCGCAGCTGCGCACGTTCGACGGCGAGGGCCTGCGCGCCCTCCTCCCGAGGGCCCAGCGGCGCCCCGCCGAGATCTCGCCCGAGCTGCGCGCGTTCGTCGACGAGTGCGCGCCCGAGCGCCAGACGATCCTCGACTTCCTGATCCGCACCTCCGACGAGCTCCAGCCCGGCGCGCGCGTGCTCGATGTGGGCGCCGGCGAGCAGCCCTACCGCGAGCTCTTCCCGCACGTCGAGTACGTGACCACCGACTGGGCCAACTCGGTGCACCCGGGCGCCCGCCAGGTGGACATCGTGGCCCCCGCGGACGACCTCCCGGTGGAGGACGCCTCCTTCGACGCCGTCATCAACACCCAGGTGCTCGAGCACGTGCCCGAGCCGCGCAAGGTGATCGCGGAGTTCTTCCGCGTCCTCAAGCCGGGCGGCCGGCTCTACATCACGCTCCCGCTGGCGTGGGAGCTGCACGAGGAGCCGTGGGACTTCTATCGCTACACCTCGCACGGCATCCGCCACCTGCTCGAGAGCGCCGGCTTCGCCGACGTGGACCCGCACGCGCGCAACGACTGCTTCACCACGCTCGCGCAGCTCATGCGCAACACCAACCACGTGATGGGGCGCGCCCGCGACGGGCTCGACCCGCAGCGCGACGTGGCAGCCGACGCGATGCGCCAGATGGCCGACGTCGTGCAGGGTTTCGCGCCGCTCGACGTGCGCCACATCTTCCCGTTGGGCTACAGCACCACGGCCACCAGGCCGGGCGCGTAGCGCTCAGACGAGCGCGCTCTCAGCCTCCAGCATCTGCCAGCGCGCGAAGTCGGGCTCCTCGTCGAACGGGTTCGGGACGTCCCAGGGGTGTACGGGCACGCCGAGTCCCTCCGCGAGGGCGACGAACGGCGAGCCCCAGCGCGCGAGCGCCAGGCGGCCGGGCTCGATGACCTGCGCCGGGGCGTCGGCCGGCACCAGCACGACGTCGAGGTGGCCGTCCCCGAAGACCGGGTCGAGCAGCTGCATCGTGGCGTCGAGCCGCTCCGGCTCCACCGCGATGTGGAGCCGCTCCATCAGCGGGCCGAAGCCGGCGGCGGTCCGCGCGAGCGCGCCGGCTTCCTCCGGACCGGCCGGCGCCGCGGCCGCCGCCTCGAACTGCCGCGGCGGCGGGACCAGCCCGGCGGTGGCCACCAGCGAGTGGTAGTGCGCGTAGAGCGCCGGATCGAACGGCGTGCGCGTGAACGCGCGGCTGATCAGCATGTAGCCGGCGAACCCCTCGGCCACGCGCCGCCGGCCCGCATCGCTGAGCTGGCCGCCGATGGCCACGAGCGCTCGCGCCGCCAGCTCGTCGCGCTGCGCCTGAAGCTCGCCGGGCATGGCGGGGTCGCCGAAGACGTGGTCGAGCGTGGCCGGGACGTCGCGCCCGTTGATCCCGGAGGTCGTGAGCGTCGAGCTCCCCGACGCGCCGTGGACGCGGTTGCCGATCGTGCGCTCCTGGAACGTCGCGACGGCGCCGCGCATCGACAGACGGATGTAGGCGAGCCAGTCGGAGCAGTAGACGGGGCGCCCGTCGAAGCCCCCGAGCGACCGCAGCGCGTCGCTGCGGATCACGGTGGCCTGGGTGTGCACGGCGTTCAGCGGAAGCACGTGGCGGACGTAATCGGGCGCCGCGGTGAGAGGCGGGATGCCGCCCAGGTCCGGCCACTCGCCGATCGGGTTGCCGTGCGCGTCGATCAGCTCGGCGCGCGCGTGCGCGAAGGCGATCGATGGGTCCTGAAGCGCGTCCACCTTCGGAGCGAGGTTGCCCGGGTACATCACGTCGTCGGCGGCGAACGGGACGTAGAACTCCGCATCGGTCTCGGCGAGGACGCGGTTCAGGCTGCCGTAGTAGCCGACGTCCGTCTCGTTGACCGCGACGCTCACGCGCGGGTCCGCCGCGGCGTAGCGCTCCGCGATCGCAACCGAGTCGTCGGCGGAGCCGTTGTCCCGGACGCGCACGGCGAGCTCGACGCCCTCCTGGGCCAGGACGCTCTCGATCGCCGCGCCCAGGTAGTCCGCCCCGTCCTTGACCGGGATCGCGACGCAGACCGAGCGCCCCACCGTCGTCTAGCCCTGTTCGAGCGGCGCCATCGTCAGCCCCGCGTCGTTGAGCTGCTCCCAGTAGAACTCGGCCGGCTCCTTGGGGCCGGACCAGACGATCGCCTGCCCGGAGTTGTGGATCGTGTCCGCGATCCTGTAGCCGTCGTCGAGGCTCACGCCGGGGATCACCCGCGACAGCGTGTGCGCCACGCCGTCGAAGGTGTTGTGGTTGTCGTTCAGCACGATCACCCGCCACGCGTCGCCGAGGCCGCTGCCGGGGTCGCCCACGCGCGGGAGCTCGATCGTGCCGCTCTCGCTCACGCCGCCGCCTCCCGCTCGGCCTTCTTGCGCCAGTAGCGGTCGAGTCCGAGCCAGAGCTGGTCGGGCGGCGCCGCCTGCTCGAGGCGTTCGCCGATCTCGTCGTCCTGGGCGTGCATGAGCTCCACGACGGCGCGGCAGAACTCAGCCTTCTCGAGGTCGCGCGCCTTCGGTCCCCAGTCGCGCAGCCACGCGCGCACGCGCTCGATCTGCTCGCCCACCGTGTCGACCTCGCCGAAGTGCGTGAGGCAGAGCCGCTTCGGCCCCCACTGCTCGAGCATGTCGAGCGACGCGTTCCACCTCTCCACGTCGATGTCGGGCGGCGGCGTGGGCGCCAGGGTGAAGTCGTAGGGCGGC